>NZ_JBEOWI010000017.1:1549-136050 GCF_040296005.1 Kitasatospora sp. NPDC002551 | reverse complement strand
CACCCGCCTGACCGCCAGCCCCGACAAAGTCGGGCAATACCTCCGCCCGAAACCGCCTGCGGCGGCCTAAATCAGTATCGAACGCCCTCTCAGAGGCGGCGGAACATCACGTGCTGGCCGACGTAACCGTGCTCGGGGTGGTCGAAGACGCCGGGGACGGTTCCTACGACCTCGAAGCCGAGGGACTTCCAGAGGTGGACCGCCGGTTCGTTCGTCTCGACCACGGCGTTGAACTGGATGCCCCGGAAGCCCTGCTCGCGGTGCCACTCGACGACGTACTCACCAAGCGCGCGGCCGACGCCCCGGCCCTGGTGGGCGGGGTCGACCAGGAACGAGGCGGTGCCGATGTGGGAGCCGCGGCCGGGCTTGTTGGGGCCCATCTTGGCGGAACCAACGATGCGGCCGTCCAGGACGGCCACGACCGTGCGGCCCGGGGGCTGCTCCATCCACCAGGGCTCGGCCTCGTCAAGGCTCTGCCCCTCGGGAAAGGCGTACGTCCGGCCCTCGGCCATGATCGCGGAATAGAACGGGTAGATGCTCGGCCAGTCCTCGTCCGAGGCGGTGCGGATGTCCATTCGGGACACCCTACGGCGGGCGTGCGCCCTCGGAACAGTGCCGGGCGCACAGCGAGCAGAGCGCCGGACGGTCGCGCACTAGCGTCGTCGTTGTAGCGCCCCGGGGAACCGGAGAGCGCGTGACGCACCGTCAATTCCCTGTATCGAAAAGGAAAGAACCATGGTCGACCTCGCCTCGGTCCACGCCGCCCCGAGCCCGGACCTGCTCACCCCCGACAACGCGATGATGCTGTTCGTCGACCACCAGCCGCAGATGTTCTTCGGCACCGGCAGCGGCGACCGCACCGCGATCATCAACTCCACCGTCGGCCTGGCCAAGGCCGCCAAGATCTTCGACGTCCCGGTGGTCCTGTCCACCGTCGCCGCCGAGTCCTTCTCGGGCCCGATCCTCCCGCAGCTGCGCGCGGTCTTCCCGGACCAGGAGGTCATCGACCGCACCTCCATGAACGCCTGGGAGGACGAGGCGCTGGTCGAGGCGGTCAAGGCCACCGGCCGCAAGAAGATCATCCTGTCCGGCCTGTGGACCGAGGTCTGCCTGGTCCTTCCCGCGCTCTCCGCGCTGGACCAGGGCTACGAGGTCTACGTCGTCGCCGACGCCTCGGGCGGCGTCAGCCCGCTGGCCCACGAGCACGCCCTGCAGCGGATGACCGCCGCCGGCGCCGTGCCGGTCACCTGGGTGCAGGTGCTGCTGGAGCTCCAGCGCGACTGGGCCCGCAGCGAGACCTACGTCGCCGTGACCGACCTGGTCAAGGAGCACGCGGGCGCCTACGGCCTCGGCGTCTTCTACGCCCAGTCGATGATCGACCCGCACGCCGCCGGCTGACCGGCCGGATCACCGCCGCTCCCCCTGACCGGGCCCTGCCGCAGCTCTGCGGCAGGGCCCGGTCAACCCCCTCTGACCTCTGAACAAAGGACCTCACCATGCCGTTCATCACCGTCGGCCAGGAGAACACCGCCCCCATCGAGCTCTACTACGAGGACCACGGCACCGGGCAGCCGGTCGTCCTGATCCACGGCTTCCCGCTGAACGGCGCCTCCTGGGAGCGGCAGAGCGCCGCCCTGCTCGACGCCGGCTACCGGGTCATCACCTACGACCGCCGCGGCTTCGGCCGCTCCTCGCAGCCGACCACCGGCTACGACTACGACACCTTCACCGCCGACCTGCACACCGTCCTGGAGACCCTGGACGTCCGGGACGCCGTGCTGGTCGGCTTCTCGATGGGCACCGGCGAGACCGCCCGCTACGTCGCGAAGTACGGCACCGAGCGGATCGCCAAGGTCGCCTTCCTCGCCTCGCTGGAGCCCTGGCTGCTGAAGAACGACGAGAACCCGGAGGGCGCCGCCCCGCAGGAGTTCTTCGACGGCGTGGTCGCCGCCGTGAAGGCCGACCGGTTCGCCTTCTACACGAACTTCTTCAACGACTTCTACAACCTGGACGAGAACCTCGGCAGCCGGATCAGCGAGGAGGCCGTCCGCAACAGCTGGAACGTCGCGGCGGGCGGCGGCGCCTTCGCCGCCTCGGCCGCGCCGACCACCTGGTACACCGACTTCCGCGCCGACGTCGCCCGCATCGACGTGCCGGCGCTGATCCTGCACGGCACCGGCGACCGCACCCTGCCGATCGACAGCACCGCGCGCCAGTTCCACAAGGCGCTGCCCGCCGCCGACTACGTGGAGATCGAGGGCGCGCCGCACGGCCTGCTCTGGACCCACGCCGAGGAGGTCAACGCCGCGCTGCTGGCCTTCCTCGCCAAGTAGCCGGTCCGGCCGAGATCCCGTCCGCGCCCGGCCCCCGTGCACAACGGGGGCCGGGCGCGGCAGCGTCCGGGGGGCTCAGGCAGTCGGCCTGGTGGCGTCGTGGATGAACTCCGCGACCGCCGACGGCCGGGAGACGGCCACGGCGTGCGAGGCGTCGGGCAGTTCCAGCGTGGTGGCGCCGGCCCGCCGGGCCGTGAAGCGCTGGACCGGCGGCGGCAGGGCCCGGTCGGCGCCGGTCACCAGGGCCCAGGCCGGCTTGACCTGCCAGGCCGCCGCGGTGGGTGCGTCGGTGAGCACCCGTTCGGCGACGGGCCGCTGCAGCGCGGCGAGCACCCCCGCCAGCTCCGGGTCGACGTCGCCCGCGACGAACGGTCCGAAGCAGTCCCCGGGCACCGAGAGTTCGGTCGCCCGCGCGGCGCCGGTGCCGTCCGTGCCGTCCGTGGCGTACGAGGTGCGGCGCAGCCGGGAGATCAGCGGCGAGGGGGCGAAGCGGCCCGCGAGCGCCTGGTAGCTCTCCCCCACCTCGGGCAGGTAGGCGGAGACGTAGACGAGCGCGACGACGTTGGGGGCGGTCCCGGCCTCGGTGATCACGGCGCCGCCGTAGGCGTGGCCGGCCAGCACCACGGGACCCTCGACGGCGGCGAGCATGGAGGTCAGGTAGCCGGCGTCGTGGGCGAGTCCGCGCAGCGGGTTGGCGGCGGCGAGCACGGTCAGGCCGCGGCGCTGGAGTTCGGCGACGACGCCGACCCAGGTGGTCGCGTCGGAACAGCCGTCGTGGACGAGCACGACGGTGGGTCTGGTGGAGGGCATGGCGGGGGCGGGCCTTTCGCATGGCGACGGGCCGACGGGGTCCGCGCGGTCGACGCGCGGTCGACCGGCGGCCCCGCCGGCCGGCGGGCTGGGGGTGGAGGGGGTCAGGAGGCCTGCTGCCGGGCGTCGGCGCGCGCGGCGTAGGCCTGCCACTCGCGCGGCGAGACGCCGTAGGTCTCGCGGAACGCCCGGCTGAAGTGGGAGTGGCTGACGAAGCCCCAGCGGTGGGCGACGGCGGAGACGCTGGTCTGCCGGCGCGAGGGCCGTTCCAGCTCCCGGCGGCAGGCGTCCAGGCGCCGCCGGCGCACCCACTGGCCGACGGTCGTGCCGTCCTGCTGGAAGAGCTTGTGCAGGTAGCGCACCGAGATGTGCTGCGAGCGGGCGATCGACTCGGGCGAGAGCTCCGGGTCGGCGAGGTTCTCCTCGATGTGGTCGCGGATGCGTGCCAGGATCCCGGCCGCGGCGGTCGGCTGCTCCGGGTCGACCCGTTCGAGCAGTTCGGTCACCAGGATGGCGACGATGTCGGAGACGCTGCGCGCGAGGTGGTTGCCGGGCCGGGCGTGGTGGGATCGGCTCTGGGCGGCGAGGGTGCGCAGGAACTGGGAGGCGAGCGAGCCGATGCCCTCGTCCCCCCGGGCCAGCAGCCCGCCGGTGCGCCGGACGTCGCCGTGCCGGACGCCCAGGTAGAAGCAGGGGACGCGGAAGCGGACCATCCGGCACCCGGGGTCGGACAGCAGGCCCGCCGGGTGCGGGGTGGTGCCGATCAGGAGGTCGCCGGGTTCCAGGGCGGTGCTGGCGCCGTCGCGGCGCACCGAGGCCGGGCCGTGCAGGTGCAGGGCGACGTAGAGGCAGTCCTCGGGGTCGGCGCCGGGCGGCGGCGCGAGGACGTCGATGCACCCGGCGCCGCCGTCGTGGGCGGCCTGGCCGGGCTGGTGGTGCGCGGTTTCGGGCATGGGTGAGGGACCCGACTGGATCACGGGAGGCTCCGACCGGTTCGTGTGGCTCAGTGGCTCAGGGCGGATGGGTGGTCAGGGTGACGCGCCGCCTGCCGCTCGGTCGCGGGGCGCGGGGAGAGGGGCGCGGCGCGGGCGAGGGTTCGGGCGCGGGAGGTGCTCAGGGGGAGGAACGTGTCCACGACGGCGTCGAGCGCGCCGGGGTTCTCCGGAAGGGGGACGTGCGAGGAGGCGGGTTCGCATCCGTTCGTGTCGGCGGGCATGGCTGAGGGATCGGCTCCCGGCGGGTCGCCGGGCATGAGCGGCAGCTCGTAGTGACGATTCTCGCCGCCCGCACGCCCCGCTGACCACCGACCGGCGTAGGGATTGCCCGACGGGGCTTCATCGCTCTGTAGCAACCCGGCGTCCTCGTTCTGTAGCAAGCGGTCACCGGTGACGCCGCAGGTCAGGACGGTTGCCCGGCGGGGGCGCGGAGCAGGTCCCACAGGCGCAGCCCCATGTGCAGGACCAGCCGGTGCCCGCCGTCGTCGAGGTCCAGGCCGGTGATCTCCTGGATCTGCCGCAGCCGGTAGTAGAGGGAGGTGCGGTGGACCTCCAGGATCTCCGCCGTCCTCGGCACCGAGCCGGCGTTCTCCAGGAAGCAGCGCAGGGTCTCCTCCAGGCGGGCGTGGGCGCCGCCGTCCAGCAGCCGGCGCAGCGGTTTGGGGAGGAGGGACTCGTTGAGCGCGCTGTCGGGCAGCTGGAGGAGCACGGCGTGCTCGCCGAGCCGCTCCCAGTCCCCGACGCCGCCCAGCCCGGGCAGCCGGCGGGCGGCGCGCACGGCCACCCGGGCCTGGTCGTGGGAGGTCCAGGCGTCGGCGAGGTCCGCCTGGCGCCCGCCGACGCCCACCACCGTCGTCGCGCCCCGGTCCAGGAAGGTCTCCAGCGAGCGGACGATGCCGCGGGACTGCGGCTCCAGGTCCTCCGCGGCCGGCTCACGGTCGAAGACCTGGACCAGGACGGCCCGGTCCTGCTCGATCGCCGCCAGGCCGTGGGCCGTGCGGGTCCGCCGGAAGGGCTCCAGGGCGCCGCGCAGCGCCACCGCGACCTGACCGGAGGGCCCGCGCAGTCCGGAGACGGCCACGCCGGTCACCACCACGTGCGGGCCGGCGGGCAGCAGGCCGTCGTCCAGCAGCTGCCGGCGCGCCGCGCCGCGCCGCGCCGCGTCCGGGCCGACCAGCCGGTTCACCAGGTCGCGGGTCCGCTCCTCGTCGCTGTCGGAGGCCAGGTGTTCGGCGTACATCTCGGCGGCCACGGCGCGGGTGGCCCGGGCGATGGCCGCGGTCTCGGCCTCGGTGAGGTCCCCTTCCTCCGCCACCACCATGAGGATGCCGAGCATGTGGCCGCGTTCGAGGACGGGGACGCAGTAGCGCGGCCGCAGGCCCAGGTCGTCGCGGCCGTCCAGGTAGCCCGGTCTCGTCCACTGCGCCACGCCCTGGGAGAGCACGTAGCGGATGGTCTCGTCGTCCGCGATGCCCTGGAGCAGCGTGCCCACCCGCACCCGGTCCTCGTCGCCGAAGTGACGGCTGGTGCAGATCATCCGCACCAGCGGGTCGTCGATGACGACGGAGCGTCCCAGCTCCTCGGCCAGGCCGTCGACCAACGACTGCAGCGCCTCGCCGGCCGGCCGCGCGCGCCGGATCCACCTCTTCATGATCAGTTACCTCCCGGCCGCATTCATACAAGAGGCGAAACCGGATGGACAAACCTTCAACAAACTGAGAAAGCACCCGCTCAGTGCCCGGAAGAGCGGTGGCTACCGGGCGGTACGCCCGCGTCCCATCCCGGTGCGCCGGGCGGATGGTGCGCGGATCGTCATGCCGCGGTGCACCGCCGGAACATCTCCCCCGGCACCGCCTCCTAGCGTGGGCGGTGATCCGCCTCTCCCCTGTCCGTCGGCAGCTCCCAGGGCCCGAGGCGAGAGCAGCGCGCCGCCGCCGGCCTCCGGCGGACGGCCCTCTTCGCCCCGCACACCCGCATCGGCGCCGCACCCGGCCCGACCCCGACCCAGGAGGACCCATGTCCGCGCCCCACCCGCTCCCCAGCCCGCAGCCCTGCCCGGAGCCGTGCCCGGAGACCGCCGGCACCGACGTCGTGCTCGACGCGCGGATCGTGCTCGGCGAGAACCAGTCCCTCGGCATCCCCGTGCGCTTCGCCTACCGGCGCGACGACCCGTTCGCGGTCGCCCTCGTGTTCCTCGGCGCCGCCGCCGAGGCCGGCACCTGGCAGTTCTCCCGCGACCTGCTGTGGGAGGGGCTGCAGCGGCCCGTCGGCGCCGGTGACGTGCGGATCTGGCCGCCCTGCACCTGCCACGGGCGCTCCTCGCTGCGGATCATGCTCCAGGGGCAGGACGGCTCCGTGCTCGTCGACCTGCCGGCCCGGCAGCTGCGGCGCTGGCTGCGCCGGGAGAGCTTCGCGCTGGTCCCCCGGGGCACCGAGGGCGCCCTGATCAACTGGGACGCCGAGCTGGACGGGCTGACGGGCTGACGGGCTGACGGGCCGACCACCACGACTGCGGACCCCGCTCACCCGCGCGCCAGCTCCTCCGCCGCCGCGTCGGCGATCAGCTCGGGAGCCTGCCCGACGAACAGCGTGGCGCCGTGCTCGTCCGGTTCGAGCGGTTCCAGGGTGGCGAGCTGCGAGTCGAGCAGCGACCCGGGCATGAAGTGGCCCGACCGGTGCCCGATCCGTTCGGCCAGCAGGTCGTGGCCGGCCGTCAGGTGCAGGAAGAACGCGCCGGGGCAGGCCGCGCGCAGGATGTCCCGGTAGCGCCGCTTCAGCGCGGAGCAGGCGATCACGCAGCCGGTGCCCGCCGCGTCGCGCTCGTGCAGCCAGCGGCCGACGGACTCCAGCCAGGGCCGGCGCACCGCGTCGTCGAGCGGGACACCGGCCGCCATCCGGGCGATGTCGGCCGGCCGGTGGAAGTCGTCCGCGTCCGCGAAGGGGACGTCCAGCCGGCCGGCGAGCAGCCGGGCCACCGTGGTCTTGCCGGTGCCGGAGACCCCGACGACCACGACGCACGGGGCGCGCCGCTCGCCGCCGGGGGCCGTCGAGGTGTCCTCCTCCATCGCGTCGCGCCTACGGGAACCGCGGGGCCGGCCCCTGCGAGCCGGCCGCGTACTCCTCCAGCGGCACCAGGTCCCGCTCCCAGGCGGACAGCACCGGTTCGAGGACCCGCCACGCCTCCTCGGCCTCGTCGCCGCGGATGGACAGCGCCGGGTCGCCGGTCAGGACGTCCAGCAGGAGCCGGCCGTAGGCGGGCAGCTCCGGCGGGTCCATCCGCGCGGTCAGCGACAGCGGGGCGAGCTCCTGGGCCCGGGTGCCGATGCCGGTCAGGTCGAGGGCCAGCCCCTCGGGTTCCAGCGCGAAGCGGAGCACATTGGGCGCGGCCTCGCCGCCCTGGCCGAACGGCAGGTGGGGCACCGGGCGGAAGCGCACCGCGACCTCCTTGCGGTCGGTGCCGAGCGCCTTGCCGCTGCGCAGCCGGAACCTGGTGCCGGCCCAGCGCCAGCTGTTCAGTTCGAGTTCCACCTCGGCGAAGGTCTCGGTGCGGCGCCCGGGGTCGACGCCCTCCTCGTCCACGTACGCGGGGACGGCGCGGTCGCCGATCCTCCCCGGCAGGTAGCGGGCGCGGCGGGTGCGGTGCAGCACGTCGTTCCCGGTCAGCGGCCGCACGGAGCGCAGGACGTCCACCTTGCGGTCGCGCAGGTCGCGCTCGCCGAGGGTGATCGGCGGTTCCATGGCCACCAGGCAGAGCAGTTGCAGCAGGTGGTTCTGGATCATGTCCTTGAGCGCACCGACGTGGTCGTAGTAGCCGGCCCGGCCCTCCAGGGCGAGGGTCTCGTCCCAGACGATGTCGATCTCGGCGATGTGGGTGCTGTTCCAGATCGGCTCCAGCACGCGGTTGGCCAGCCGGCTGCCGAGCACGTTCTGGACGGTCGTCATGGCGAGGAAGTGGTCGACCCGGAACACCGCCCGCTCCGGCACGAGTTCGGCCAGCAGCCGGTTCAGCTCCTCGGCGCCGGCGAGGTCCTCGCCGAAGGGCTTCTCCAGCACGATCCGGCTGCCGGGCGGCAGGCCGGCCCGGTGCAGGGCGGTGACCGCGGCGGGGAACAGCGCCGGGGGCAGCGCGAGGTAGACGGCGACCGGCCCGTCCCCGGCGACGACCGGGGCGACGTCCCCGGGGCTGGTGACGTCGGCCCGCAGGTAGCGGGCCGAGGCGGCGACCTCCGCCTTGGCGCCGGCCGGGCAGTCCTCGCCGTGGCGGTCGAGCTGGGCGGCGACCCACTCCCGGTACCGCTCGGTGGACCAGTCCTCCCGGCTCGCCCCGGTCAGGCTCAGCCGCTCGCCGAGGTGCCCGCCCGCCCGCAGCGCCGCCAGCGCCGGCAGCAGGAAGCGCGCGGTCAGGTCGCCGGTCGCGCCGAAGACGGCGAGCCGCTCGATCATCGCCGCGCCCCCGCCCGCGCGCGGGCCAGGTTCACGCCGCTGGCGGCGATCCCGATGTGGCTGAACGCCTGGGGGAAGTTGCCCATGAACTCTCCTGTGGACGGGTTGATCTGCTCCGACATCAGCCCCAGCGGGCTCGCCCGCGAGCACAGCGAGGCGTACAGCTCCTCGGCCTCCTCCGTCCGGCCCTGGCCGATGAGGTTGTCGACCAGCCAGAAGCTGCACAGCACGAACGCGCCCTCGTCGCCGGCCAGACCGTCCGGGGACTCCTCGTGCAGGTAGCGGTGGAGCAGCCCGCCGCCGGCCGACAGCCGCTCGGCGACGGCGGTGGCGGTGGCCACCATCCGCGGGTGGTCGATCGGCACCACGTGGCGCAGCGGGAGCGCGAGCAGGCTGGCGTCCAGCACGCCGCCGCCGTCCAGGTGGGCGCTGAGGGTCCTGGCGTCCTCGTCCCAGGACTGCTCCAGGATCAGCGCGCGCAGGTGGTCGGCGGAGGCGCGCCAGCGGGCGGTGCGGATCGGCAGGCCGAGCCGGTCGCCGATCTGGGCGGCGCGGTCCAGGGCGACCTGGCAGAGCCCGGCCGAGTAGGTGAACACCCGGCCCTCGCTGCGCACCTCCCAGATGCCCTGGTCCGGCTGGCGCCAGGCCTGCTCGGCGGCGTCGGCGAGGCCGGCCAGGCCGGCCCACAGGGCGGGCTGGATCTCGCCGCCGGCGCGCAGCCACTGGTCGGCGCAGTCCAGGATCTCGCCGTAGACGTCGTGCTGGCGCTGGTCGGCGGCGCCGTTGCCCCAGCGGACGGGGGCGGAGCGCTGGTAGCCCTCCAGTTCGCCGTCCTCGACCTCGTCCGGCACCGGGCCGCCGCGCAGGTCGTACATGATGCGCGGGTGCCCGCTGTCCTCGAAGGCGTCGAGCACCCAGCCGAGGAAGGCGTCGGCCTCGCCGCGGAAGCCGATCCGGCGCAGCGCGAAGACGGCGAACGCGGCGTCGCGGATCCAGGCGTAGCGGTAGTCCCAGTTGCGGATGCCGCCGATCGGCGCGGGCAGCGAGGAGGTGGGCGCGGCGACCAGCGAGCCGTTGGCCCAGTCGTCGCACAGCTTCAGGGTGATCGCGGCGCGCCGGACCAGCGCCTCCTGGGGGCCGGCGTAGTCGAAGTGGCGCATCCAGCGGCGCCAGGCGTCGGCGGTGCCGGTCAGCATGGCGTCGGTGTCGACCCGGTGGTGGCGGTGGAAGCGGCCCCAGGAGAGCACCAGGTCGAGCCGGTCACCGCGGCGCAGGTCGTGGGTGCTGTGCAGGCCGTCGAGGGGGCGGTTGGAGCGCAGGTGGAGCCGCAGGCCCGGGCGCCGGGTCGGGCGCACCTCCAGTCCGCTGAACAGCGCCCTGGCCCGGGCGCCGCCGCGCGGCTCCAGTTCCGTCCGCAGGCGGACGTGGCCGTCCAGCACCACGGCGGAGCGCACGAGTTCGGCGCGGTCGGCGGGGGCGTTGTCGGTGAGATCGGCGCCCGAACGCAGGGCCAGCGCGTCGGTGAGGCGCACCAGGCCGGTGCGCGAGCGCAGTTCGGTGACCAGGACGCCGGTGTCCGGCTCGTAGCGCTGCCGCGCCTCGACGAGGTCCTCCGGTGTGACGGTGAAGTGCCCGCCCCGGGCGTGGTCCAGCAGGGCGCAGAACAGGGGTTCGGCATCGAACCGGGGCAGGCAGAGCCACGGGACGGAGCCGTCCAGGCCGACCAGGGCGGCGGTGGTGCCGTCGCCGATGAGGCCGAGGTCCTCCAGCGGCAGGTAGCCCTGCCGCCGGCGGACCGGCCGGAAGGGGGGATCGGGGTCGTGCATGCCGTCTCGCTTCCGCAGCGCCGGGAGGAGGGGAGGGAGCGCGGACGGGCCGTCCGCGCGGGGCGGTCAGAAGGCGATGAGCACCTTGACCGCGTCCTCCAGCTTCTTGTCCGCGACCTCGAAGGCCCGTTCCATGTCGTCGAAGCGGAACTCGTGGGTCGTCAGGTGCGTGGGGTCCAGGCGCTTGGTCTCCAGGATCCGCAGCAGCCGCTCCATCCGCAGCCTGCCGCCGGGGCACAGCCCGCTGGCGATGGTCTTGTCGGCCATGCCGACGCCCCATTCGACGCGCGGGATGCCGACGGTCTCGCCCTCGCCGAAGTAGCCGGTGTTGGAGATGGTGCCGCCGGGCTTGGTGATCTTGACGGCGGTCCGGAAGGTGGCGTCCGCGCCGAGGGCCTCGACCGCGGTGTCCACGCCCTGGCCGCCGGTCAGTTCGAGGACGCGCTCGACGACGTCCTCCTTGGTGAAGTCCACGATCTCGTCCGCGCCGTACATCCGGGCGAGCTTCTGCCGGCTGGGCACCGACTCGACGCCGATGACCAGGCCGGCGCCGCGCAGCCTGGCCCCGGCGGTCACCATCAGGCCGACCGGGCCCTGCGCCAGGACGGCGACGGTGCCGCCCATCGGGATGTTGCCGTGCTCGGCGCCCATGAACCCGGTGGAGATCATGTCGGCGCAGTAGACGGCGGCCTCGTCGGGGATGTCGTCCGGGATCCGCGCGAGGTTGGCGTCGGCCTCGTTGACGTGGAAGAACTCGGCGAAGACGCCGTCCTTGAGGTTCGCGAACTTGAAGCCGCCGAGCGGGGCGCCGGACTGCGAGGGGTAGCCGTTCTGCGAGGCCAGGTCGCCCCAGTCGGGCGTGATGGCGCCGGCCAGCACGCGGTCGCCGGGCCGGAAGTCCTTCACCTCGCCGCCGACGGCCTCCACCACGCCGACCGCCTCGTGGCCGAGGGTGAGGTCGGTGCGGGGGCCGATGCCGCCCCTGACGGTGTGCGAGTCGGAGGTGCAGATCAGCGCCCGGGTGGTGCGCACCAGGGCGTCGCCCGGGCCGAGCTGCGGCATGGGCTTCTCCAGGAACCCCACCCGTCCGATCTCCTTCATCACGAAGGCCTTCACTTCTCCGTCCCTCCTGCTGGGGCGGGCCGTCGGGCGGCCGCCCGGCCGCCGGTCCCACCGCCTCCCACCGTCGCCGCTACCGTGCCGCCGCGCGACCCGGCCGCCGGGCCGGCGGTGCGTTCCGGTGAAAGCGCCGCGTTCCGGTGAATCCGGCGGGCCGTCCCGCCGCGGCCGTCTCCCGCGTCTCCCGGCGCGGCGGGGCGGCCTGCTAGCGTCGAGGCGCTTCGACGAAGCGCTGTGCGGCGGACGAGGAACGACGGAGGGTGCTGTGGAGGACAAGGGCGCGGGGCGGGCCTTCATCGGCTCGTTCACCTCGGCGGGCGGGCGCGGGATCGTGGTGGCGGCGGTGGACCCGCGCACGGGGGCACTGACCGAGACCGGCACCGTCGACGCCGTCCCCAACCCGTCCTACCTCGCCCTCGGGCACGCGGAGGGCGGCCCGGTGCTGTACTCCGTCTCGGAGACGCTGCCGGGGGCGGTCGCCGCCTACGGCCTCGCCGGACCGCTGCCCCGTCCGCTCGGCGCGCCCGTCCCGGTGCACGGGGACGAGCCCACCTACCTGGCCCTCGCCCAGGGCCACCTGCTGACCGCCAACTACGGCTCCGGCAGCGTCACCGTGCTGCCGCTCGCCGCCGACGGCGTCCCGCAGGCCCCGAGCGGCGTGCTGCCGAACGAGGGCAGCGGGCCGCACCGCGAGCGCCAGCAGGCCCCGCACGCCCACCAGGTGCTGCCCGACCCGTCCGGCCGCTGGGTGCTCGGCGTCGACCTCGGCACCGACGCGGTGCGGATCTGCGCCCTGGACCCGGCGACGGGGGAGCTGACGCCGCGGCACGAGACGGCGCTGCCGCCCGGCACCGGCCCTCGGCACCTGGCCTTCCACCCCTCCGGGCGCCACGCGTACGTGCTCGGCGAACTGCGTCCGACGGTGACCGTCTGCCGCTGGGACGCCGCGGCCGGGGTGCTGGAGCCGGTGGGCGAGGTGCCGCTGTTCCCCGACGGCCCCGAGGTCCCGGTCCTGCCGTCGGCCCCGGTGGTCTCGCACGACGGCCGGCACCTGTGGGTGGCGGTGCGCGGCACCGACACCATCGCGGTGTTCGCGCTGGACGCGGGCGGCGAGGGGCTGCGGCCGGTGGGCTCGGTGCCGTGCGGCGGCGCGTGGCCGCGCGACCTGGTGCTGGACCCGTCGGGCAGCCGCCTCTACGCGGCCAACGAGCGCTCGGGGGACGTCACCTGGTTCGAGCTGGACGGCGAGAGCGGCCTGCCCCGGCGGGCGGGCTCGCTGCCCGTTCCGGCGGCGTCCACCGTCCTGTTCGGCTGAGCGTTCCGCCCATCGCTCTCCGTCACCGTCCGTCCGCCGTCACGGCCCGCCGTCACGGCCCGCCGTCACGGAACACCAGGACCGGGCAGGTGGCGTGCCGGGTGCAGTGCTGGGCCACCGAGCCCAGCAGCATCCCGGCGAAGCCGCCGAGCCCCCGGCTGCCGACCACCAGCAGGGACGCCCCCCGGGAGGCCTCGATCAGCGCGCCGGACGGGGAGCCGTAGCGCGCCTCGACCCGCACCTCCACCGGCGGCCGGGGTCCGACCGCCTGCTCCACGGCCCTGGCGGCCTCCCGGCGGGCCTTGCCCTCCAGCTCCGCCTCGTCGGTGCTGTCCGGCGGGAACCAGCCGCGCGCGCCGTGGAACGTCGGGTACTCCCAGGCGATCACCGCCTCCACCACGCCGCCGGTGAGCTCCACCTGCCGCACCGCCCAGCGCAGCGCCTGCTTCGACGGCTCCGAGCCGTCCACGCCGACCACGATCCGGCCGGTCTCCTCGCCCTGCTCCGCCATGCCTCCTCCTCGCCTCGACGCCCCCACGCCCACCTTCCACCCCCACCCTCCCGCCGGCCACCGCGCCCGCGCGGCCCGGCGGACCCGGCCGGGGAGCGCCGTCGCGCCCGAACGGGTCCGTCCGCCGCGCGACCGCCCGGCCCCGGCGGCGATCCTGGAGCCGATGTCCGGGGCACGGCACCCGCCAGCCCCGGCACGACCAGGCAGGACCAGGCAGGACCAGGCAGGCAGGAGGCACCGGCCATGGAGGCGTCCGCACAGATCGGCGTCACGGGACTCGCGGTGATGGGCCGCAACCTGGCGCGCAACCTCGCCCGCAACGGCTATACGGTCGCGGTGCACAACCGCACCCCGGCGCGGACCGACGCCCTGATCGAGGAGTTCGGCCACGAGGGCGCGTTCGTCCCGGCGCGCTCCCCGCAGGAGTTCGTGGCCGCGCTGGAGCGCCCGCGCCGGCTGCTGGTCATGGTGAAGGCCGGCCGGCCCACCGACGAGGTGATCGAGGAGTTCGCCCCGCTGCTGGAGCCCGGCGACATGATCATCGACGGCGGCAACGCGCACTTCGCGGACACCCGCCGCCGCGAGCGGGCCCTGCGCGAGCGCGGCCTGCACTTCGTCGGGACCGGCGTCTCCGGCGGCGAGGAGGGCGCGCTGCACGGCCCGTCGATCATGCCCGGCGGCTCGGCCGAGTCCTACGCCGTCCTCGGCCCCATGCTGGAGCGGATCAGCGCCCAGGTCGACGGCGAGCCGTGCTGCACCCACATCGGCACCGACGGGGCCGGTCACTTCGTGAAGATGGTGCACAACGGCATCGAGTACGCCGACATGCAGCTCATCGCCGAGGCCTACCACCTGCTGCGGGAGGTCGGCGGGTACGCCCCCGCCGAGATCGCCGAGATCTTCCGGCAGTGGAACCGGGGGCGGCTGGACTCCTACCTCATCGGGATCACCGCCGAGGTCCTCGCCCACACCGACGCCGCCACCGGCCGGCCCTTCGTCGACGTCGTCCGGGACGCCGCCGAGCAGAAGGGCACCGGACGCTGGACCGTGCAGACCGCCCTCGACCTCGGCTCCCCGGTCACCGCCATCGCCCAGGCCACCTTCGCCCGGGTCGCCTCCTCCCGGGCCGAACTGCGCGCCGTCTACCGGCCGCTGACCGCGGAGAGCCCGGAGGTGATCCCGCACGAGCTCGGGCACGGCGTCCTGGACATCGAGCTGGCCCTGTACGCCTCGAAGATCATCGCCTACGACCAGGGCTGGACCATGATCCGCGACGCCGCCGCCGAGTACGGCTGGGACATCGACCTCGGCGGGGTGGCGAAGATCTGGCGCGGCGGCTGCATCATCCGGGCGGCCTTCCTCGACCGCATCCGCGCCGCCCACGCCGCCGACCCCGGGCTGGTCAGCCTGCTGGCCGAGGAGCGGTTCGCCGCCGAGATCGCCGAGGCCCTGCCGTCCTGGCGCTCGGTCGTCGCCACCGCCGCCCTCCGCGGAATCCCGGTGCCGGCCATCTCCGCCGCGCTCGCGTACTTCGACACGCTGCGCAGCCCGCACCTGCCCGCCGCCCTGATCCAGGGGCAGCGCGACTTCTTCGGCGCCCACACCTACCACCGCACCGACCGCGAGGGCGGCTTCCACACCCACTGGGCCGAGCCCGGCCGCCCCGAGACCCGCACCGACAGCTGACCGGCGGGGTGACGGGGTGACCGGCGATCCACCGGTCATTTGGCAGAAGCGGCGGCACGGCCGGGCGGGTGAGGCTGGTGCCCATGATGTACTCCACCGAACCGCTCTCGCCCGCCGAGCGTGCGGAGTTCTGGCACGACGCCGTCGCGCGGACGTTCATCCCGCTGGAGACCAGGCTCCTCGAAGCGGAACCCCGTGCCGGCGTCCTCAGCAGCGACCGGCTGGGTGTCCTCCAGATCACCCGGGCGACGGCCGGACCGCAGGTGAACCTGCGCAACCGGCGGGCCGTCGCGGCCGGCGGTGAGGGGTGGATCACCGTCGCCATGCACCACCGGGGCCGCGGCAAGCTCGTCCAGGACGGCAAGGAGGTCGTGGTCGGGCCCGGCGAGTTCACCCTGTCCGACTCCAGCCGCCTCTTCACCAAGGTGCTGCCGGAGCCCTTCGACCTGACCACGTTCCATCTGCCGCGCGCCGCCCTGCCCGTCCACGACGACGAGCTCCGGGCCGCCGTCGCCACCCCGTTCAGCATCGGGGCCGGCACCACCGGGCTGGTCGCCTCGTACCTGCGCAAGCTGGCCGGCGGAGCCGCCGATCTCGACCCGTACACCGGCGGCCGGCTCGCCGAGACCGCCGTCGACCTGCTCGCCGTACTCGTCCGGGAGCGCAGCGGCAGCCTGCGCCCGGCCCCGCCGGAGGCCACCCTGGCGATGATCGCGCGGATCAAGGACTACGCGATCCGGCACCTCGGCGACCCGGAGCTCTCCCCCGAACGGATCGCGGCCGCGAACCACGTGTCGGTGCGGTACCTGCACAAGCTCTTCCAGAGCGAGGAGACCACCGTGGCCCGCTGGATCCAGCGCCGCCGGCTGGAGATGTGCGCGCGGGAGCTCGCACGGCGGCCCGCGGTGACGGTGTCCTCGGTCGCCCAGCGGTGGGGGTTCGTCAGCCCGGCCCACTTCAGCCGGGTCTTCCGCGCCGCGCACGGGGTCAGCCCGCGCGAGTGGAGGGTCACCCGGGCGGGGATCGCGGAGGCCGCCTGAGCCGGCCGGAGGGCGTCCGGCCGCCCGCTCCTCCCGACGGTCAGTCAGAAGTCACTGGCCCTCCCTTACGCTTCCCGGGAAGCGAAACAGGAGGTGGCCGTGAGGACAGCAGCCGACGAGAAGCGGGTACGGGACGCCGTCGACGGGCTTCTGGAGTCGGCCCGGACGACGGGGGTGGCCCTGGCCGTCACCGGCGCACCGGGCTCCGGGGTCAGCACGGTCCTGCACGAGGCGGCGGTCTCGGCCCGGCGGCGCGGGTTCCTGGTGATCGGGACCACCGCGCTCGCCGCCGACGCGGACACCCCGGGCGCGGTGGCGCGGGCGCTGCGCGACCGCCTCCTCCGGGCCCTGCGCCCGGTCACCTCGGCCACCCTCATCACTTCCGCCACCGCCACCGAGCTGTTCCGGCTGCTCGGCGACAGCCCGCAGCCGGTCCTGCTGAGCGTCGACGACGCGCGGTTCCTCGACGGGCCGTCCCGGCAGGCCCTGGCCGCCCTCGCCCGCGAGCTGCCCGCCGCACGCGCCGCCCTGCTGATCGGCGGGCCGGCGGTGGACGGTGTCACCGAGCTGGTGCTGTCCCCCGTCGACGAGGCCCACGCCGACCGCCGGCTCCGGCAGGCGGGCGTCCACGACGACGCCCTGCGCCGGCGGAT
This sequence comes from Kitasatospora sp. NPDC002551, assembly GCF_040296005.1. Taxonomy (NCBI): domain Bacteria; kingdom Bacillati; phylum Actinomycetota; class Actinomycetes; order Kitasatosporales; family Streptomycetaceae; genus Kitasatospora; species Kitasatospora sp. NPDC002551. Next base: position 119,319 of record NZ_JBEOWI010000017.1, on the reverse strand, counting down.
CGTCCGGGACGCGGCCGGCAGCCCGCTCGCCCTGCGGGAACTGCCGTTGTCCTGGCGCGACGCCGGGGAGCCGGGCGACGAGTTGCTGCACCGCTTCCCGCCGCTGACCGAACGACTGGGCCGCTCCCTCGCCCCGGGCCTGGCCGACCTCCCGCCCGGCACCGCCACCGCCGTCCTGCTCGCCGCCGTCCAGCTCGGTGAGCAGGTCGCCGACGTCCTGGCGCCCGCGCGGGCGCTGACCGGGCACGCGATCGGCGTCGAGACCTTCGGCCCGGCCGTCGAGCGCGGACTGCTGCGGCTCGTCGACGGACGGATCCGCTTCCGGTCGGTCCTCACCCGCGCCGCCGTGCAGCAGCACGCGACCGCCCCCGCGCTGCTCGCCGCGCACGCCGTCCTCGCCCGGGCCGCGACCGACCCGTACCGGTCCGCCTGGCACGCCGCCCAGGGCAGCGTCGCCCCGGACGAACAGGTGGCCGACCCCCTCGAAGCCTCCGCCGCGGAGGCGCTGCGCCGCCGCGAGCCCGTCGAGGCGCTGCGCCGGCTGGAGCTCGCCGCCCGGCTCTCCCCGGCCCCGGCCGACCGGGCCCGCCGCCTGGTGCGCGCCGCCAACACCGCCTTCGAACTCGACCGGCCCGAACTCGCCGAGCACCTGCTCGACCGCGCCGACCGGCTCGGCCTCGACGAGGAGCAGCGGGCCCTCGCCGACACCACGCGGACCCGGTTCACCGCCCGGCCCGAGCGCGGTGCGCGGTCCCTGGGCGAGCGCTGCCGGCTGGTGTCCCGGCTGGCCCGGGCCGGCTTCCGCGAGGCCGCGCTGGAGGTGCTGGTCGGCGCCACCGAGGCGGCCGTCTGGGCCGACCCCGAGCCGCACGCCCACCGGGCGGTGACCGACTGCCTCGCCGAACTCCCGGACCTCGATGACGATCCGCGCCGGCTCCTCGTCCAGGCGGTGGTCGCGCCGAACACGGCCCGGGCCCGGATCACCGCGCTGAGCGGCGACGGTCCGGGCGTTCCCGCCGACGCCGACCGGCTCAGGCTGCTCGGCGCCGCCGCCCTGACCGCGGGCGAACCCGGCCTGGCCGGGGACCTGCTCGCCCGCGCCGCCCGGCTGCTGCGGGCCGACGGCCGCACCGGCCTGCTCACCCAGGTCCAGGCGCAGCACGCGCAGGCGGCCCTCATCGTCGGGGACTGGGACGTCGCCCAGGCCGCGAACGAGGAGGCCCTCGCCCTCGCCGAGGCCGGCGGCCAGGTGCTCTGGTCGATCCGCTCCCGCGCCACCCGCGCGCTGCTGCGCGCCTACCGCGGCGACCTGACCGGCTCGGCCGAGGACATCGCCGCCGTCGAACGGATCGCCGCCGGCCGCCGGGTCGGCGCGGTGCTGGCCGTCCTGCGCCTCGCCCGCAGCGTCGCCCTCCTCGAATCGGACGATCCCGGCAGCGCGTACCAGACCCTGCGTCCCCTCTTCGAGGCCGGCTCCCCGTCCCACCACCTCAGCATCCAGCGCCGCACCCTCTACCATCTCGCCGAGGCCGCCGTGCGGGCCGGCCGGGCCGAGGAGGCGCGACGGCTGATCGCGGACTACGGCGACGGCCACGGGCTCCCGCTCTCCGCCGCCGTCAACCTCGCCCAGGCCAGGGCGCTGCTCGCCGAGGGCCCCGACGCCGAGCGGCACTTCGAGCACGCCCTGCGGATCACCCCCCGGTCGTGGCCGTGGCCGCGCGCCCGGGTCGAGCTCGCGTACGGCATGTGGCTGCGCCGCACCCGCCGTCCGAGCCGGGCCCGGCCGCTGCTGCGCGAGGCCGGCCACGCCTTCGAGGTGCTGGGCGCCACCGCCTGGCGGGAGATCACCGGCCGCGAACTGCGCGCCACCGGGGTCGACCAGGGCCGGCCGGGCGGCCCGCTCGCCGAACAGCTCTCCGCCCAGGAGCTGACGATCGCCCAGCTGGCCGCCGCCGGCCTGACCAACCGGGAGATCGGCGAACGGCTGCTGCTCTCCCCGCGCACCGTCGGCTGGCACCTGCACCGGGTGTTCCCCAAGCTCAACGTGACCTCGCGCACCCAGCTCGCCGCCCTCCTCGTCACCGCCGCCTGACGCCGCCCGCCGTACCCCCGGGCCGCCCGGCCCGTGCCCGCCGTCACCCCCGACCGGCTTTGGTACCGCTCTGACCTGGGGGTTACCTTGTTCCGGTGAACGGGCAGGGGCAGACGGGAGTGCGCTTCCAGGTCTTCGGCGAGCTACTGGTCCAGCGCGACGGCACGCCGCTGGAGGTGGGTCCGCCGCACCGGCACACCGTCCTCGCGGCGCTGCTGGTGGCCCGGGGCCGCACGCTGGGCACGTCCGAGCTGGTCGACCTCGTCTGGGGCGAGGACCCGCCGTCCACCGCCGTGAACCAGCTGCACCGCCACATCGGCAACCTGCGCCGCCTCCTGGAGCCCGACCTGCCCGCACGAGCGGGCGGCCGCTGGCTGTTCTCCGGCCCGTCCGGCTACCGCCTCGACACCTCGGCCGCCGCCGGGAACGACCTCGCGCTCCTCGGCGACCTGTCGGCGCGCGTCCGCGCCGGCGGCCCGGACGCGCCCGCCGCCCGGCGCGAGCTCGCGGAACTCCTCCGGCGGCCCCTGCTGGCCGGGCTGGACCCGGCCGCACTGGCCCGGCCGCACTTCGCGGCCGTGGAGCGGGCCAGGATCACCGCGGCGACGGAGGCGATGACCGCCGCCACCGCCGCCGGGGACGCCGCGTCCCTGCTGGCCGCCGTGCGCGAGGTCGCCCGGAACGCCCCCTTCGACGAGCCGCTGCACGCCGCGGTGATCTGCGCGCTGACCTCGCTCGGGCGGCGGGCCGAGGCCCTGTCCGTGTTCGACGCGGTCCGCCGCCGACTCGCCGGGGAGCTGGGCGTCGGCCCGTCCGCCGTCCTCCGGGCCGCCCACCAGGAGGCGCTGCGCGAGCCGGACACCACCGCGCCCGCCGCACCGGCCGCACCCGCCGTGCCCGCACCGGCGCCGCCGCCCACCACCGGCCCCGACAACCTCCCGCTGCCGGTCGCCGGCTACACCGAACGCCCGGACATCACGGACGTGCTGACGAGCGCCCTGGACCGGCTCGGCGACCCGGCCGCGACCGTCGTGATCACCGCGCTGGCCGGGATGGGCGGGGTCGGCAAGACCGCCCTGGCCGTGCACTGGGCCCACCGGGTCGCCGAGCGCTTCCCCGACGGGCGGCTCTACCTCAACCTGCGCGGCTTCGACCCGGGCAGCCCGCCGCTGGATCCGGCCGAGGCGCTGACCATGCTGCTGGTCGCCCTGGGCGAGCCCACCGAGAACACCCACGAGGACCTGCCCCTGCGCGCCGCCCGCTTCCGTGCGGCGGTCGCCGGGCGCCGTCTCCTCCTGGTGCTCGACAACGCCCGCGACGCCGACCAGGTGCGCTGGCTGCTCCCCGGCTCCCCCGGCTGCCTGGCCCTGGTGACCAGCCGCAACCGGATGAGCTCGCTCGTCGTCCGCGACGGCGCCCTGGCCGTCCCCGTCGACCGGCTGTCCCCGGCGCAGGCCCGCGAACTGCTGGCCACCCGCCTCGGCCCGGACCGGCTCGCCGCCGAGCCCGAGGCGGTCGAGGCCGTCCTGGCGGCCTGCGGCGGACTGCCCCTCGCCCTGTCGATCGCCGCCGCCCGGGTGGCCCTCGGCCCCCGGCTGACCCTGACCGACGTCGCCGCCGAACTCGCCCCGGGCGGCGACCGGCTGGCCGCCCTCGGACTCGACGACCCGGACACCGACCTGCGCGCCGTCTTCGCCTGGTCCTACCAGGCGCTGGCCCCGGACGCCGCCCGGCTCTTCCGCCTCCTCGCCCTGCACCCCGGCCCGGAGATCTCCCTCGCCTCGGCCGCCAGCGCCGCCGGCCTCTCCCCCGACCGGGTCCGCGCGCTGGCCCGGGACCTGTGCGAGGCCAACATGCTCGCCGAGCACGCCCGGGACCGCTACGCCCTGCACGACCTGCTGCGCGCCTACGCCGCCGACCTGGCCGCCGAAGCCGACGACGACCGCCCCGCCGCCCTCGGCCGGCTGCTGGACCACTACGCGCACGCGGCGGCCGCCGCGAACGACGCGGTCTCCACCCGCCACGAACACGTCGCCCTGGAGCCGGCCCTGCCGGGCACCGTAGTGCCCGCCTTCGACGACCGGGCGGCCGGCATGGCCTGGTACGCGGCCGAGTACCGCACCATCCTCACCCTGCTGCGCTCGGTCGCCGGCGAGGAGCAGTTGCGCCGGATCTGGAGCGTCGCCTTCGCCTGCCGGCTCTACACCTCCCAGCAGGGCTGGGCGCGGGACGAGATCGAGATCCTGCACATCGCCCTCGGCGCACCCGCCCGTCTCGGCCCGCGCGACGAGGTCGTCATGGGCCGCCTCGGCCTGGCCCGGGTCTACGCCCAGAGCGGCCACCACGCCCGGGCCGATGCCCAACTCCTCACGCTCCTGGACGAGTTGCCGACCCTTCCGGACAAGCTCCAAGCGGCCGTCCAGCGCAGCACCGGCTGGGTCCGCGGCCGCCAGGGCCGCCACCGCGAAGCCCTCCGGCACGCCCAGCAGGCCCTCGCCCTCTACCGCGCCCTCGGCAGCGACGACCACAACGAGAACAACGTCGCCCGGGAACTCAACGCGGTCGGCTGGTACCACACCCTGCTCGGCGAGCACGAGGAGGCGATCCGGCACTGCGAACAGGCCCTGCCCATCCTCCGGACCAACGGCAACCGCCGCGGCGAGGCGGCCACCTGGGACAGCATCGGCCACGCCCACCACCACCTGGGCCGCCACCACCGGGCCCTGGAGTGCTACGCGCAGGCCCTCGACGGCTACCGCGACGCCGCCGACGAGTACAACCAGACCGAGGTCCTCGACCACCTGGCCGACAGTCACCTCGCCCTCGGCCGGCACGCCGAGGCCCGCGCCGCCTGGCACCGCGCCGCCGACCTGCTCACCGCCCTCGGCCACCCCGACGCCGAGGCCCTCCGCGCCAAGGCGGCGGCCGTCCCCGACCGAGCGCCCTCCCGTCACCCGGACCGCCCGGCCGCCGAACACCTCCGACCCTAGCCGCCGCTCCACCCCGCCATTTGTCCCTCCGTGCACACCTCGGGGGGAGCGGCCGGATACGACGCACACCTACTGCCCGGTAGCCGGGCCGTTCCCCGGGATCCACCGGGGCGGTTCCCGTTCATCGAAAGCTTGACCTTCCGGATCGACGGCTTGTTACCTGTGCGGCCGGGAGACAACCGATCACCATGAACGGACGCACATGAGCACGACGCGCGAACTGACCACCAACGACGGAGTGCGCCTGGCCTACCGGGACAGCGGCGGCGAGGGCGTCCCGCTGGTCATGCTGCACGGCTGGGGACAGACGCAGGAGATGTTCCGTCACCAGGCCGAGGGGCTGGCCCCGGGCCGGCGCGTGATCACGGTGGACTTCCGGGGCCACGGCCGCTCGGACAAGCCCCGTCACGGCTACCGCGTCGCGCGGCTGGCCCACGACGTCCTCGAACTGGTCGACCACCTCGGCCTGGAGAGGTTCGACGCGCTGGGCTGGTCGATGGGCGCCTCCGTGTGGTGGAGCTTCACCGACCGGTACGGCACCGGCCGCATCCGCCGGTTCGTCGTCGTCGACCAGCCGGCCGCGGTGGCGGCGGTGCCCTGGACGGCGGAGGCGGAGCAGCGCGCGTCCGGCGCCATCTTCGACGTGGCGGGTCTGCTGGAGCTGTGCGCCGCGCTGGCCGGCCCCGACGGCGCGCAGGCCCTCGACGGCTTCGTGCGCTCGATGTTCGACGGCGACACCGACCCGGAGCTGCTCGCCTTCGTGACCGACCAGGTCCGCGCCACCCCGGCGTACGCGGGCGTCCCGCTGCTCTTCGACCACTGCGCCCAGGACTGGCGCGACGTCCTGCCCCGCGTCGACGTCCCCACCCTCGTCCTCGGCTGCGAGGGCAGCCACGTCGACCCCGCCTCACAGGCCTTCATCGCCGAGCGGATCCCCGGCGCCGAACTGCACGTCTTCCCGGCGAGCGTCGCCTCCTCGCACTTCCCCTTCCTGGAGAACCCCGGGGCGTTCAACGCCGTCGTGGACGCCTTCCTCTCCTGAGCGCCCCCGACCGTGCGGGTGGGAGCGGATCGCGCGGCCCCACCTTCCGCGATCCGCTCCCACCGGTCTGCGGGCCCGGTGCGGCCCGTGCGTTCAGAGCGTGCGGCGCACGCCCGCCTGCCGCTCCAGGTTGCGCAGCTGGACGGACAGGTCACCGTCGACGGCGGCCCGGGCCGGACCGCTGCGGCCGATGGGCAGCACCTCCTCGCTGCGCATGTCCTCCAGCAGCAGGGCGAAGGCCGCGTACGTCGCGACGAGCGCCACCAGCAGGCCGAGGGCCCCGGAGGTGCGGGTGAGCCACTCGGCGCCGGTGAGGCCCGACAGCGCGGTGGCCGCCCAGCGGGGCAGCGAGACCACCAGGACGAACCACAGCGCGCGCTTGGGCCGGGTGACGGCGGCCATCAGCGCGCCGAAGCCGAGGAACGCCAGGTTGAACACGCCCAGCGCCCGCAGGCCGTCGGGCACACCGCTGACCATGACCAGCGCGTAGGCCAGCCAGCTGCCGGCGAACACGCCCATCAGCGTCGCCGCGATCACGTCCCGGGCGCCGAAGCACAGGACGCTCACCAGGAACTGCAGGGCGAAGGCGGGCAGCACGCACAGGGCGACGGCGCCGCGCGCCTCGGGACCGAGGACACCGAGCTGCAGACACCCCGTCATCACGGAGGCGATCGCCACCGTGAAGAAGCCCAGCGGCATGGGCGAGGCCATGGGCCGCAGGTTGATCCGGGTGATCGACCGGAGGTCCGGCTCGAAACGGCGTCCCGCGACGGCGTCCACCCCGTCGTCGGCGGCGGCGTCGGGTGAGGCTGTGGTCATCGCGCGCTTCTCTCCTTCACTGCTACTGCTACTGCTACTGCTACTGCTCGAAGCGGAGCGGAGGAGCGTCGCCGCGGCCCGCCCGCCGTGCCGAGTGCTCGGCTCCCCCGACGCTACGACCGCCCCCGCCACCCACCTGTGCCCCCCGCGCCCCCGCCCTGGCACCACAGCGCACGCCCGCGCCCTGCGCCCCGGTCGTCCGCACCGGCCGTCACGGCGCGGGTCCTCCACGGCCGGCGTGGGGGCCGTCCGTGGAGGACCGTTTCACCTCGGGGCGCCGGTCAGTGGGGCTCGGTGGGGTTCGGTGGGGCTCAGTGCGGAGGGGTGGGGAGGTTGTTGAGCTGCAGGAGGTTCCAGTTCTGGTTCGCCGTGTTCCACGCCTCGTCCGTGGTGATGCAGTCCCACTGCTGCAGGCGGGCCTGCTGGCCGGGCGTGCCGGACGGAGCCTCCGCGTCCAGGCACCTGCCGGTGGCCTGGTTCTTCAGGACCATGACCGTGGGGAAGCAGTAACAGGTGTGCCCCACCCAGGCGGTGGTCCATTCGGCCGGTGCGTAGCCGGCGTCGCAGTACGGGTGCTGGAGCACGCCGGTGCCGTTCGAGTACGTCCCCGCGCGCCAGTCGAGCATGAGGCACTGGCCGGAGTGCCGGGCCTTGATCCGGAAGTACCCGTTCCCGCTGTCGAGCAGCTCGTACTCCTGGGAGGCGCTGGCGTTGTTCGGCCACAGGAAGACGCCGGTGAGCGGATCGGCCGAGGCCCACATGACGTCGGCGCGCAGCCCGGTCCGGACGTTCACGAGCTCGTAGCGGGTGGGTTCCGCCGCCTGGGCGGGGGTGGAGCCGAGTGCCGCGAAGACGGCGAACGCCAGGGCCGCGACGACGGCCGCCGGGGTGAGCCGAGAGGTTGCGCGCCCGGCCGGCGCCGGCGGGGCGGCCGGCTCCGTGGCCGTGCGGGGGCGACGGCCGGGCCGTCGCGGGAGGGGTGTCCGCATGGTGTTCTCCTCCGTGGGGTGTGGGCCGAGCCGGTCGGCCCGGACGACGTCCCCCACCCTGGCCCCGCGGCCTGTGCACCAACCTTGCGGGCACCTTGCGGGCCAGCCAGCATGGGCGGTGGGGACGTTTCGCGCGCGCTGTTGATCACATGGGGGGTACATGTGGACTTCCGGCTGTTAGGCGAGATCGAGGTGCGGTCGGCGGGCCGGCCGCTCGACGTGGGGACGCCGCGGCAGCAGGTGGTCCTGGCCGCGCTGGTCGTCGACGCCCGAAGACCCATCTCCATCGAGGCACTCGTGGACCGGGTCTGGGGCCACGACCCGCCCGCCAACCCCCGGCCGGTGCTGTACGCGCACCTGAGCCGGATCCGGGGGCTGCTGAGACAGACGGCCGCCCCCGGGGACGCGACGGCGGCGCGGATCGAGCGCCGGCACGCCGGTTACGTGCTGGACATCGACCCCGAGCTGGTGGACCTTCACCGGTTCCGCCGGCTGGTCGAGCGGGTCGAGCAGGTCGACGGCCGGTCGTCACCCTGCCGGCAGCGGGACGACAGACCGTGCGACGAGGCCCGGGCCGCGACGCTCGCCGAGGCTCTGGGCCTGTGGCGGGGAGAGCCGCTGGCCGGCCTCTCGGGCGAATGGGCCGCGCAGGTCCGGGCGAGCTGGCACCAGCGGCGGCTGGACGCGGTGGTGCGGTGGGCGCAGGCGGAGTTCCGGCTCGGCCGTCCCACCGCGGTGATCTCCGCGGTGCCCGATCTCACCGCCGAGTACCCGCTGGCCGAACCCCTGGAATGCGTCCTGATCCAGGCGCTGCACGCGGCCGGGCGGGGTGCGGAGGCCCTGGACCGCTACGGCGCCTTCCGGCGACGGCTGGCCGAGGAACTGGGCGTCGGCCCCGGCAAGGAGCTCCGGGCGCTCTACCAGAGCGTCCTGATCGGGGATCGGCACCCGCCGCGAGAAGCCTCGCCTCCCGCGCTCGCCCACCGCACGGCCGCCGCCGTCGCCCCTCCCGTTCCGGCGGGGACACCGCCGTCACCCGAGGTGCCGCCCGGGCCCGTCGACACGGCCGCGGCCGCTCCCGCGCCGTCGAGCCGGCCGCGGGTGCGGACGTCCCACCGGCGCGCCCTGCTGGCCGTCCTGGTCGCGGTGGTCCTGCCCGCGGCGATGGTGTCGGCGCGCGTCCTCCGGCCGGACGAGTGCGGCCCGGAGGGCAGCGGCGGACCGCCCGCGGCGTCGGTCGAACGCGCACGGGAACTCTTCGCCGCCGCCGAGGCATTCGACCGGGAGGGAAGGGCCCGCGACGCCCGGGCGGCCGTCGCGGACGCGGTGCGGCTGTGGGAGGAGCTCAACGGGCTGGACCCGGACCGCAACGCGCCGCCGCTCGCCCCCGCCGTCCTGCGGGCACTGGACAGGGCCGGCGTGGACTTCAGCGTCCCCCGGCCCGAACTCCTCAGCTGGCTCGGCGATCCGGTCCACACGCCCTATCCCGCGATCTCCCAGGCGATCCTGGCCCGGGGCTGGCGGTTCACGGCACCGGTCTTCCTCGACGCCGTCGTCTGGAACTACGAGCACACGCCCGGGACCGCCTCCCCCCGCGCCGCCGCCGACGTCCACACCGACGTCCTGAAGGCAGCCGTCCTGGAGCACACGAGAACCCGCCACGGCACCCCGGTGACGGAGTTCGACCACCTCCTCGCCCCCTGAGCGCCCGGCCCACGTCCCCCGTGCCCAACGGCCTCGGCCCCCGTGCCCGCCGCCCGGGCGGACACGCGGGGCCGGGAGCCGGCCACCGTGCCCGGAGCTACGGGCGCCGGGCCCTGCGCCTGCGGAGCTCCACGAGCGCCCAGCCGAGGGCCGTGAACGCGGCCGCCGCGGCGGCCGTCGGTGCGACCCGGTCCACGCCGGTGCTCGCCAACCGCGACCCGGGCGCGGCGCTCGGCGCACCCGGTGCGACCGGTGCGACCGGTGTCACCGCTGCCGCCGGTGCGACCGGCGCCGTCGGAGTCACCGCCGGCGGCGTCGGCGTCGGCGTGCCCGGCGCCGTCGGCGTCACGGGTGCCACCGGGGTCACCGACGCCGTCGGCGTGGGAGTCGGCGTGGGAGTGGGCAGCAACCGGTTGACCACGGTCACGGAGACCCCGGCGTCGAGGTTCTCGTCGTTCAGCACCAGCGGGCCCGACACCGGGTCGTCCGGCGCCGCGTAGCCCTGGGGCGCGCCGACCTCCTGCCAGTGGTAGGTCCCCGGCTCGGCCGTGGACGCGCAGACGCCGTCGGCCCCGGTCGTACAGGGCTCGCCGACCCGGGTGTCGGGCTTCGGCCCCGAGGTCTGCAGCCCGTCGGCGCCGTTCGTCTCCTTCCACAGCGCGAACGCCGCCCCGGCCAGGGGCTTTCCGTCCTGGTCGTGTTTGACCACGCGCACCACGCCTTCCTGCCGGCGGAAGCCGAGGTCGAAGGTGTGGTCGTTCTGGCCCGGTCCGCCGGTGGTCAGCGTCCGTTCCGGGTAGCGGGCGCCCTCCGGGACGGTGCCCTCGGAGTCCACGAAGCGGTTGTCGCCGACGCCCGCCTCGGTCGGCACCCACCGGTACAGCGGCCCGCCCGGCGCGTAGTCCGCCGGGTTGTCCATCCTGATCGTGTACGTGGTCCTCGGCTTCAGACCGCCGGGCACGTTCGAGTCGTCGAAGTAGTACTCACCGCGCGCTGTCGTCCTCGTCGAGGCGACCGGCTTGCCGGACTCGTCGTAGAGGTTGACGGTGGCGCCGGGGACCGGACGCTGGCCCGGGCTCTGGACACCCTTGCGCTCGGCGTCGTACCAGACCCGGTTGCCGATCTGCAGCGGCGCCTGGTCGCAGAGCACCTCCAGGTCGCCCATCGAGGCGCCCTTCCCGAAGCCGGGCCTGGTGCTGGAGGAGTCCGGGGAGTTCAGGCCCAGGCCGGAGCCGACGGCCCGGGTCCCGTCGCGGCCGGTGAACATCGTGCCGATGGTCCACATGACGTCGGTGGGGTCCACCGCCGAGACCGCGATGGAGTCCTCCACCTTCGACAGGGCCATGCCGGCGTAGGCCGCGTTCGGGTGGTAGCCCTGGAAGGTGCCCACGCTGAAGAACCTGGTCCCGCGCGCGGTCGTCCCGCAGCCGGTGTTGGTGTCCATCACGTACACGCCGCCGGACAGGCACGCCTTGTTCAGGTCACCGCCGGACGCGAAGCGGTGGTACGTCGAGGGGTCCCCGGTCCGCTGGAACGCCGTCGCCTTGTCGGCGAGCCGGTCGCGGAACGCCAGCAGCATGGAGCCGTCGGTCTCGAAGGCGATCTCGGCCAGCTCCGGCTCGGGGTTGGCGTAGAACCCGGTGCCGGTGCACTCCTTGCCGTTCTGCTGGGCGGGGATCGTGTCCGTCCACGGGAACCAGCCGGCCCCGGGGCAGGGGCCGCCCTTGGCCGAGATCTCGCGCGGGTAGTCCAGGGGCTGGTCCAGCACCGCCTCGCCGAAGGCCCCCGTCACCGGGTCGAAGGGCAGGACGACCGCTCGCAGGTCCGCGGCCTTCCCGGTCGACTCGCCCGAGCAGACACCGCCGAGATACCCGACGCCGTCCTGCAGCCCCAGTCCGAACGGACGCCAGTCCACCGACGAGGGGCAGCCCGGGTCCGGAATCGCGTAGGAGGCCTCCGGCGCCGACGCGGTCGGCCTGGTGGCGTCGTAGCGGTACAGCCTGCGGTTGTTGAGGTTGACGACGAACAGGTCGCGGCCGTCCTCGGAGACCTTCAGGGCGCCCAGGCTCTCCTTGCCCGCCGCGGAGCGGAAGGCCTCGTCGGCGGCGCCGACACCGTGCACCGACGCGCCGGCGTCCGGGACGGTGGCGAACAGCGACGTCGTCCTGTTCGCCACGTCGGTGACGTAGACCGCGCCGGCGCCGCCGGGGCCGTACGCCGTGTCCCGCTTGGCCAGCGCCGAACTGAACAGCCGCTTGCCGGGCTTGCTCCACCCCAGGCCGTAGACGGTGCCGGTCTCGGCGTTCGTGGCCACATCGGTCGTGTCCGTGTTGTCGCCGCGCGCCCCGTAGGGGAACGTCACCAGCGTGCGACCGTCCCGCGGCTCGTTCGTCGGGGGCTGGCAGGCCGTGACCAGCGGCGCGTTCTTCTGGCAGTAGTCGCCGGGATTCCACAGCCCCGTGGTGTACGCCACGTTCTTTCCGCCGCCGAGGTCGACGAACTCCTCGTTGCTGCTCAGCCGGCCGGGCGCACCGTCGAGCCCCTGCCGCGACGCGAACGCCGGGAAGAGCACCCCCGGCTTCGGGTTCACGACCTGGACGCGGTACATCCCGCTCGACGACCGGGCCGCGCCCGGCGCCAGGGTGACCGTGCCGTCGACGGCCGTCACCCCGGTGACCCCGACACCGTCGTCATTGGTCAGCGTCACCGTGACACCGCCCATACCCGGCTCCAGGACCGGACTCCACACCCCGGTGGTACCGACCGCCCGAACCACCCGGACCGTCACCGCCCCGTCATCCACCTGCGGAAACGCCGCCGGAGCCGCCAGCATCGACCAGCTGCCGACCCCCACGGCGAGCACGGCCGCACGACCCACCAACCGGCGGCCGGGGTTCATCTGTTCACTTGTAGGTGTCATTCCCGCTCTCATCGTTCAGGCGAAGCGATCCGCCTTGGTGAACCGAAGCTTAAGGGCGGCTCAACAAACACCTGACTAAGTAGTCAAATTGATGCCATATCACCCACTTTTCACCCAGGGCCCGAGTAGCACGCCGCCGCTGAACGGGCCGACCGGCACTGATCGCCTCGATGGCCTGGTTCTTCCCGGCACCCGGAGGATCCCCGGTCACGACTGAGTTTTCAGGCGTCCCACCCATGGAGAGACTCTTGAGTCCGCGCCCGGGAACACACCACAGGACCCGCGCGCGGTAGGCTTGGTGAGCATTAGCGCTGACTTAAAGTCGGCAGTACGGGACACTTCGCGAGGACAGCTTGGACCTCCACTACCGAGCGTGGCAGCAGGCGCTGGAGGACGAGTTCTTCGGCCCGGCTCAGGCAGGCCGCCTCACCCTGTTCTACGTCGACGACAACGTTGAGCGGGGGCTGCGGGAGCGCTACCGCATCGGCGTTCGACTGGCCGAGTGCGTGGGAAGTTTTCTCAACCCCGGCACGGACCGGCCCTACGCTCCAGTGGAGAACTACCGCTGGCGGAGGCGGAAGGAGGACAAGGGCGCGATACCCGCGTTCCTTCCGCTGCTGGCCGCCTCCGTGCTCGCGGCGACAAAGATGGTGAACGACGGCCACCACCCAGCGAACGCTTATCACGTTCGCTTCTCCGAGCTGCTGACCGGCCGTGAGGACCTGCTCGGCAGTGATGAGTTCGAAGCGGTGTCACAGATGTGGCAGGTCCTCGCGGACTGGCAGCACCGCCAGGGCACGACGCGGGGAATCTGCACCATCCCCGCTGCCACTGACCTGCCGCGCAACCAGTCGAGGATCGGCTTCCCGCTGTCCCAGGCACTGCTGAACGGCGGTGACCGGCAGGCGCTTCCGGAGATATTCGCCAAACTGCGCAGCCACAACTCCCACGCCTGGCCGCTGGACGGAGAGATGCTGCTGGCCACTCTGGAACAGTGGGGCTGGGACAGCAGATTCTCGGCAGGCTTCCGGCGGGCGAAGAAGGTTCCCGACCTCCGTCCGCACATCGCCCGGCTCCTGGGCAACCTCGCCGTATCCTGGGACAGCTCGGAGGCCAAGGCGGCCCGTGGCAGCGGGCGGACCGAGCTGCTCGTGAAGTTCGAGGCCGGGCGGCTGTCCTGGCTCGCCCGCGTTCCGGGCGCGGAAGCGCGGTACACCAGCCTCTCGGGCGGAGTCGTCCTGGAGCGCCTCGGTGACACCTCCTATTACTCGGTCGACGGGCTGGGAGTGCCGGACGCACGGAGCCTGGCCTGCTGGCTGGACGCCGGCTTGGGCGAAACGGTGCTGAACAGAGCGCCTACGCCAGTGCTGGCGCTCGGGCGCGACGACGTGCTGGGCACCTGGGTGAGCGTCCGCACCTTCGTCCCCGGCGAGGAGTACATAGTGCTGGCGGCGCCCGAGGCGCAGCCGGACGTGCGGCGCCTCCTGGACCGGGCCGCTTCCCCGGGCCGTACCAGGGAAGGAGGGCGACTGCCCTGGGTTCCCGAGCGCTGGGCGCTCCACACGCGAGTGGTCTTCGACTGCGCGGTGACGTTGCGCCAGGCACTCGGTGAGATCCAGGGCACCGTCGGCCTGCTCCGGCCCGCTCAGGAGTCAGAGCTGCGGCTGGTCGGTGGCCTGCGACTGGCCCCGCTACTGGAGCGGCAGCTCTACCTCGCTGGAGGCGAGCCCTCCGTAGTCGTCCCGGACGGCGCGTCGGAGGCCCTCCTCATCGATGGCAGAGAGCGCCCGGAACTGCGTGCCGCAAGGGCCCGTGGCGGCCCGGTGCCCCTGACAGGGCTCGGGCTCCACGCGGACGTTCACACGGTCTCGCTCGGTACCAGGGCGGTCCGGTTCACCACGGCCGAGGGGCTCCAGGTCCCTGCGGCAGTGGATCACCGATGTGGATTCGAGGTGTCAGGCTTCAAGGCGTCGGCGTACCCGACGGTGTGCGGGAGCGGGCCGGCACTGTCCGGCGCGGACTGTGCCGGGCACCGGGCCGCCGCTGTCCCCGAGGTGGTCCTCAGCCGCCGGGGCGCCGAAGCACTGCTGTTCGCCGCCTCCGACGGGAGGCTATGGCGCATCGCCTCCCCCGAACCGCCCGCCTGGCTGGCCGAGCGGTTGCCGCACGCGTCGGCGCCCTACCTGTTCGAGGCCGAGCTGCACTCCGTGGGCGGCTGGCTGCTGGAACGCCGCGCCGGACGCTGGCGCGGGCGTGCCGCCGGCCCCGGCACTCCGGATCCCGCCTCATCGCCGAATGCCGGTGCCTGGGCGGAAGCGGTCCTCGCGGCGCGGAACTGCACGACGGACCCGAGGTGGGCCGCATACGTCCGCGCGGCGGAGGAGATGGCCCAGTGAGCACGGAAACGATCGGCGACCTGCTGCTGCGCTGGCTGAGCGAGCGGCAGGGAGGTTCGGTGACG
Source organism: Kitasatospora sp. NPDC002551 (assembly GCF_040296005.1). Taxonomy (NCBI): domain Bacteria; kingdom Bacillati; phylum Actinomycetota; class Actinomycetes; order Kitasatosporales; family Streptomycetaceae; genus Kitasatospora; species Kitasatospora sp. NPDC002551. Next base: position 104,302 of record NZ_JBEOWI010000017.1, on the reverse strand, counting down.
GCGCTGCGCGAGGGGGTCCGCAGCACAGCGCAGGCCTACGGCATAGGCACCACCGAGTACTCGGACTGGGACTGGGTGCGTGACCTGTCCTCCCTCGGATTCCTGGACGCGGACTTCCGGACAGACCGGTGGTCCGCTGCCCCGCTGGTCCTCACCCGTCTGCCGTTCTCCGATGGCCTGGCACTGATCACCGGCGCCCGCCCGGCCGCGGTGCGAAGGGCCCTAGACTCCGCCTCCGCGGACTGGCTGGAGCTGCTGGAGATCCCCGGCGAGACCCGTCAGGGCGCTGTCCCATTGCCGGCCACGCTCATGGTCCAGTACGACGATGCGGCACGGCTGGGCGAACTGGCGGCCCGCCTCGGGGCTGCCTACGTCCCCTGCGCCGCACTCCAGCTGGGCGCGCTCCTGCCGCGTGCCCAGGCGGAGGCCGAAGCAGCTCCTCCGGGCGGCGCCGGGCTGGACACGGTAGAACGCTACGACCTCACCGCGCGGCGGTTCGTCCCGGCCGGGTCACACTCCGAGGACGGACTGTACCGCTGGCGCGGCGCCGACCACACCCTGCTGGTGCGGCTGCTGCGGGGCGGCCGTTTCACCCGCACGGAGCGCGAGACGGGCATCTACCTCGAACTCGCCCGCCACAATGACAACGCCATGCGGTGGCGCCCGGAGACGGGCGCGGGGCGCACCCGTCTCGGACGGCTGTTCGTGGACCGCAACACCCCGCTGCCTCCCCTCCACGCCCGGGCCGCCGTGCTGTGCACGGGCCTGCCGCCGATCAGGGGGAACCAGGGCCAGACCCTGGCCTACGACAACGTCCCGCTCGTTCTGGCCGAGGCCTTGGCCGCCTCGCTGCTGCAGGACTTGCAGATCCTGCCGCCGCTGGCGGCCGTACCAGGGAGGGCAACGTGAGCGCCGACGAAGGCACTCCGACCAGGAGCACAGCACCCGGCGACGTCATCGGTACCTTCGGTGATCTCCGCCGGGCGCTGTTCCGCTATTACGACACCCCTTTCGGTGTCGATGACCTCTCGGTCATGAAGGAGCGCGGCCTGCTGCTGGACCGCGACAACGGCGCATGGCGCGAGCCGCTGATCGAGCTGCGCCCCCAGTACGCGGCCAGCGGGATGACCGTCCAGGAATCGTTCGCCGCCGCTGCCGCGCACCCGGACGCCGCCGACTTCGCCCAGTTCGCGCTGCCCGGTGGTGTCTCGAGCCTCTACCGCCACCAGCACGAGGCCCTGTTGGCGGCCTGCCGGGACGGCAAGGACTTCGTCGTCACGGCCGGAACCGGCTCGGGCAAGACCGAGGCGTTCCTGCTGCCGCTGCTGGCCGACCTCGTCGCCGAATCCGCCTCCTGGACCGGCAGCCGCGCCGTTCAGCGTTCCTGGTGGCGAGGCGAGGAGGAATTCCGGGCGAGCCGCACCACCGAGAGCGGCCACCCCGCGGCGGTCCGGGCCCTCATCCTCTACCCCACCAACGCCCTCGCTGACGACCAGATGGTGCGGCTCCGCAAGGCACTGGACAGCGAGGGCGCCCGGCAGTGGCTCGATGACCACCGGAACGGCCACCGCTTCTACTTCGGCCGCTACACCGGCGCCACACCCGTGTCAGGCAGCAGCAAATCCGAACCCGCCGTGGCCAGGCTGCGCGACTACCTACGGGCCCTCGACGCGCGCGAGCAGCGTGCCGAAAGCCGCCACCACGCCTTCATCCCGCGCCTGGCCGGAGCGGAGATGCTGAGCCGCTGGGACATGCAGACCGCACCGCCAGACATCATGGTCACCAACTACTCCATGCTCAACATCATGCTGCTGCGCCCGCGGGAGGCGGGCCTTTGGGCGGCCACCCGCCGGTGGCTGGAGACCACACCGGGGGCACGGTTCACACTCGTCCTCGACGAGCTCCACATGTACCGCGGCACGGCCGGAACCGAAGTGGCGTACCTGCTCCGGAATCTGCGCCACCGGCTCGGACTGGACTCCGCCCCGGAGAAGTTCCGGGTGCTGGCGGCATCCGCATCGCTGGAGGAGGGACGCGACGACGCTTTCCTCGAGGACTTCTTCGCGCTCCCCAGGTCCCGGACTCGGATCATCCCCGGCACCGCCCTGCTGCCGAAGCGCGTCGGCACCGACCTGTCCGCCCACGCGCAGCTCCTCACGACCGCCTCGGACGGCGAGCTGAGCCGCGAGCAGGCCCGCGGCCTGGCCGAGGCCACCGGCCTCGGCGGGGCGGTCCCCCACGTCCTTTCCCCTGGCGGGAAGCCCCGGACGCTGCGGATCTCGGCACTCGCCGACCAGCTCTTCCCGGGTGTCACCGCCCAGGAACAGCGCGAGGCGGCCCTGCACGGAGCGCTGCGGGTCCTCGGCGCGGCGGAGGACCCCGACCTGCCCAAGCTTCGGGCCCACCTCTTCTTCCGCAACATCGGCGGCGTCTGGGCCTGCTCTGACCCACAGTGCCCGGACATCCCGGTGGAGGCGGACAAGGACCGCCGGGTCGGCCGCCTGTTCGCCGAACCGGCCTCCCGCTGCAGCTGCGGTGCGCGGGTGCTGGAACTGCTGTACTGCCAGACCTGCGGCGACCTGATGCTCGGCGGGTATGCCAGCCCGGCCGACGCCCGGAAACGGCGGTTCACCGGCGCGCTGCACACCGATTTCCCCGAACTTGACCTGCTGCCGGACGAGGCGAGCGGCGTGCCGACGGCGGCAAACTACATCGTGTACTGGCCCAGGCCCAAGGCCCTCGGACTGGACAAGCCCGACTGGTCGGCCGGGCTGTCCGACAGCCGGGGCAGCGTCGGCTTCGAGTTCCGGCGCAGCGCGTACCAGCCCGCCACCGGGCGTCTCGTCAACAAGGACGTCGGGCACAGCGGCTGGTCGTTCCACATCACCGTTCCGGAGGGCAAGGACTCGAAAGAGCCCGCCCATGACCCGGCGCAGCTACGGCCCTTCCCGACCCGCTGTCCCGCGTGCGGTGACGACTGGGAGATCCGGCGGGACCGCGACGGCCGCCACATCCCGCTAGAGGACCCCGCCAGGCTCCGCAGTGCCCCGATACGCCGCATGCGCACCGGCTTCGACAAGATCAACCAGGTGCTCGCCACCGAAACCCTCGGCCACCTCCCGGCGGATGAGCGCAAAGCGATCGCCTTCTCCGACAGCCGTGACGACGCGTCCGAGCTCGCCAGCGGCCTCGCTCTGCGCCACTACCAGGACCTGCTGAGACTGCTCACCGCCAAGGCCGTCCGGGAGCAGGGCGACCCGTTCGCGGACCTGCAGCTGGTGAAGTACCACTATGCCGGTGAGCCGACCGACCGCGAGATGGTCAAGGCCGCCATGGTCCGGCTCCGCGACCGGAACCCGTCCGACTGGGGCAAGCTGAAGTCCATCCTCACGGACGACATCGACGCCGAGCCGGACCTGCTGCCCGATCTCGAACGCCGCTTCGCCAGTTTGCCGTCGCTCGACTCCCTCCCGGGCGACCTCGAAGGACTCCTCGTCGGCTACGGTACGAACCCCGGCGGTCCGTCCGCCTCACTGCAGCAGACCTCGGCCGGACAGAGCTGGACCGCGCTCTTCAACTGGAAGCGCAACCGGGAGTCAACTGCCGGGACACAGGCCCAGGGAGAGCTGCTGGAGCGGATCCGCAAGCGGCTGCGCACCGAGTTCCTGCATGGACTGTTCTCCAGCGCGGGGCGCGACTTCGAGTCTCTCGGACTGGGGTGGCTCTGCCTCCAGGACGACCGTGCACCGATCGAGGCGGCCGCCGGCGGCGACGACGGCCTGGCCCGGGCCAGCCTGCGCATCCTCGGCCAGATGCGCCGCTTCCACCAGCTGCGCGCCGGGCTGCAGAATCCGCCGGCTCCGCTGAAGCACTTCTGGCAGGAGGTGGCGAACCGCGACGGCACCGACCTGGACACGGTCATGGACCGCGTGCTCAGCGTCTGGAAGGACGCCGTAGTGGAGTACGTGATCAACCCCGAGAAGGTCGCGCTGCGCACCGGCACCGGCAAGGTCTGGGCGTGCACCAGTTGCCGTCGCCCGCACCTCCACCCGGGGGCCGGGCTGTGCACCAAGTGCCGCACCGAACTCCCGGCGAAGCCCGAGGAGTTCGAGGGGGCACTCGCCGACGACTACTACGCGTGGAAGGCCGAGCACGGGACGGGCGACTTCGCGCTGCGTACGGCGGAACTGACCGGGCAGACCGACCGGCTGGAGGCCCAGCGGCGCCAGAGCGTCTTCCAGGACGTCTTCCTCGGCGAACACGACGTCGAGGAGGCCGATGGGCTCGAACTCCTGTCGGTGACTACCACCATGGAGGCCGGCGTCGACGTCGGCCCGCTGAACACCGTTCTCCTCGCCAACATGCCGCCGACGCGCTTCAACTACCAGCAGCGCGTGGGCCGGGCCGGCCGACGGAACAGCCCGGTCGCGATCGCGCTCACGGTCTGCCGTGGGCGCAGCCACGACGAGCACTACTTCGCCCGCCCCGAAGCGATCACCAATAGCCCGACACCGCCGCCCTACCTCGCCCTGGGCATGCCGACGATCTTCAAGCGCGTGCTGCTCGGCGAGGTCCTGCGCCAGGCTTTCGAGGCGATGTCCGCCGCTGATGCAGACGCCCCGTCTCTGACGAACAACGTCCATGGCCAGTTCGGCCTCTCGGCCGACTGGACGCAGCACCGCGACGCCATCAGGCGCTGGACCACCGAGCACCCCGAACTGATCCGGGCGGCGGCGGCTGCTCTGCAGGCCCGCACCCCCGAGCCGGTCTCGTCGATCGACCCGGTGGCTTGCGTCGCGGGCCTGCTGGACCAGATCGACGGCGTCGCCGAGGAACGGGTCGGCCACGCCGAGCTGAGCCAGCGGCTCGCCGAGGCCGGGCTGCTGCCGATGTTCGGCTTCCCGACCAGGGCCCGCCTGCTGTATTGCAGCTTCCCTGACAAGCCCTTCCCGTGGCCGCCGGCCGACTCGGTCAACCGTGATCTCGCGGTGGCACTGAGCAAGTTCGCGCCCGGCAGCGAGACCCCGCGCGACGGCCGTCTGCTCCGCTCGAACGGCGTCGTCTCGCTCAGCCCGGGCGGGCGCCGGGTCCATGCCGCCGAGGATCCGTTCGGCCCGGAACAGCTGGTGGCGATGTGCCGGATCTGCGCCAGCGTCGATCCGGTACCGGATGGTGCCGAACCGCCGGACCGCTGCCCTGCCTGCGGCGCGGAGGGCAAGAACTACCGGGCCGTCCCCTTCCGGGAGCCCGGCGGCTTCCGTGCCGCACCCGACCCGCGCGACTACGACGGCACACGCGACTGGGGCAGCGGCTCAACCAGCACGCGCACCGCCGCCGATCTGGAGAGCACCGCGCCCCGGGTGCCGCGGCATGCGGACGACTGGCTGGTCGTGCACTGCGGCAGCGGCGACCGCTACGTGGTGAACAGCAACGGCGGCAAGCTGTTCCGCTTCCGCAAGGACAGCGGCAAGTGGAAGGGCTACTGGCACGTCGGGAACCCGCGGGCCGACGCGGACCTGCAGACCGCCCTCGGCGCCACCCAGCACACCGACATGCTGTTCCTCGGCGCGAAGGCGGCCGTGGACGAGCTGCGGGGCCTGCGCTTCGACATCTCACGCTCCGTGCAGCCAGACGGCTTCGCCGACGCCTACCACGGACGCCGCGCCGCCTGGTACTCGCTCGCCGCCCTGCTGCGGCGGGCCGCGGCACCGTACCTCGACGTACAGCCCGACGAACTGCTCAGCGGAATCCACGGGTCCCCGGCCCCGGTGGCGGCACCGGTCATGGCCTACCTTGCCGACAGTCTCGACAACGGCGCGGGTTTCAGCACCCACCTGGGATCGCCCGGCCAGATCGACGGGTTCCTCGACGCGGTGGACGACTACCTCATACAGTTCGGAGAGGACAGCCGGCACGCGGAGGCCTGCAGCAGCTCCTGCTACTCGTGCCTGCGGGACTACACGAACATGCGTCTGCACCCCCTGCTGGACTGGCGTCTCGCCCGGGACCTCGTCGGCACCCTGCGCGGCCGGAGCCTGCGGCCGGAGTCGTCCCGGTACGACGACCTCCTGCGCGGCTGGGCGAAGGAGGACCCCGCCGTCCGCCTGGAGGACACCGCCAGTGGCCTGGTCTGTATCCACACCTCGGACTTCACCGGCGAGCCGCTCGCCGTCGCGGTCAAACATCCCCTGGAGTCCTCCAGCACCGTCTGCGAGGCGCCGCGGCTGCAGCAGCTGCGGAAGGAGGTCGCCGCGGCGAACATCGCCGAGCGGCTCGCGTTCGTCGACGCGTACTGCCTTGACCGGACCCCCGCGGCCGTGATCGACGAGGTCCACAGGTTCGCGGAGGAATGATGGCGGAGAGCACCGGTGTCATATCCGTCGGCGGCACCGTCGGCCCCGCCGACGAGCTGGAGGGACTCCGCCAGCGTGAGCTGGACCGGCGAAGGGCGCTCGCCGAGGCACGTGCGCGCGGCGAGCGGCCTCCGCTGCGCGCGGGCGGCGCATCAGCGGCGGCCGTGCGGGGCCCCGCACCGACGGGAAGCCCGGCGCCGGTGGTCCCCGAGGGTTTCGCCGACGCGGGGGCGTGGTCGGAGGCCCTGGCCTTCACCCGGCGTGTCCTCGACGGTTCGGCCCCAGGCGCCGGACCGGCCGAATCCCTGACGGCGCACCAGATGGCGGCGGAAGTCGTCCGCGCCGTTTCAGCGCTGGCACCGGTCGCCGGAGTCTCGGTACTCGCCGAGGCCGCCGACCACGGAATCCCCGTCCTGGGCCCACCCGGCGCGAGCATGGCACGTGCCCTGCTCGCGAACACGCCCCGGGCCGTGCCAGGGGCCGCCGGGAGCGCTTGGCAGGTCTATCAGGACGAGCAGTCGATCAACGAGTTCCACGTTCCGGCGAACCGACAGAAGGCACTGCTCTCGGTCCTGCCGCTCGCCCTCCTGGACGACTTCGTCGACGAGGAGTGGATCACCGCCGTCCCCGAGCCGGACAGTTCCCCCCGAGCCGCCTACCTCCGGGCACGACTAGCGCCGGACGCCCTCTCTGATGAGGAACTGTCCCAGCTGGACTGGCCCTTGGAGCGTGAGCGGCGGGCCGCCGACTCAATCGCCGGGCCAGGGGACGACTGGCCCCGCTCGTGGCACCTGCTCCACCGGCTCCGGCGGGCCGATGCCCGGGCCGTGACGGAGGAGTGGTCCGGGCTCCCAGCGGACGTGCGGAAACTCCTCGGTGAGCTCCGAGCGGCGCGCCGGACCGGCCAGGTGAGTCAGGACCTCGCCGCCGACCGCTCGCTCTGGCTGCTCCTCGAACGCCTGGCTCCCGGCAACCGCAGCGGCTCCCGGCAGTTCACGGGCTGGCTCGGTGTCAGGAGGATGCTGCGGGCGGTCCGCCAGGCCCAGCTCGCTGAACTCCACGGTGAGACGGTGCGTGCGGAACACCTGCGGGCAGCGGCACGGGAATGCGCCGACCGGCTCGACCACGGTCCTCAGAACGTCCGGTGGGAGGCGAGGAACGTGCGCGCCTACCTGCTGGCCGCATCCGATCCCGGCAAAGCGCTCCCCTGTCTGGAACTCGACGCGGAGTCCCGGCCTCCCCTGCTCAAGGAGCTGGGCCAGTCCGCCGCTCACGCGCTTCAGCGCAACCGCCGCTTCCTCGCAAGCCGCTCGCGCCCGGAGCGCAACGGGCCACTGAACCCCTACCTCGTGCTGGGTGTCGAGGACGCCTCGCCGGACTGGAAGCAGTCCTGGCGTACGCTCCGTCGCGGACTCGACGAATCGGGGAAGGTCGCCGTCAACCAGGCCAAGGACGCCATCGAGGCCGCCCAGCGCGGGAAGCTGGAACTGGCACGATTCGTGCTCCCCCTCGCCCCGCACCGCTGGCTGGTGCCGCCGGGAATCAGCCGGCGGCTCGACCTGCCTCCTGAACCGATGCCGCGGCGGACCGAACCACCGTCAGACGCCGACCGGGCCTGGGCACGACAGGCCGCCGCGCGCGAAGTAATCTCCTCTGCCGCAAACCTCCTGTCCCGGCCTTCCGGACCCCCGCCAGCAGAGAGCAGCCCATCGTGAACAAGCAGCAGCCCCTGCGGAGCGCCGGTCACCGGAGCGACGCACCGAGACGTTCCGGAGAGGCCCTGCGGACTCGTGGGAGCCAGCTGCCGGAGATCGCCCCCGGTACCTTCGACGCGGCCGCGCTGCTGGCATCCGTCACGGAGTCCCTGCGTCCCGTGATCGACTCACAGCTCGAGCAGATCTCCGCTTCCCTCGCCACGTCAGTTTCCGCCGCCGAGGGTACCGACGTGGCGGCTGCGATCCGTACCGAGCTCGCACGCCGTCTCGTTCCCCAGTTCACCGAGGCGGTCCGCGGAGCGGTCATGGACGGAATGCGTGCCCGTCAGATGCATCTGGCCCAACTCGCGGCCATCGACCGGACCGCGCGCCAGACCTCCAAGCTGCCCGCACTGAGGGCACGGATCGACCACGAGATCACGAAGGCGGGGCTGGTCCGGGTCGTCGAACCGGACGACCTGACGCTCTTCAGCCTGGTGAACCCGGACCATGACCTCCCGGGCGGCAGCGAGGCCGCGGTCTTCTCGGTGACCTCTCCCGCCTACACCGACCGGGAGTCGGGCCGCCTTGTCGAGGCGGGCTGGCTGCGAGCCGACCCCGAAGGCCAGCAAACGCGCCTGACCCCACGCCAGAAGCGGCAGGCGCATCCTTCCCGGATACCGCGTCCGCCAGCTCCTGCCGCACCCGCCAAGGCAGAGGGAAGGGCTAAGAAGTCACCCCGCAAGGGGCTTCCCGCCCGCCCCCAGCCGCTCCCGCCCGCGAACCAGGAGACTCCCGGGCCCCGGCCTGCGCGCAGCCGCAGCGAGGCCGGGAATCAGCAGACTGGACGGCACCAGAAGGGCACCCCATGAGCTTCGGCATCGACTTCGGAACCAGCAACTCGGTCGTCGCCCGCTGGAACGGGATGGCCGCCGAGGTCGTCCCGGTCGACGGTGGAAACGTACCCGCGAACTGGCAGCAACCGGAGTTCGGGCAGCTGTTCCCCTCCGTCCTCTCCGTCCACGACCTCCGCCGTACGCTCTGCTCCGGGTGGGCGGCGAAGACCGGCACCAGCGATCCGCTCGACGCCGTCAAGCGGATGCTCGGCACCCGTTCCAGTGCGGAACGGGCCCCGGATGCCGACGAGGCGGCACTTCCGCACCTGGAAGAGCACCGGGTGTGGCTGGGCGGCGAGCAGTTCCGGAGCACAGCGGCCGCAGCGGCGCTCTTCAGCCACATGCGAGCGGGAGCCGCCAACGAGCTGCTGGAGCTGTCCGAGGCCGTCGTCACCGTCCCCGCCAACGCGACCGGCGGCGCCCGCTACCGCACGCGCGCCGCTGCCGCCCTCGGCGGCGTCAAGGTCAAGTCGCTGATCAACGAACCGACGGCGGCAGCGATCTCGTACGCCTACGACTATCCCATTCCGGGCCGGCTTCTGGTCTTCGACTGGGGCGGCGGCACCATAGACGTCACCGTCCTCGAGCACGCGGACGGGTTGTTTGAGGAGCAGACGTCGCGCGGCATCACCGCCCTCGGCGGGATGGAGTTCGACGAACAGCTCGCCAAGCTGATCCTCAGCAAGCTCGGTACCGCCCCGGAGCGGCTCAGCATGGCACAGCGCCGGCAGTGGCGCCGGCACGTCGAGCTCACCAAGATCGAGCTCTCCCGCCTGCCGCCGGACGGCTACGCCCTCTTCGAGACCCCGCCCAGCGAGCGGTCCCGTCGTGGCGCGCACGAAGCGAAGATCACGGTGGAGGAGTACACCGCCGAGATCTCCCCGCTGGTCGAACGGGCACTGCAGCCGGTCGAGCAGGCTCTCCACGACCTGGGCATCAGCTCTGCGGACATCGATTCCGTCCTGCTGATCGGCGGGACGTCCCAGATCCCGCTGGTCCGCGAGACACTCGGCCGGGTCCTGGGCCACGACCGGATCGTCGATCCGCGGCTGTGCCGACCCATGACGGCCGTCGCCCGGGGCGCGGCCATCTACGCGGCCTCGCTCGACGGTGAACTCAACGACCTCAGCGACTTCTCCCTGGTGAGCAACTACGACCTGGGAGCCGCTTTCAACGCCGGCCGGGAGCGTGGCCTCAGGTCGATCATCCGCCGCAACGCCACGCTCCCGGCCGAGGGGACATCGGCCTTCCAGCCCTCCGCCCCCGGGGCCACCTCCGTGCACGTCGAGATTGTCGAGGGCGAGTACGGATACTCGGCTGACAGCGGCCGGGCGTTCCCACTCGCCGCCTTCGACGTCCCGCTGCCGCAGGCAGAACACGACCCCGCCCGCAACCGGATCACCGTGCGTTTCCGCTACAACGAGAGCGGGATCCTCCGTTTCACCGCCACCCATGCCATCTCCGGGGTTCTCCTGGCCGAACGCGAGATCGACTCCTTCGGCCCCGACGGCACCCCGTTGCAGGACGGCCTGGCGGACGAGCTCACCAGACTGCTCGCGCACACCTCACGGCCGTTCGCCGACGCGCCGGAGACTGCTGTGCCAGCCGCCCCCGCAGCAGCACCCCGGGCCAGAGCCGTGGCCGACCGGGCACCGGTCACCGATGCTTCGGTGACCGTCAACGGAGAAGCCCAGTTCCTGGCCCCGTAGCCGCCGACCGCTCAGACCTCTTCCTCTTCGCACACGAGGTCCGTGAGAAACGGGCTGGGAGAACCGCTCCAGCTGACCGCCATGGCATCCCGCGCCCGGGTGCACGCGACGAACAGCAGACACCGCTCGGCGAGGAGGTCGGTCGCGTGCTGGAGGGGGTCGACGGATTCCGGAGTAACCGCCGACAGCAACGGGAGTACCGAGTCCGAGGCGCCGAGCACAGCGACACAGCGGAACTCCAGTCCCTTCATGGCGTGCATCGTGGCCACGCGCACGCCCGCGTCGTCAGCGCCGGGACCGTCCTTCAGCAGCACGGCGTCGATTCCCGCCGCCTTCAGACGGGACATCGCCTTGGTACCGAGCTGCCGGAACCTCGTACACACGGCGATTTCCGCCGAGGGGACATCAGCGGCTAGCCACTGCTGAACCCGGTCAACCAGCGCGGTCAGCTCCGCCTCCTCCGAGGCGTAACCGTGGGCGGTTGGACGGGCTCCATGGAGGAGCGAGGTGTAGTCGGTGAGGCCACCGTCCGGCTGGTCGCCCGACAGGTCGTCCAGTGACTGTGCGGACAGCACCGCTCCGGACCAGCGGAGGATCTCCTCAGTGTTCCGGTAGTTGAGCCGCAACCGGAAACTCCGCCCGGCAACGGGAATGCCGAGCGCCGCGAAGGACACCCTGGAGTCATAGATCCGCTGGTGGGGATCGCCGGTCAGGAAGATGTCATCCGGCCCCTCGGCGACCGCCGCACGCAGGAGACGCCACTGGGCAGGGTGGAGGTCCTGGGCCTCGTCTACCACGATGTGCCGGTACCGGGACGAGCCGGGCTCTGCCGCCCGCAATATCCGGGCCGCCTCCGCGCACAGGCGCAGCTGAGTACTGCGTCCTTCCGCGTCGAGCTGGCCGGTGAACTCCTCCACCGCCTGCCAGAGCAGCGGGCGCTTCGCCATTGCCAGCTGACCGCCCCGCCCCTTGCGCTCTGCGGCAGAGTACTGCTCCTCGGTGAGCAGGTCCTGGGCGAGGATGACGTGGCGGTACTCCTGCATCAGGAACTCACCGGACCACGGCAGGCTGAGCTTCTCGGCGACCGCCCGCCAGCGGTTGCGCTCCTCACCGTCGTCAAGAGCATGCGGTACACGGCCGGAATGCTCGCGCAGGACCTTGAACGCCAGGGAGTTGACGGTCCCGGTCTCGACGCGGGCGAGCGCCGCCCGGTCGTCGAGCAGCCGTGACAGATTCTCCCGCAGGATCGCGGCGAGCGCGTTCGTATAGGTGGTCAGCAGGACATCGGGCTGGCTTCCCTTCCGCGGCCGGCCCAGCAGGTGCTTGACGCGGTGAAGCGCGACGACCGTCTTGCCCGTCCCGGGGCCGCCGGAGAGCTGGACCGGACCGGTGTAGGAGTCGCGGTACGCGACCCGCCGCTGCCGGGGGTGCAGAAACACCCGCCAGGCAGCGAACGGCTGGGAGAGCATGTGCTCGAGCTCATCCGGCCGGGACACCACGACGATGCGGCTGGCAGTGTTCGAGATGGCGGTGGATACGTCGCGCGAGTCCAGTGGCCCGGGGTCGGCCGGACGGCGCTGCGAGACGATGTCGCTCCACACCTCCTCCGGTGTGAACCCTTCAGCGAGGTACTGCAACACCTCGCACTGGTCCTCAGGGAACATCGGTACGAAGGCATCGAGCTGGGCCTGATCCGTGAGCGAGCGCACCGCCGGCAGCAGAGCACTGTCGATACCGAGGTCACGCAGCACCGTGTCCGAGTAGGCGTCGAATAGTCGGCACGGTGCGCCGGCTGCCACCCGCTCCAGCAGCGGTGTGATCTGCTCGATGGCCTCGACGTTCCGCACCTCCAGCCCCCGGGTCGCCGAGTTCACGCTGAAGATCCGCTTCGCGGCCCACTCATACGCCTTGTCGTGCTGCAACACGTTCACCAGCAGGAACGTCGTTCCCCCGTCGTCCGGGGCAAGCACAACGCCTCGCCAGAAGCCAGTGATGCGGATGGTCCGCAGCCGCGGATCCCTGGCATTCTCGACCGACTCCAGGTGCAGGCCCTTGTCCTGGTGGAGCTCCGCGGCGCTCAGCTGCTGGAACTTCACCACCGCCTTCCGTACCCCGGCGCGGACGTGCTTCTCCAACTGCTCGTACTGCTCCCAGAAGGAGACGGAAAGTGCGAGTTGCGGCATCGGGCTGGCCTCCATCAAAGAGTGCGGCAGTGATCAACGTACCTGCCGGCACCACCGGAGCCTGTGGCGCATGGTCAGATCCTGAAGGAGCTGTGCTTCTTGGCTACCGACCCCTGAACGGCCCCGCACCGCCGTCCATTAGCTGGTGCGGATCGTCCAGAAGCATTCTGGCCCGGGAAGAACCATCAGAACGTCTCACGCCGCCTGTGCGTGTGTGCTGCAGCTGATCAGTGCCCGGGCGTCCGCGTGGCTACCGGAGTCCATCAGGTGACCAACCACTGCGAGGACGACCCCATCGGGCCGGCTCACGACCTTTCGGAGGAGCGTGTCGACCGCCTCGGTGAGGCCCCGGCTACGGCACGCCTGGATGGCGGCGGCGGACTCCACCGCAGGCGCCTCGCCGCCGGCGTACTCCAGCATGCCGATGGCATGCTCGTACCGACCGCTGTCCAGGTGCAGCGCCAGCTCGTCGACGGGCCAGTGCAGATCCGCGATCTGCCCGTTGCGCCGGTCCCCTTCCACGGGCGGGACCGGCGCAACGGGCGGCGCGCCGGTCCCGCCTTCCAGCGCCGCCAGCGTCCCTCTACGCGTGCCATCAAGGGCGTCGGCGGCCGGCCTGTCGGCTGCGGCTTGGCTGCTGGCGGCGGAAACGGGCTCATGCCTGCCCGAGGCGCGCTGCAGGAGGCTCCGCAGGTCGTCCACGGCCACTACTTCAGCACCGGCCTTGTGCTCCGCGAGCCGCTGGAGCTTGAGGACCGTGTCCGCGTCGGGAAACAGGAAGCTCCCCGACGCTAGCCGATGGAGGGCCGAGCGGGAGCTGTGGATCTGGCCTGCGACGCCGCGGAGCGACCCGCCCGTGGCGTCCAGCAGGGTGCGGACCGCCTGGGCGAGTTCGCGGCGTGCCGGGGGAATGGTGAGTGGCAGGGCCTTCATCTGACCGCGTGGAGGCAAGGAGTGCTCCCCGGAGCTAGGGGGGTCAATAAAGTGTCAGCCCATCTTGGCAAACGCCTACGACAGTCAAGCGATCCTACGGCTCGACAGGGACACCGCGGGACACCGGGCGAAGCGGGACACCGAGGGACAGGGGGAGCCTTCCCATGTCCCCGGGACGTGCGCTTCGCTTGAGGAGCAGGCGGAACCGGAACGCTGGCAGCCCACCAGGGCCGTCACTGCGCTGTACACGAGAGGACCCGAAGAGCATGGTGGTCGCAATCCCGTCCTGGACCGACGAGGCACTCGGCACCAAGAAGCGCGTCGCGCTGTGGCTGGTGCAGGAGATCGGACTCGGCAACGTGTTCACCAAGGAGCAGCTGCGGACCGCATTCGAGGGGGTCAGCCAGGTGGACCGCCGCATGAGGGAGCTTCGCGACCACGAGTGGCAGATCGACACCAACCGCGAGGACCCGGGGCTCGACCCCAGCGAGCACCGCTTCGTGAAGCAGGGGGTCCCGGTGTGGGAGCCCGGTCTGGGAAGCCGCAAGGCTACCGAATCCGTGGGAGCAGTACAGCGCCGCGCCGTGCTCCTGAAGGACAACTTCCTGTGCCGAACGTGCGGCATCGGCAACGGTGAGGAGTACGCCGACGGACACGGCGCCACCTCTCACCTGGACATCGCCCGACGCCCGGTCGCCCTGCCCGGCGGCGGCACCGAAGTACAGCTCGTCACCGAGTGCAACCGATGCCGTGTCGGAGGGCGTGACGCCGCCGCGGACCTGGGCGCCTTCGCGTCGGCCCTGGCGCAGCTTTCGGCCTACGAGCGCAAGATCCTCTCTGCCTGGATCGAACAGGACGCCCGCGGCTTCAATGAGGTCGAGAAGCTCTGGGGCGTCTACCGCACCCTGCCGGCCTCGGCGCGGACCAGCGTCCGCGACATGCTCCCGTAGTTCCACCCCGAGCGGCACCGGAACGCCCCGTGCTGTCCCTCTCGCGGCCCTGGCAGTATCTGCATCGCTTTCACACACACGAAGGAGCACACACGTGTTGATCGACTTCGGCCAGCCCCACGAAGCCGCCGGCAACCGCGAGCTCGTGGCCCACCGGCTGAAGGAGCTGCGCAACGGTAACGGGGTCCCGGAAACGCTGACCGTCGAGTGGCGCGGGAAGCCCGCCCATGTCGAGGTCATCGACATGCCGGTCGAGGTCCTGCGGTACAACCCCGGCACGCACCGCATCCGCGCTCAGCGCGCCTACGACCCGGCCCGGGACCGGTCTCTGAGCGAGGACCCCTGGAGCCCGGAGAGCCAGGACTACCTCCACCACCTGCTGAAGGCCCTGCCGGCCGACCCTTCCAAAACGGACAAGGCCTTCGAGGAACTGACGGACAGCCTGCGCGAGTACCGGCAGAACGAACCCGGACTGATCACGCACGAGGGCATCCTCGTCAATGGCAACACCCGCCGCGCTGCCCTCAAGGAGCTCGGCGAGACCAGCATGCGGGTCGGCGTTCTGCCGGAGAGCTGCGAGTGGAGCGACATCCACGCCGTCGAGCTCTCCCTCCAGCTGCGCCCGGACACCCGGCGGAACTACTCCTACATTAACCACCTGCTCGCCCTGGAGGAGCAGGTGGCGCTCGGCAAGCCGCTGTCGGGGATCGCCAAGAACTTCCACACCACGACGCCGGCCTGCGACCGCGACCTGTGGATCCTGTCCCAGCTCCGGGACCTCATCAGCCGTAGCGCCACTGGAACCGTCTCGCTGCGGCTGATGGACTTCGAAGAGGCGAAGGAGCGGTTCTTCGAGCTCTACCGCACCTACAACACTGAGTCGGCGCGTAACCGGGAGGGTGCCGACCTGCTGAAGGAGGCACGGCTCGCGGCCATCGTGCTGGAGTTCGCCAAGACGGATGTCCGGTTCATCCAGCCCGACTTCCAGGAACGATTCCTGGACCAGCGGCTGCCCGCAGATCTCAGGCCCGCCCCGGCTGCCCGCACGGCCGCGGCGGTAGCCATCCCCGGCCTCGGCCGGACCGTCCAAGCCGCCGGTGCGAGCGTCGCTGCGGCCAAGGCCCTCACCGATTCCCTCCTGCAGGCCAAGGCCGTCAAAGCAGCCGGCACCGCCGTGACCCCCGAGGAGCGGTCGGCCGCGGCCGAGGTCTACGACCGCACCCGGAAGATCTTCAACGAGGCACTGGAGTTCGCCGGCAAGGACTTCCGGCTCCGGAAGAAGCGCCTCGCCGCCCCCGACCGCGTCACCGATGCCTGCAAGGATCTGGAGCAGTGTGTGACCGACCTCGTCCTCGCTCGCGGCAACGGCAGCCTGGACGAAGGGGCGTTCGACGACGCCTTGCTGCAGCTGCGCACCATCATGGAGCGCGTGGCAGTCGAGGCAGGCAAGAGCGTGCCGCTCCCCGGGGACGGCCTGACCTGGCTCAACAGGGCAGTGGGCAGGCAGCAGTGACGGAGATCCAGACCGATCCGTCGCTGCGGATCGCGTTCGACGTGTCGCGGACCCGTGTCGTCCTGCGCACCACGCCCGGGCACGAGCAGGACTTCGCGGACCTCGCCGCGCGTATTGCCCCCGGCGGCCAGCGCGGGCCGCTGGTGGGCGAGTTCGACCTCGACGACTTCCTCGACCGCATCATCGAGCTCGGCTCCTGGCGCCACGACGGCGTCGAATGGGAGGAAGCGCTGGTCCGGCTCGTCACCGGCGTCCTCGACGACGCCGAGCGGGCCGAGCAGACCCTCCGCAGCGACACGAACACCCTCCAGGGCGCGGTCGCGCCGGAGGACGTACCAGGTCTCCTGGGCGACAGCTGGACCGGAGACCTCACCCCTTTCCAGCTCCGCGATGCCGCGCAACTACTGTCACTCGGGCACGGCGCGAACTTCAGTGTCCCCGGAGCTGGCAAGACCCGTGTTTCACTCGCCGTCTACGCCGCCATGCGTGAACAGGGCCTAGCCAAGCGGCTCCTGGTCGTCGGACCCAAGTCCGCCTACGAAGCATGGCAGACCGAGAGCCAGCTCTGCTTCCGCACACCGCCGCGCATCGCCGTCATGGGCCGCACCCCCGACTACGGCGCAGAGGTCCTGCTGGTCAACTACGAGCGCTTGGCCCGGGCCGTGCCCGGGCTCGCGTCCTGGCTGGGCGCGGCACCGTCGATGCTGGTGCTCGACGAGGCTCACCGCATGAAGCTCGGCGCCAACGGGACATACGGCTCTGCCTGCCTCGCGCTCGGGCCCACCGCCACCCGGCGGCTCATCCTCACCGGCACTCCGGCCCCCAACGGGGCCCGGGATCTGGAGAACCTGCTGTCGTTCGTCTGGCCCGGCCGCGGCAAGCGCGTCGTCTCCGACGCTGTACGCGGCGGCGACCTCGCCTACGCCAGTTCGGTGCTACGGCCGCTGTTCACCCGTACCACCAAGCGCGAGCTTGGCCTGCCCCCGTTCGAACCCAGGGTCCGGTACGTCAGCCTTCCGCCGATCCACCGGGAGGTCTACGAGGCGCTCAAAGGCAACTTCTCCCCACGGGCCGAGGCTTCCCGCGCGGACATCGAGGCTCTCGGGCGGGCAGCACTGCGCCTGCTCATGGCCGCAACCAGCCCGGCGCTCCTGGTCGAGGGCAGCAGCCCGCACGAGCCGCTCGCCTACCGGGTGCCGGCGCTGGAGGCCGCGCCCGGGGAGTCTCTCCACGCGCTCCTACGCGACCTGCCCCGCTATGAGCTCTCCCCCAAGTTCCAGGAGGCCGTCCAGATCGTCGCCGCCAACGCGGCAGCGTGCCGCAAGACGATCGTGTGGACGACCTTCGTGCGCAACATCACCACGCTGGCCGACCTTCTCTCCCCCTACTCCCCGGCCGTCGTCCATGGCGGCACGGACAACCGGGACGAGGAGATCAGGCGGTTCCGCGAGGACCCCGACTGCATGGTGCTGCTCTCCAACCCGGCCACCCTGGGCGAGGGCATCAGCCTGCACCAGGTCTGCCACGACGCGGTCTACGTCGACCGCGACTTCATGGCTGGCCGTTTCCTGCAGAGCCTCGACCGTATCCACCGCTTGGGATTGGCCCCCGGAACCGAGACGAGGGTCACCGTCCTAGTCGCGGAAGGCACCATCGACGAGGTGGTTCAGCTGCGTCTCGAAGCGAAACTGGAGTTCATGGGCAGCATCCTGGACGACCCGGAGGTGCGCCAGCTCGCAGACCTCGTCGAAGAGCCCGTCAGCAGCGCCGGCTTGGACCTGGCGGACATCCGTGAACTCCTGCGCCACCTCGAACCCCCGGCCCTGCCGGACGGGCAACTGCGGGGTTAGGGCCGGGGCCCGTGACCGGGGCGGGCCTCGGAGCGCCGTACGGATCAAGGGGAGTCCTCGGATCCGACCCCGGCCGCACACCGGAGACAGCGTGTCAGAGTTCTCCTGTTCAGCGTTCAGAAGAATTGAGTTGATATGACGTCAGTCGGCACCTTATTTTCCGCCTCCGCGGTCATGCCCCCTGATCCGGAACTGGCCCGCGTCCGCACCGAAATCCTGGCGGCAGACCCGTGCGGCGAGATCTTCGCTTCCGCCCTGCGCCGCACCTTCGACATGCTGCTCGACGGCCAGCACACTGGCCGGTTCCGCTGGGAGGATCTCCATAAGACCGAGAAAACGCATGCCGGCACTCTTGTGGAGATCAACCTCCAGCGTGCCTTCGGCTTCGCGGACGGCGACAAGATGGACTACTCGATTCACGGCGTCGAGGTGGACTGCAAGTATTCCCAGGACCTGGGCCGCTGGATGATCCCGCCTGAGGCGATGGGGCATCTATGTCTCGGGGTATGGGCCAGTGATGACATCGGCCGCTGGTCTGCAGGGCTGTTCCGGGTCACTGAGGAGGTGCTCACCAAGAAGGAGGGAAACCGGGACGGCAAGCGGTCTCTCACAGCCGCTGCCCGCAAGAACGCCGTTCACTGGCTCTTCGAGGATGCGCCGCTCCCCGAGAACATTCTGCTGCGCTTGTCCACGGAGGACATCACCGCGATCTTCGCGTCACGGTATGGCACCCAGCGGGTGCATGAGCTGTTCCGGCGTACACAGGGCCGCATCGTCTCCCGCGGTGTAGTCGCCACGGTCGCGCAGCAGGACGACTTCATGAAACGCATAAGGTACAACGGCGGCTCCCGCTCGGCGCTCCGGCCGGAGGGAATCGTCATTCTCGGCCAGTATGGGAATCACCAGGTGGTGGCGCAGGCCCTCGGCCTGCCGGTGCCGGGCGCCGGCGAATCCGTAAGCGTCCGCCTGGCACCCTGGACTCGAGAGCACGCGGACGCACGCAGGGTGGAGCTGGAGGGCATCGAGTGGGTGGTAGCGCGGGAAAGCGACCCGGTCGTGGAGGCGCCGCAGCTCCCGGAGCCGCGGGAACGGTGAGCGCGGACACTGCCGCGTGGGTCGCCCCGGAGGGATCCTGGGCATCTTCGGCTGCCCGGCGCCGCAACATGCAGGCGATCCGGAGCCGCGACACGTCTCCCGAGCTAGCGCTGCGCTCCCTTGTTCACGCCGAGGGGCTTCGGTACCGGGTGGCGGCCAAGCCGCTGCCCGGTATGCGGCGGACGGCTGATCTTCTGTTCCGCCCCGCACGAGTGGCCGTCTTCGTCGACGGGTGCTTCTGGCACGGCTGCCCGGAGCACTTCGTTCCGCCGAAGACCAACCCCTCGTACTGGGAGTCGAAGATCAGCGGGAACATCACCCGCGACCGGGACACCGACGAGCGTCTCGCTGGAGAAGGGTGGCTCGTACTGCGGTTCTGGGCACACCAGCCGCCTGAGGAGTGCGCAGACGCAGTGGTAGCCGCTGTCGCGGCCCGGAGGAAGGAGCTCGCCGAGCGGAAGCGGCAGCGGGCGGAGAAGGAGTAGGACGGCCGACACCGCGCCGCCCGCAGGCTGATACCTGCGGGCGGCATGCCGGTCAGACTCAGCTGATCTTGGCCCGGTTGGCCTTGAAGAGCTCGTGCCGGTCGTGGCCTTCCTGACCGACGAATGCCTTGAAGTCGCGGAGCAGGTAGGTCATGGCGCCCTCCCGGCCGGCTTCGGTCACTTCGATGTGGAAGTCGCGGCCCAAGTGGGAGAGGCGCCGCTCGACGTCGTGCATGCCCATGGCGACACCAGTCTTGTCCAGTGCGGCAATGATCTGCTCTGCGGTCATCGCTTCGCTCTTGCCGCGGAGGAGCCGGTACACCGGGTCGTGGGGGGTCTCAACCCGCTCACGAGGGGTTCCCTGCTTCCTGAGCGCCCGTGCGAGGGAGAGCCCCACCTCCTTGGCGACCGGCGGCGGGAAAGCGTTGCCGATCTGGCGGTACCGGGTGGTCTTCCCCCCGGAGAACTTCCATTCATCACTGAAGCCCTGGATTCGCGCGGCCATGCGGCTGGTCAGCTTCGGGCCGCCCCTGACTTCGCCCTTCTTGCTCACTGCCGGCGTGAAGTCCGGCTTTGGCGCCTCGTCTGCGATACCCCAGGCGTTGACACCCATCAATTCCCAGGCCGCCTTGGCCCGGGAGGGGCCGAGGTCTGCCCCTCCGTGCTTCTTGGAACCGCCGACGATCGTGGGTGCGATGCTGTCGGCCCTGGCGGCCCATTCCTCGGCGCCTCCCCAGCCATTGGCTGCCATGAGGTCCTTCAGCGTCTCGCCGACGGTGGGCTCAGGTCCGGGGAGAGGCTCGGGCCAGTGGAAGTATTCTGCGTACTCGTCCTGGAGTGCCACCAGCACGAACCTCGGCCTGAGCTGTGGCACCCCAAACCAGGATGCCTGGAGGAGCCGCCACTCCCCCACGTAACCGAAGTCGCGGAGCGTGTCCAGGACGTGCTGCCGGTAGGCCGAGAAACGGTTGGCGCTGAGCCCTCGCACGTTCTCCAGCATGAGTGCCTTGGGCTTGACACGGCTAACCAGCTGAACCGCCCAAGCGAACAGGTCACGCTCGTCAGTGGCACCGAGCTGCTTGCCCGCGATGGTGAACGGCGGACAGGGGACACCTCCCGCCAGCAGCGAGACGCCGTCGTAGTCCTCGGGGGTCCAGACTGACTCGTCTGCGACATCGCCCTCTGCAACCTTCCACCTCGGCCGGTTCAGCCTGAGGGTGTCGCACGCGTTCGGGTCGAGCTCCACTGCGAGCCGGTGCTTGAATCCTGCCTGTTCGAGGCCGAGAGCCTGCCCTCCTGCTCCTGCACAGATCTCGACAACCTCAAGGGCAGACATTCTTCCTCCGTACAACACGCGCTGAGCCTGCGGGACGGGAGGCGCAAGGCGTCGAGCTAGGAACAGCAATGATATCGAACAAATGAGCTACCTCCCCTTCGGGGTATGACCTTGCCGCTCCATCCCCCGCCCGGACCAGGCCTCACCTGCGGGGCACACCGGGGACAAGCGGCCGGTGCGGATCGGCCAGTGTAGTTGCGAGCTCACACATACGGCCCACATGGCCGGAATTCCGCCTCGCCGTGCACAACGCGCCGATGTGAACGAGGACACGCGCACAGCCCTCCGGAACGACATGCGCGCTGCCCTGATCCCGGCTTTCCGCCGGCTCAGGCTTCCGGCCGTGTGAACCGCCGCATCAAACTGCCGTCACCACCGGCACCGTCGACGGCTGGGGCAGGCCGAATGCCGCCGCCACCACGTGTGCGGCCAATAGTGGCGGCACGGCGTTGCCGGCCTGCTCATACTGCTTCGTCTGGGTTCCCTGCCACGGGTAGTCCCCGGGGAAGGACTGCAGCAGGCCCGCCTCGCGGACGGTGATGCGCGCTGTATCAGAAGCGGTACTGCGGCTCTTCCAGCATCCGCGGTCGCGGGACTCGGCAAGAGCGCGGCGGGCCTGGGTTGGAAAGGGTTCCGCGCCACCGGTCTTGCCGCCGCCTGCGGTAACGGTGGGCGCAGGCCGGTCGGTGGCACCCCAGTCGATGCCTTCCGCCATGGAAACCCAACGGCCCCGCGACTCCCCGAAGAGGTTGCCCTCCTCGCCGTGCTCGGTGTGCGTCGGCTCGGGAGGCTGGGCGGTACGCAGGCGTGAGGCTATGAGGATGGCTCGGCGCCGGCTCTGCGGAACACCGAAGTCGGCGGCATTCAGGTTGCCGCACCAGGTGCTGTAGCCCCAGCCCCGGAGCACCTCCGCGTAGTGGCGGAACAGCGGGAGGGCATCGGGAACCTCCTCCATGACGGCGTCCTCTGGCCGCAGGGCGTGGAGGTAGCGCATTGGCTCGGCGGCGAGCAGGGAACGGGGGTCCTGGCACGCGGCCAGGAGCTTGGGCCGGGTGTCTCGGTCTCTGGCGAGGTCATCGATCGCCTGGTGGACCAGGGGCTGGTCCTGGAGCCCCAGCTGCTTGCCCGCCCTGGACCAGGCCTGGCACGGCGGAGACGCGATGAAGCGGCGGATACGGCCGACCATCGGTGCCGTGGCGATCTGGGCGACGTCCGCGCGGACAGTCGGATGCCCGGCAGCAGCCCGCGTCCTGCAGGCCGCAGCATCCCACTCGATCCCGATGTCAGTGATCCCGTGATGACCGCGCAAGCCTTCGGACCAGCCGCCGGGCCCGGCGAACAGGTCCAGGATGTCAGGAGCGACGGGGGCGGACATCAGGCCTCCGGGACAGACGGGAACAGAGAACGTGGCTCGGTCAGGTACGGCGGGCGGGCTGCGGCCTGCCGTACTGGCACAGACGGCAGCCGCCCAGCCCACCCGACCATACAGGTGCGGACCGCCAAACCGACTGCTGAGACGGGCACGGCTCCGTGAGGACCCCGTCACGGCGGCCCCGACGGAATCCAGCTGCCGTGGCGGGACCGCTCGAGCCTCACACGGGCCCATGCGATATCGCCAGGCCATCCGCGGCAGCAGACATGCCCGTCCCAGTGCCCGGAGAACGCACAGACTTCACCTTTTCACCTTCATGGCAGTCTATACAGCCAGGTCCAGTGGAAGGTCACTGATATCACGGAGGCGATTTCCTGCAACCAAGGTGTGCAGCATTGCGCTTGCCTCGTCATTGCCCGTCATCTCCACCGCCCTGATCAGCTCCGGGAGAGCAAAGTGGTAGACGGTATCGATATCGCCAGTCCCAAGGGCAAGAGATGCGAGCCTCGCGGGTGACGGTTCCCCTGTGACGACCGCGATATGCGGTGTTCGCCCCTTGCGGTTCCGGATGACGTTCAGCGCCTCTGAGCGAGCGTTCTGGGCACGGTCACTACGCAAGGTCCACTTGCATGAAACTATCGCATGGACGATGGAACGCTCCTGATTGGCGCTCCTGATGACAGCATATCGACCAGACTCCGTGTCAACGAGCTCGCGCTCCCGGTTGATCACCGCATCAGGCTCGGGATTCCGCAGCACCAGGATGTCGGGGCTAATCTCGTAGGAATTTCCCAGAACCGAGGCCAGAGTCCGGTCCTGCCCGATAGCAGTCGCCAGGGCAGCCAGGTGAGAAAATGGCTCATACTTCGAGATCTGATACTCGGTGCGCGAACCCCCGACATTCTCAATAATCCAGCCGCCCGGGCGGAGGGTCTGAAACACCGGGAAGGTGTCCGACAGGAAGGACTCCACCGCCTCTTCGAACTGCTTACCAGCCCGCTGCCCCTTGAGTTTCTCCCGAATAATCTCAGCACCAAGATCCTGCGCAATATTGAGCGCGATAGCCCTGCTGGTATTTTGACTGCTGTCAGCATTCGAAGCCACGCCATCGCGCGACAGAGAAAGAGTATTCCTGCCGACGAGATTATTGTGAAAATTTGCTCTTGCTTCGGTAAGTACCGCTGCCATGCAAGACCCGCCTAGATCGTCCGGTTTGAGTGAGCCCATTGCTTTTGCGAAGAGAAGGGGACGGGCGCGCCCGCATGCAGTGCGAGAAAGCGGCCGCTCGCCCCCGTATGCATCCCGATAAGTATCGCCGGCTGCGTCACCGGAAGGTCTCAGCGGTTTCCGTCGGCAGCCGCCCGTGCGGGTTCGCTGTCAGCAACCCTTCATACGGCCGCCAGCCACGCCCTGCGCGGGTGCGCGAAGGCAGCCGCGCAGCCCAACCACAACCCGCACGGAACGACTCGTACGCTCCGTGCGGGAGACGTGCGCCGACCGGCTCCTGCCGTCCGGGCCGGGCCACGCGGAGGAGGTCCTCGGCGGGCGGCGGGCCCAGGGGTGCTACGCGACGGGTGCGGCGCGCCTGGACGGCCGGCGGCGGCCGGAGGAACCCTGACCGTCGCGGCCGGCGGCGGCCCGGGCGTCGTCGGTGGTCCGGGCGGGACGTCCGCGGCGGCCGAAGCTCGTGGACGGGCCGCGGCGCGGCCGCTCGACGACGGGGTTGGCGATCACGGTGGGAACGCCGGTGGGCACGCGGGCACCGGTGATGCGGGCCAGGTCCTCGTCGCCCGAGCTGACCCGGGTGGCGACGGGCGTGATGCCGGCCGTGGTCATCATGCGGGCCGTAGCACGGCGCTGGCTGGGCAGCACCAGCGTGACGACGGTGCCGGCCTCGCCGGCCCGGGCCGTGCGCCCGCCCCGGTGGAGGTAGTCCTTGTGGTCGCCCGGCGGGTCGACGTTGACGACGAGGTCGAGTCCGTCGACGTGGATGCCGCGGGCGGCGACGTTGGTCGCGATCAACGCGGTCACCTCGCCGGTGCGGAACTGTTCCAGGGTGCGGGTGCGCTGCGGCTGGGACTTGTCGCCGTGCAGCGCCGCGGCCTTCACGCCGTTGGCGAGCAGGTCCTCCACCAGGCGGTCCGCGGCGTGCTTGGTGTCGATGAACATGATCACCCTGCCGTCGCGGGACGCGATGTGGGCGATCGTGGCGTTCTTGTCGGTGTTCTGCACGTGCAGCACGTGGTGTTCCATGGTGCTCACCGCGCCTTCGGCCGGGTCCACCGAGTGGGTGACCGGGTCCTTGAGGAAGCGCCGCACCAGGCGGTCGACGTTGCGGTCCAGGGTGGCGGAGAACAGCATGGTCTGGCCGCCTTCGGCGACCTGGTCCAGGAGCTCGGTGACGTGGGGCAGGAAGCCCATGTCGGTCATCTGGTCCGCCTCGTCGAGCACCGTGATGCCGACCCGGTCCAGCCGGCAGTCGCCGCGCTGGACCAGGTCCTTGAGCCGGCCGGGGGTGGCCACCACGACCTCCGCCCCGCGGTTCAGCATCCATGCCTGGCGGCTGATCGACGTCCCGCCCACCACGGAAACCGTCCGCAGGTGCACGGCGCGGGCGTAGGGGGTGAGCGCCTCGGTGACCTGCTGCGCGAGCTCGCGGGTGGGGACCAGCACCACGGCCAGCGGGCAGCGCGGCTCGGCCCGCTGCCCGGCGGTGCGCGCCAGCACGGCGAGGCCGAACGCGATGGTCTTGCCGGAGCCGGTCCGGCCCCGTCCGAGGAGGTCGCGGCCGGCGAGCGAGTTCGGCAGCGTCGCGGCCTGGATCGGGAACGGCGCGGTGACGCCCTGGCGGGTCAGCACCGACAGCAACGCCTTCGGCATGTCCAGCTCGTCGAAGGACCCGACGGCCGGCAGTGCCGGGGTGGTGCTCACCGGCATCGCGAACTCACCCTTCGCGGAGAGGCCTCGCGGGGCGCTCCGGGCGGAGGGACGCCGACCGTCGGCGGGCCGGGCGCCGCTGGAGCGGACGTCGACGTGGTGGTACGAGGAACGACTGGATCGGGCCATGCGGAGGACCTTCCTCGGGGCGGCACGTCACGGGGAAGGCCCCGAGGCGCGGGGCGCCGGGCGGAAGCCGCAAGGGAACGGGCCGGAAGTGTGACGAGCGGGGCGTGGACGGTGGAGCCGTGCGGCAGGTCACCTGCGGTCGGCGCTCACCGCGGAGGGCGGGAGCGGAGAACCTCGAACCATGAGCTGTCACGGCGGGCACCGATCCGGGAGCGCGGCGCTGAACGTCCCGCGCGGGGATGGCCGCCGGTGGCTGAGCCAGGGGCCTGAACGGCCGGAGGGGGATGCGCCCGGCCAGAGGATGCGCCTGGCCGGGGGGATGCGCCGTGGCGCAATGGCCGAGGGGCCCGCACCGGGCGTGTACGCGGTGCGGGCCCCTCGCTGCCGGGCGGGTGCCGTGGCAGAGGAACTACAGCGGGCGAATGTTCTCGGCCTGCGGGCCCTTCTGGCCCTGCGTGACGTCGAACTCGACCTTCTGGCCCTCGAGCAGCTCACGGAAGCCGTTGGCGTTGATGTTCGAGAAGTGGGCGAAGACGTCGGGGCCGCCACCCTCCTGCTCGATGAAGCCGAAGCCCTTCTCCGAGTTGAACCACTTCACGGTGCCATTAGCCATCAAAAATCTCCTTCAAGGGACTGTCCGAAGCACGCACAGCGCGGGCTTCGAGTCACCGCATGGAGCGCCCACCGGGGAAAGAGCCGGGGAACAAAAAATGCGCCTGCAACACATGAGCAGGCGCACACAAAGTTCATGGGAACCACTACTGCAACTACGTCGACTGTAGCAGGCCGCCACCCGATGCGGCGGGATGCTTCACCGCCGATCGCGCGGGCGCCGTCCCGTCGAACGGCCGCTCCGAGCCGGAAGAACCGTGAACACCCGTGGCGAGCAGGCCCGTTGAGCATGGGGCCGCCCCCTGTCCGGGCCGCCGGCTCCCCGGGAATCGCGGCGCGGCGCGCCCCGCCCACCGCCGCCGGCCGCGAGGACGAGGCGTGCGGCATTCCGGTCAGAGTCGAACTCGCTGGCCCCGGAAGGTCCCACACCCGCCCTTCCGGGCGCATACTGGCCGCAATGACGAAATTTGCAGCAGGTCGCCGCCCTCTGCCCACCAGCCCCTTCAAACCTCGCGCGAAGGCGCCGCCCAAGCACTTCGCCGTCGGTGACCGTGTCACCCATGACACGTACGGCCTCGGCCGGGTCATCGACGCCGAAGGGGACGGCGAGACCGCGGTGCTCGTCGACTTCGGATCACGGCAGGAGCGCATCCCCCACCCGTACACCGCGATGTTCAAACTCTGACCCCGGACGCCCCGGCGCCCGGCCGGTCGTGCCGCGCACCTCGCGGGCGGGGCACGCCGCGCAGGACGGTGGGACATCACGCCGGTGCGGCAGATCCCGCATCCTCCGCCTTCGCCCAGCAGGGCAGTTGAAGGCCCCAGTCGGATTTCCGGCCGGGGCCTTCCGCAAGCCGTGGTCGCCGTTCGTCGGCACGCGACGAACGGCCGCTCCGGACCACCTCGATGGCGCCGGAACCCGGGAGAACCCCCGGCTTCGTCACGTGCATGGCCCCTGCCCGGGCGGGTAGCCGCTCGGTGCGAGGAACTGCAACGGGAGCAGGCGAACCGCCATGGAGAGCCACCTCGGCCCAGCAGCGGTCCACTACCACCGCCGTCTGGAATTCACTGCCCGGGACGGCGTGTCCCCCGTCGGCGAAGGGCGGGCGTTCACGCGTCGAACCCTGTCCGGCTGGCACCTCGCCCCGTCCGTCCTCGGCGACGACGCCCAGCTCGTCGTCTCGGAACTGCTCACCAACGCCACCCGGTACACGGCAGGCCCCCTCGCACTGGATCTGGATCTGAACGGCCCGTGCCTGCGCATCACCGTCACCGATCCCCGTTCCGGCACCGCGCTTCCCCACCCCGGCACGCACCGGCCGACCAGGGTCGGCGGCCACGGCCTGTTCATCGTCGACCGCCTCGCCCTCAGCTGGGGCGCCCTCCCGGACGGCGGCGGCAAGGCCGTATGGGCCGAACTCCTCGTACCCTCCGGACGACCGCCGCCGTCGCCGTGCAGTCCCGCCGCCGCGTCGACGGAGGAACAGCCCCGTCGCGCCTTCGGGACCGGGCTCGGACCACCGGGGCCCGGATCCACGGGCGCGCACCCGCCCCACTTCTCCGCGGCCCCGGTGCGGCCCGTCAGCGGATCCTCGGATCCGGCACGGCAAAAGCGGAATCCGGGTTCATACTTGTGGTATGTCGGATGAGCGGGAGCCTCGGACGAGCTGGACGTTCCTGACGCAGCACGCGCGCGTGCTGCTGATGATCTCCCGGGACGCGGACGTCCGCCTGCGGGACCTGGCCGCGATGTGCGGCATGACCGAACGGGCCGCGCGGGCGATCGTCACGGACCTGGAGAAGGCCGGTTACCTGACCCACACCCGACACGGACGCCGCAACCGCTACCACGTGGTCCGCGGCACGCACTTCCGTCATCCCGCCGAGGGCCACCACGAGATCGCCGGACTGCTCGCCCTGCTCGCCGATCCCGACCCCGGCGGAGAACACCAGCCCGCGACCACCACCGGTGATCACCATGACGAGCATCCGTGAAGCCGCGCCGACCCGTCTCCCGCGCCCCGCCGCACCGTGGGCGCATGCCGGCCACCCGGCCGCCACCCCCTCCCGTTGAGGCGGTGAGTCCAGTGCCCGACCCCGCCGGATCCACCCGGTACGACCGTCCCGGCGCCCCGCGCGTTCTCACCCCGCGCCTGCGGATCACCATCAGGACGCTCCCCGGGACGGCCGTGATCGTCCGCCTCGACGGCGAAGCGGACCAGGAAGACCGCCCCGGGCTGGACCACGCCCTCTCCCGCGCTCTCCGGGACCGCCCGCCCCGGCTGGTCATCGACCTGGCCGGCCAGACCTTCTGCTACTCCGTGTGCCTCAACGCCCTGCTCGCCGCCCGCCTCGACGCGAACGCCGCAGGGGTGGAGATGATGCTCGCCGCCCCGCCGCCTCAGACCGTGCGGCTGCTGAAGATCACCGGTGCCGACACGGCATTCACCATCCACCCCAGTCTGCACGCCGCCCTGGCGGGCGCCCGGCACGTCGGGTGAGGGGCCTCTCCCCATGGACGCCCCGCCCGGTCCGGCGGCCGGGCGGTTGCCCTCGATGCGTGCGATCCCGGGGACGGCCGAGCGAATGTCCGGCACGGCACCGTGCTCCTCCTGATCGGCCTGGCGCCCACCGGATGAACCTCAGGCGACTCCGCGGCTGTTCGATCCGCAGCGACGCGGAGGCCGGGAACGGTTCCGGCCCCCGGGTCGCTACCGGAGACGTACGTCGGGCCGGGGCCGGGATGACCGGACGGCCGGACGGATCAGCGGCTCACCGGTGCCGTCCCGGGGCGGAGGCGGTGCGGCGGCGGGCGGCGAGGACGGCCGCGGCGCCGACCGCGGTCAGGAGGCCGGCCCCGGCCGTGAGCACCAGGGTCGAGGTACCGGTGTCGGCGAGGCTGCCGCCGCTGCCGGCCGAGGTGCCGGTGGTGCCGACGGCGGGGGCGCCGGTCGGGGAACTCGTGCTGCTGGAGGCGGTGGCGGCCGTGGCGGAAGGGGAACTGGTCGCGGTCGGTGTGCCCGTCGCGGTCGGCGTGGCCGTAGTGGTTGCGGTGGCCGTGGCGGTCGGGGTTGCCGTGGTGGTCGGGGTCGCCGTGCCGGTGGGGGTCGCCGTGCCGGTGGGGGTCGCCGTTGCCGTTGCCGTTGCCGTGGCGGTTGCGGTGGCGGTTGCGGTGGCCGTGGCGGTCGGGGACGGCGTGCCCGTCGCGGTCGGCGTGGCCGTGGCGGTTGCGGTGGCCGTGCTGGTCGGGGTCGGCGTGGCGGTCGGGGTCGGCGCGCTGACCAGCGCGCTGGTGGTGCCCGCACCGACCGACTCGCTGGCGTAGTTGCGGGCGTCGGCCCCAACGGTGACGGTCCCCCCGGCGGTGGGGACGACGGTGAGGGTGAGCGACACCGGGAAGGGGATACCGACCATGCTCCAGCAAGCGCCGGACGATCCGGCCGCGAAGTCGCAGTACCAGTTCTCGTCCGAGGCCCGGGCGGAGGTCACCGTCGCCGCGGCACCGGACAGGGCGATATTGACCAGGGAGGCTTTGGACTTGAAGTCGGGGCCGTTGTTGGGAAGGTCGACCGTGACGGTGTAGGCGGTGTTCACCGGGACCGGTCCGGCCGGGCCGGCGACGTGGACGACGGCGTCGGCATGGGCGGGGCTCGCGAGGGCCAGCAGGCCGAACGCGGTGGCCGCCGCGGTGAGCAGGATCGGCAGGCCGCGCCTGTCACGGCGGGCCGGTATCGCGGTGACCGTGGAACGGGACATGGGTGAGTGCCCTCCATAGGGGGGTGACCGTGCTGCGGCAGGCCCTCCTGGCCTGTCACGACGCGGCACGGCACGGGATGTACGCTCCGCTGGACGTCAGCGGGTGACGGGAACCTGCGACGCGCGGGCCCTCGCCCCGGTGACGTGCGGTCGGCCTCAGGGCCGGCCCGCAGCCGCCGGGTGATCACAACAGGAAGTCGTCCGCGCGCCGTGTACTTCCGGCTGCCGATCCTCGCACAGCATTCACAAACGGACTCCGCTTTCCTCAAAACCGGTGAGGCGGACATGACCTGACGGTCACACGGCCGCAGACCGGCGCTCGCCGAGCCAGGCGGCCATCTCGGGGTCGCGGTGGTCGAAGAACAGGGTCCTGCCGGTGTCGAGGGCGGCGGTCCGCGTCATCTGCTCGTCGGTGAGTCCGAAGTCGAACACGTCGATGTTCTGCGCCGTCCGGCCGGGGTCGACGGACTTGGGGATGGTGACGATGTCGCGCAGCACGACCCGGCGCAGCACGACCCGGGCCACGGACTTGCCGTGCGCCTCACCGGTGCCGCACGCCGTGCTCGCGCATCAGGGCGTGGTCGACGTCGCGCTGGAGGAAGGGGTGGGTCTCGATCTGGTCGACCTGCGGGACGGTCTCGTCGTCGAGGATCCGGTCCAGCAGGCGGTCGGGGTTGAAGTCGGCGACGCCGATCACCCGCGCCAGTCCCTCCCGATCGGGCGGCCGCCATGGCGCGGCACTGGCCGTAGACGTCGCCGTAGGGCTGGTGCATCAGGTACAGGTCGACGCGCTCCGGGCCGAGACGGCATCCGGTCCGCCGCCGGGAGACGAGGGGCGTCAGGCCCTGCGGGCCCGAAGGGCGTGGAGGGGCGCGACGCGCTGCCGTCGGGCGTAATGGAAGGACCGGTCCGGCGAACCGCACCGGGTGTCGGGGGCGATCGCGCCCGCGCCGATGGCACGGGGCTAGGGAGGACGCGGCGGTGAGCAGCGACGACGAGGGCCGACCGGGCCGACCGGAGGAATCCGGCGGGCACCTGCTGGGCGCGCTGCTCGACCGGGCCCATGAGCTGCCGCCCCGGCTCATCGGCCCGCTGGTCGCCGAAACGGTGACGAGGGTCGGCGGCCGGGATCCGGTGCTCCTGCTGCAGGACTACGGCCAGCTGGTGCTGGTGCCGCTGCCCGGCCAGGGGTTGGCCGCGGGGGAGCCGGTCCCGATCGACGGCACCCCCGCGGGTGCGGCGTTCCTGCGCGGTGTCCCCGTCGAGGTGCCTCGGCCCGACGGGGTGCGGGTGTTCCTGCCGTTGCTGGACGGCGGCGACGAGGTGGGGGTGCTGGCCCTCACACTGGAGACCGTCGGCGAGGACGTGCGGCCGCTGCTGCGGCGCCTCGCCGCCCTGGTCGCGGATCTGCTGGTGACCAAGAGCGGCTACACCGACCGGATCTTCCAGGCCCGGCGCCTGGAACCGATGAGCGTGGCGGCGGAGATCCAGTGGTCGCTGCTGCCGCCGCTGTCGATGACCGTGCCCCGGGTCGCGGTGGCGGGCATCCTCGAACCCGCCTACCAGGTGGCCGGCGACAGCTTCGACTACGCGCTCAACGACGACCTCCTGCACGTGGCCACGATCGACGCCATGGGCCACGGGCTGGACGCCGCGACCATGGCGACCGTGGCCATCGGCGCGTACCGGCACGCCCGGCGCGCCGACACCGGACTGGCCGAGATCTACGCGTTCATGGACCGCGCCATCGCCGAGCAGTTCGGCCCCGACCACTTCGTCACCGCGCAGATGATGCGCCTGGACACCGGGACCGGCCACCTGCAGTGGGTCAACGCCGGCCATCCCCGGCCGCTGCTGATCCGCGACCACGCCGTCGTCGAGCGGCTGGAGAGCGCCACCACGCTGCCGGTCGGGTTCGGCGGCGAGCAGCCGGTGATCAGCGAGCGGACACTGCGGCACGGCGACCGGGTCCTGTGCTTCACCGACGGCCTGGTCGAGGAGCGCGAGCCGGGCGGTGAGCAGTTCGGGGAGGAACAGCTCATCGACTGGGTCAACCGCGTCGAGCGCTCGCGGGCCGGTGTCCGGGCGACGGTGCGCGCGCTCTCCCACGTCCTGAAGGAGAGGCGGGGCGGTCGCACGAGCGACGACGCCACCCTGTTCCTGATCGAGTGGCGCTGAGCGGGCCGGCCCCCGCGCCGGCTCCCCCGCCGCGCCGGGTCGGCGGGGCGCGGGCGGAGTACCGTGGGGATATCGGAGCGGCCCGACCGCCGCTCCCCGATGGCCGGCCCTCGCCCTGCGGGGTCGGCGTGCGTCCACGGACAGGTGGCGGGCCATGTCGGACGATACCGGTGCCGCGCTCCCGGGGCTCCTGCCGGACCGGTTCCGGCAGGCCGCGAAGCCGGGAACGGTGTTGTTGCGCCTGGAGACCACACGGTCGCGCGAGGGCGTGCTCGACGGCGCGTGGTGGCCGCGTTCACGGGACGTCGACGCCGAACTGCCCGGCCTGGTGAGGGCGTTGACCGAACACCTGGGCCCCGTGGCGAGCGTCGGCCTGGACACCGAGGCCTGGGACGACGTGCCGGCCCGGCTGGTCGTCGACGGGCGGTCGGTGCGCATCGACCGGTACCCGGTCGGCGACGACACCGTGATCGTCACGCGGGACGACCGCGACCACTTCAGCCTGCTCGTCGTCCCCCCGCGGGCGAGCCGGGAGGCGGCCCTGGCCGCGATGGCGCGTGCGGTCGAGGCCGGCGGAACCGACTCCGCGCGGCAGATCCTCGTCACCACCGGCATCGGCTCCGAGCCGCCGGGCGAGGAGTCCTGAGGGCCGGCCCCGTGGGCCGGCTCCTCGGGCAGACAGGAAAGGCGGGACGGCGAGATGTCCGTCTACGTGAAGCTCTCGGCCGACGCCCGGGCGCCGGCGGAGCCCTCGAAGGGGCCGCTGGACATGCAGTACGAGGACGGTGCGGACGGCGTCACCTTCGAGTACGACCTGCACCCGAGCGGTGCACTGCGCGTCCTGCGGGTCTTCGAGGACACGCCGTACCGGATCGAGGTCTGCTTCGGCCCCGGGGCGTGGCTCCAGGTCGTGGGCAGCTACCTGCGGAGCGGCGCCGAGTACTGACGGCGATCCGCCCCGGACGAACCGCGGGAACGGCCCGGCCGGGCCGTTCGGCCCGCAGGCCGTCGCCGGAGGGACCCGGCCGGCCCCGGTGGTCGCGCCCTCCCCCGGCGGCGTGGCGGCCGTGGTAGTCAACGTACATGCCGAAGGAGCCCCCCGGTGACGGAGACCGGCCGCGCCCGTTCGAGCGGCTGCGGCAGGCGGTCCGCCGGTCGCCGGCCGGGCGCGGCTGGGCGCGGGCCGGCGATCTCCAGCTGTCGCAGCGGTCGCTGGGCTTCGCGGCGCTCGGGTTCCTCACCCTGGTCCCGCTGCTGATCGTGGTCTCC
Organism: Kitasatospora sp. NPDC002551; assembly: GCF_040296005.1. Taxonomy (NCBI): domain Bacteria; kingdom Bacillati; phylum Actinomycetota; class Actinomycetes; order Kitasatosporales; family Streptomycetaceae; genus Kitasatospora; species Kitasatospora sp. NPDC002551. The sequence continues at coordinate 71,052 of NZ_JBEOWI010000017.1, read as the reverse complement.
GCGGCCGATCCGGACCGCGGCCGGGGGTTCGCGCAGTGGCTGGGGGACGGGCTCGGCGTGTCGCTGGCTTCCAGGCAGGAGGTGGAGCAGCTCTTCGGACGGCCCGGCCAGGCGTTCCGCGCCACGACGGCGTTCGGCCTCGCCGCCCTGGCGGTGTTCGGGCTGTCGTTCGGCGCGGCGGTGCAGAGCGGCTACGAGAAGGCCTGGAGCCTGCCGCCGGCCCGTTGGTGGGCCCGGTGGCGGCACGTGCTGTGGCTCGCCGTGCTCATCGGGTTCCTCTTCCTGTCCGCCACCAGCACGCTCTGGCGCCGCTCCCCGGCCGGCGGGCTCGTGGCGGCGCTGGGCGCCGTCCTGTTCGTCTGGTGGTCGCAAGGGTTCCTGCTCGGCGGACGGGTGCGTTGGCGGGCCCTGCTGCCGGGAGCCGTCGCGACCGTGGTCGGGCTGATCGGCCTGCGGCTCTTCTCCCGGCTCGTCTTCTCACCGCTGATCGCGTCCAACGCGGTCACCTACGGCTCGTTCGGGACCGTCCTGGTCATCCAGTCGTGGCTGGTCGGCGTGGGAGTCGTCGTCTTCGGCGGCGCGCTGGTCGGCCGGCTGCTCCACGAGGAACTCCTCCGCGTGACACGCGCGCCGAACCGGCACGGATGACCGGCACGGACGAGGCCCGCCGCCCCGGCGGGCCGGGACGCGGCGCCTGTCCACCGGTCGCGGTCGATCCGCCCGGTCCGTACCGTCGTGTCCGGGGGCCGGGATCGTCGGCACGGAGGTCAGGATGCGGCAGTACCGGTGGGTTCTGGAGACGCAGGACGACGACGGCCGCTGGTCCCGGCAGCGCGGCGCTCCGATGCAGGATCCGCTGGAGTACGACGGGCCGCCCCAGCGGGCGGCCAACCACCTGCGGGAGGTGTTCGTGCGTACGCTCTCCCGGCCCGCGCCCGGCCCCCGGGCGATCAGGATCCGCCTCTGGGAGGGCGCCGATGTCGCCGGCCCGCCGCACGCCGAGGCCGAGTGGTCACGCGAGTGACACACCCGGCCCCGCGGCCGGAGCGGGCGGAGCGGCCGGCCGCCGTTCCGCCGGCTACGCGGGCACCGGCCAGGAGGCGGCCCGGCCGCGCGCGACATCCGCCCGTCGGTCCGCCTCGCCGGCGGCGTCGGAGGGGGTGACGGCCGACGGCAGGAAATCGGAACCGGACCTCGGCCGCCGTGCGTCGCCGCCCGTCTCCACCGCGAGGAGACCGCTCGCGGCCATGGTGTTCGCGGGGTCGGCGGCTTCGGCCATCAGCCGGGCGGCACCGACGGCGTCCGTCTCCGGCGGGACGACCAGCAGGTTCAGCCGGCGCGGGGCGTACGAGAACACCGCGATCGTGTGCTCGTCCTGCTCGGTGGTGAACCAGCCCGCGTGGACGGTGTGCCCGGCGACCGGGATCCGCCGGGGGATGACGGGCCACTGCGCGGGGTTCAGGGTGATCCGGGTGATCCGGCCCCACCGTTCGTCGATCTCGGCGGCCAGGGCGGGGAGTTCGAGGAGAAGATCACGCGAGCGGGGCCACCAGGCTCCGTCCAGGCGGCCGGGCCGCACGCCACCGGGCGTGAGGGAGAGCCGTGCCGTGGGATCCGGGGCGGTGGGCGTCGTCGCACGATCGAGGGTCGTGGTCATGATCTGGGACCCGTCCCCGGGCCCGGCCGAGAAGCCGGGTCCGGCATTGCCGTTCGCCGGAGACGACGCCAGTGTCCGGTGCCGGCATGCGAAGTGCCTTCGGTGATGTCCAGGCTACTCCTGGTCCGGCCCGGACCCGGCACGGCCGCGGTGCCCGCGTCCGCCCGGGCCGTTCAGCCGAGCAGGAGTTCCGCGGCCGGGGTGTGGTTCCCGGTCCTGGAGGCGCCGGCCATGGCCGAGGCGGCCGTCGCCGGGTCGGTGCCGGGCGGTACCACCAGCAGGAGGAAGTGGTCCTGGAGGCCCCGGGTGACGCTGATCGTCGCGCCGCTTCCGGCGAACCGGTTGATCCTGATCACCAGCCCGTTCGCGGCGACGGCCCCGGGCACGCCGTCCCAGGCCGAGGTGTCGAGGCCGACCCGGACGATGCGCCCCAGGTGGGCGCCGAGCGCGGTGACCAGGTCCGGGAGTTCGGCGAGGACGTGGTTCGAGCGGGGCCACCAGGCCCCGTCGAAGACGCCCTCCCGCGCCATCGTCGGCTCCAGCTCCAGGCGCGGCAAAAGCGGGACACCGGGCACGGTCCACGACCCGGAAGGGGGAGGAACGGGAAGGGGGATCGGCATCATGCGAAGCCGCCCGTCCGGTCCACGAGGGACCCGTCATGACCCAGGGCGACGTCGACGCTGATGCCGGTGTGCGGAACGTCCTCGGCTGCCTTCCACGCTACTCCGCCGTAGCCTCCTCGGACCGTGCGTCGCGGGAGTAGCCTCGGAGACATCCAGGGCATCCCGCATCCCGGTACCCGTTCCGGCTTCGTTCTGGGTTCAGGACAGCCCGGCAGATCCCGCTCCGGCGGGCCGCCGGAGACGGGAACGGTGACGCCGTGACCATGTACCCGCCCCAGCTCGCACGGCCCGGCCAGGGCCTGACGGTCGCCGACGCCATGGACCCCTGCGAGTACCAGATCGCCGACGACAGCACCGTCGACCAGGCCAACGACATCTTCCGCGGCGCCGACGTCGAGTACCTGCTCGTCCGCGGCCACGACGGCCGCTGCGAGGGACTGGTCACCCGTACCGGCCTCCACCCGTTCCTGGCCCGCTCCTGGTACACCGAGCGCACCGCGATCAGCGCCACCTCCCACCAGCGCGGCCCGTTCGCCTGGCCGACCATGGGCCTGGCCCTGGCCGCGGTCACCATGCGCGTCAAGCACCTGGTGGTCTGGCCCGTCGTCGACGAGGACGGCTACATCCTCGGCGTCCTGAGGGCCGACCGCGTCACCGGCCTCCTCGCGGTCACGGCCGCCTGAGCCGCCGACTCCCGCCGGAGCCCGGGCCCGTTCGGGCAGGAGCCGCGAACGCCGGGGCGGGAGCGAGGAGCGGGCACTGCGGATCGCCGCGCGCACCACCGGCGGGGAACGCCCACGGCGCAGCGGAGCGCGGCCCGCCGCGAGTTCGGCGTGGAGCGCCGGCGCCGGTCCCGTGCCCGAGCCGTCGTCCTCGGGGAGGTCAGTCGCGTTCGCCCGCCGATCCCACCGCCTACGGTCGCGGTGCCGAGCAGGCGCGGGGTGTTCAGCGGGTCGGTGGGAGATCAATCCGCAGTCGTACTCGCCGATCTCGCTGTCACGGTGCCGCACGGGGATGGATGCGGAGCGACGGCCGAGGTCGCAGAGTAGAGTGGCCGCCGGCCACGGGACGGCCGCCTCGGGCGGGATCCTGATCCCGAGCGCCGCGTCCATCCGCGTGGGGTCGCGCGGACCGCCACGATCAGGCCGGCGGCCGTCCCCAAACAGGCCGGTGAACTCCAGCGCGTCCCGGCAGAGCCTCCCATGGCTCGGGCCGTCGTCGGGCCCGAGGTGGACGACGCGGTCACGGCGCTCTCGACGTCAACGTCTTCGGAGTGCTGAACACCCCGCGGGCCACTGTGCAAGACGCTGCGGGCCCAGCGCTCCGGGCACGTCCTCGACATCGGCTCGGTGGCCGGCTTCGCCACCGCACCGGGCACCGGCCTGTACGGGGCGTCGAAGTTCGCCGTCGAGGGCATCACCGAGGCGCTGCACGGCGAGCTGGCCCCGCTCGGCGTGCGGGTGACGGTCGTGGAGCCGGGCGGTTCGGCGAAGGCGGCCAAGGCCATCGTCGACGTCATCGAGGCCGCCGACCCGCCGCTACGCCTGCAGCTCGGCGCGGACGCCGTCGACCAGGTGGAGGCCGAGCTCGCCCTGGTCCAGGGCGAGCTCGACACCTGGCAGCACGTCTCCCTCTCCACGGCCGTATGAGCGGCCGGGGCGGCCGGGCTTCCTACTTGAACCAGTACTGGACGCCGTCGTGCTTCGAGCACGTCCCACTCGGGGTCTTGGAGGTCGACGGGGTTCCGTCCTTGCACACCGCCATCTGGTCGGCGACCGTCGGCGTCTGGCCGTGGTCCCAGCCGCAGAGGCCGACGGTGTGGTGGGCGCAGGTCCCGCCGGGGGCCGGGGCCGCCGCCGCGGGCTCGGAGCTGGGCGCGGCAGTCGGCGCGGGGGCCGCCTTCGTGGGCGTCGGCACCGGCGGGGCGGGCGCGGCCGCCGGGGGCGTCGTCGGGGGTGTCGTCGGGCTCGGCGCCGCCGTGGTCGGGGCGGCAGCAGCACCCGGGCAGGGTTCGGCGTCCTTGACGACCCCGAGGGTGACCTTCGTGGTCACCGGCGCGGCGGTGCCCGAGGCCGGGGTCTGCCGGCAGACCTTCCAGTTCGCGTCGACGATCTGGGTCCGCTTGTGGTCTCCCCCGGCGACGTCGGTCGACTCGACGCTCTTGAACCCGGCCTGCTTCGCCGCCGTCTTGGCCTTGTCGAGCTGGAGCCCCACCAGCTCCGGCACCGACGTCCCGCTCGGCGCCGCCGCCGCGACCGAATTCGCCCCCGCGGACGGCGCGGACGGCGACGGCGGCTCACACGCCGTCACGAACAACGCCAGTGCGGCCAATCCCGCGTACCCGATCGCCGCCGGCCGGAACACCCGTCGCGCGGCTGTTCCGGCTATCCCGCTACCCACGTTCCCGTACCGCCTTCGAACTCGATGAAGAAGGCATGAAGCTATGCCCCGGGATCTCCACACAGCAAGCGGTTCCGGAAAACGGTAGGCGCTTCGACCGATCTGGATGACGCGGGCCGCCGGGAAGGTTGTCAAGGTGGTCCGCTTCGAGGTGACGATCAGCTGGAAGCCCTGGTCTGCAAGTCCCGAGAGTGTGTCGAACACCGCGCGTTCCGTAGTGGGATGCAGGAGTACGAAGGGCTCCTCGATCAAGACGATCCGGTTCGGCGCACTGTCCGACTCGGCCAGGGAGCACAGATTCGCCTGCCAGTTCTCGAGCCCGAAGGCTCGGCTGTCAAGCACCCGGATGCCTCGGTGGCTGAGGTAGTCCCGGCTCGCCAAGCTCGGCTGACCGATGGGGCGAGCGGAGTGCAACGAGTTCATGACAGGCCCGCTGTTCCCCATACACGTTGCAAGCCCTCCAGGGCTGATCACGACGGCCTTCGGGGCGTTTTGGGCAGGGGCTACCTGCTGGTTACGAGCCCTCCAGGGCTGATCACGACGGAGGAGTACGCCAACCCTCGGGAGTTGCATCAGACGGGCGAGAAGTCGCAGGTCGGCAGCTCACGGGACGGGCGTGAGGCCCGCCGGTTCCACGAGTTCGCGAACGACTATCCGTGGCAGTGGACGCCGGCCCACATGGACGAGTGGTCGGTGTGCCTGACCGGCGAGAAGCACCTGGCACCGTCCACGATCCGCGGTTACCAAGACACCGTCCGCCTGTTCAGCGAGTTCGTCATCGACAGCCGGTACGGCTGGGTGCCCGCCTGCGAGGAAGCCTTCGGCGTCTTCCCCGTGGCGATCTGCCACGAGTGGAACACCATCCCGCACCTGCAGGAGTACGAAGGCAGCCCGGAAGCCCGGCCGTTCACGCGGGAAGAGCTGCAGCGTTTCCTGGACTACGCCGACGACCAGGTCGACCGCGCGGTGCGTGCGAAGCGTAAGGGCGCCCTGGCCGCCTACCGCGACGCCACCCTCTTCAAGCTCATCTACGGCTGGGGACTTCGGCGGACCGAGACGTCCAAGCTCGATGTCGTCGACTTCGGACGGAACCCGCAGGCTCCGCAGTTCGGCCGGTACGGCACCCTCAACGTCCGCTACGGCAAGGCGAAGAGGGGTCAGCAGCCCCGGCGCCGGAACGTGTTGTCTGTGATGGACTGGGCCGTCGATGCGGTCGCGGACTACGTCGAGAACGTCCGGCCGCGGTTCGGGTTCCCCGACCATCCGGCCCTGTGGATCACTGAGCGCGGTGGACGCCTCCAGCCCGGCTCCATCAACGACCGCTTCGAGGCATACCGCGACGCCCTGAAACTCCCAAAAGAGCTGGTTCCGCACTCGATGAGACATTTTGTCTCTGCTTAGTTCCCGTGTAGCGAATGAACCCAAGTTGGCTCCTGGTCTTGGTGTTTGGGCTTTGCGCTGGCTCGTGTGGTGTTCCTACAGTCAGGGCTCGTGATCCTGACCTTCTTCTCGTCCCACGGCTGGCAGTCCTGGGATGTTGGGCACCGGCCGTTGATCCCTGAGGGGATGCCCGTGCTCGTCGACGACGACCTGCGCTTCGAGGACGGCCCCGCCGCACCACGCCCGACGGTGGTGGTGAACCGGTGGCTGCGTGAGCTCCCGGCGAGCGGGGCCCCGGCACCGAGCTCGTGGGAGACCTACGCGCGGGCGGTCAAGGGGTGGACAGAGTTTCTCGCCGAACACGGCGTGGGGCTGTTCGACTCGCGTGAACGGTTGAAGGCGGGGTTGAGCCGGTACGCCGAGCACCGTGCGGCCGGTCCGGCCAAGGCCCGCTTCGCAGCTACCACGTGGGGCCAGCACATGAGCATCCTCTCCGTGTTCTACCGCTGGGCGATCGCCGAGGGGCATGCGGCAGCGGAGCCGTTCACCTATCGCGCCGCCAAGGCTCTGTTCGCCGGGACCGGGCGGGAGGTGAAGGTCAATCTGGCGGTGCGCCGCACCCCGAAGCCGCACGTGACGATCAAGTACCTGGAGCCGGACTTCACCGAGCTGTTCCGGTGCGGCCTGCGAGGTCTGGCCCCGGACGGCACCCAGGACACCGGCTTCCACGGACGGGAGCTGGCCCGCAACGCCGCGGTCGGGGACCTCGCACTGTCCACCGGGCTGCGGCTGCAGGAGTTCACCTACCTGCTGCCGTGGGAGATCCCGGTGCTGCCGCCGGAGCCGACCGCAGTGCCGATCCCGTTCCCGGTGCCCGCGGGCGTCACCAAGGGTCGCAAGTTCCGCACGACCTGGACCTCCTACCAGGCATTGGCCGGGCTGCACGACTACCTGGAGCTGGACCGCGCGGCCACTGCCGAGGGCTCCGGCTGGCGACCGCCGCGCCGGTGGGGCGAGCCGCTCATGGTCACAGATCCCGGTCCCCGAGGCGGACGGATCAACGGGGTGCGCCGCTCGTGGGACTCGCTGACCCCGGCCGAACGCCGACGCCTGGTCGCCCCCGAGGGCGGCTCGTGCCTGCTGGCGGTGAAGAACGGGGGCGGCCCGTTCACCGCCTGGGCCACCGTCTTCGAACGGACCTCGGACCGGATCCGAGCCCGCTTCGAGCCCCGGTTCCCGCACGTCTGGCCCCATCGATGTCGCCATACGTTCTCGATGAGGACCCTGGAATACCTGGTCACCGGGCATTACCGACAGGCCGCGAAGCTCGTGCGGGAGACCGAAGCCGACGCGGCGCTGGTCTTCTACCTCACCAAGGCGGACCCGCTGCTGGTCCTGCGCGACCTGTTGGGCCACTCCACTGTCCTGACGACGGAAAAGTACCTCCGGCGCCTGGACACGACCCGCATCTACCGGGAGGCATACGACGGCGCGGGGGCTGCGGCCGGGCTGACCAGCGACTTGGCTGCCGACCGCGAGGCCGCGGAGGAGTTCGGCGCCGACATTGAGGACGGGGAAGCCTGATGCCGACGATGCTCATCGACGATCCGCTCGGCATCACCTGCGTCTTCAGCGACGGCAGTCGCGCGAAGTTCTCGCTCGATGGTCTGCCGAACCCGGACCTGGCCCGGGACCTGGCCACTGGCCTGGTGGACCTGATCCACCCTCACGGCACCGCCGATTCCGCCGGCACCGTGAACCACTACGCCCAGGCCATTCGGCGCATGACGCGGACCTTGTCGGCGCGGGGCCTGGTCGGTGGTCTGCACCGAGTCAGACGCGGTCAGCTGGCCGAGTACCTGATGGGGTGCTCGGGCTCGCAGGAAGCCTGCGCCCGAGCGATGGTGACGGTGTTCGGGCAGGCCGCCGGCACGCTGGCCGACGGCGTGCTGGACCTGGCGGTCGGACGGAACTTCAATGTCCAGCCGAACCACCACACCCTGCCTCCCTACTCCGAGACTGAGTGGCGACGGCTGACCGAGGTCTGCGGTGAGCTGGTCGAGGAGTCCTACACTGCCCACCGGCAGAGCTTGGCCGCCGTTGCTCGTGCCCGGCATCCGGCCGAGGGCGGGTGGAAGCCGGAGAATGTGTGCTGGCTGCTGGCCGGGCTAGGGCCGGTGGGCATCGGCGAGTTCGGGCGGAGTCTCGGTGTCTCGGCCGCCGTGGTTCACAAACGTGGCGGCTTCCATGACGCGGTCCGCGCCATGTTCCCGGACCTCGGGGTGCTCATCGCCTACCGGCTGCTGTTCGGCATCTACTCGGGCATCGTGCCCGACGGCATCGACGACCTGGTCACCGATGACGTCGATTGGGCCGGGGACTCCACGATCCTGCTCTCCTACGTCAAGGGCCGCACCGCGGCGGAGAGCCTGAATCTTCCCCGTCGGGCGGTCCGGCTGCTGGAGCAGTGGCTGGCCCATTCCGCCCTGCTGCGGAGCTTCGTTCCACTGGACGAGCGCCGCGGGCTCTGGCTGGGTCTGAGCCGCGCTGGCGGAGACCGGCGAGTGCGTCAGATCGACCGCGTCGCCGTCCAGCGCTGGGTCCTTCGCCACGGGCTCACCGGCGACGACGAAGCCCCCTTGAAGATCCACCGGTCGCGGATCCGCACCACCCACGAGGCCATGCGGGACAAGAGCGCCTGGACCGGCAGCGGACGGGCGACCATCGACCCGAACCACACCCCCTCCGTCGAGGGCGACCACTACCTCACCGCAACCACCCCGGCCCAGCAGCACGCCGTCGAGGCGGTCATCGAGGACGCCCAGCACGACATGCTGCGACGCGCCCACCCGCCCACAGTGATCACTGAGGAGGAGGCCGCGGCCCTGGCCGCCGGATATCCGCAGCTGGTCGCGGCCATGGACCTGGACGACGCGGCGATCGCCGAGCTGATCGGCGGGCAGCGGGACGTGTTCACCGCCGCCTGCGGCGACCAGCTCTCCGGGCTGCACGGGCCGAAGGGCAAGCCCTGCCCGGCCAGGCCGTGGGTCTGCCTGCTCTGCCCGCTCGCGGTGTTCGCGCCGCGGCATGCGGTCAACCTGCTACGGCTGAAAGCGTTCTTCTCCCGGCAGTGGCAGCAGATGCCCGCCGCCCACTTCATGGCCGTCTTCGGCCCCTACGCCGCCCGGATCCAGCAGGTCCTGGACCGCTTCGACCCCGCCGTCCTGGCTGCGGCAGCCCAGCGTGTCGACGACCAGGACTGCGAACTTCCCCTGCGACCCGAGGAGATGACCGCGTGACCAGCGCCCTCGCCACACCAGCCTTCGACGGCCGGTCCGCGGTCTTCGCCCGAGCCGACGTCTGCCACGAAGCCGGGCTCACCCTGCCTCAAGGGACCCCTCGGATTCTGTTCGAAGACGATGTCTGGGACTTCACCGATGTCGTCGGCCTGCCCGTTCAGCTCGCGCTCTGCACCCGTCGATTCGACTTCGCCGACATCACCGACTCGCGGTGGCGGCTGGTCGCGAAGGAACTGGTGCTGGCCATGCTCGCCCCGCGGCACCCGGCCGTCGCCGAGTTGCCCCGGGCTCATCGCACCACCTTGCACCTGCGCAGTTGCGCGGGCCGGTTGGACGAGTTCACCCGGTTCTTCCGGTGGCTGACTGAGCGCGGGACGTCGAGCCTCCAGCAGCTCGACACCCGCCTCTGCGACGCCTACCTGGCGCACCGGCGCTACGTGCTCGACGAACACGGTGCCGTCGTCGGCGAGCAGGGCCCGGCAACTCGGCGCTCGGCCGCGCAGGTCGTGGTGGATCTGGTCAACTACCGGGAGCTGTTCACCGCTGATCGCGTTCCCGTGGACCTGCGGCCCTGGGGTGGGGCCACCGCCTCCGCGATCGCCGAGATGCCCAATGGTCGGACGGAGAACAAGACCCAGCCCGTCGACGACGCGGTCCTGCAGCCGATGCTGGCCGCTGCCCTGTTCCTCACCTCGTCGCTCGGGCCCCACGCCATTGAACTCGCCCAGCAGATCCGACAGGCCGACCGCCTCTCGTCGAGGAAGACGTCAGGGTTCCGCAGCAGCAACCGCGCTCCCGTCGGCGAGTTCGCCAGCTTGCTGGGCGAGTACGAGCAAGCGAGCACACCGCTTCCGAAGCTGGCTCAGCACTACGTCGCCAGCCGGCTCGCCGACGGCTGGTCCGCCGAGGATCCGCTGCTGTCGGTGGCCACGGGCGTGCTGGCCCGTCAGGCCGGCGAGAGTCAGTTCAGGGCCCAGTGGATGCCCGCACTGCGCGGCCGTCTGGAAGAGGCGGTTGCCGCAGTTGGCGTCATGGAGGTCTTCGGCCGCGGCGCCGACCAGATCACCACGGCGGACACCTGTTCCCTGCTGCCCTGGACGCTGCCTCTGCACCGGGCTCAGGCCGTCGCCCTGGTCGGCATCGTCCGGACCGCCGCGATGATCGTGCTGGCCACCGCATCAGGAATGCGGGCGAGCGAGCTGATGGAACTGCGGATCGGCTGCCGCCGTCCCCCGGAGGAGCCCGTCCCCGGGTTCACCCGCTACCGCCTCGCCAGCAAGGTGATCAAAGGCCAGCCGCTGGGCGGCACCGACGACGAGTGGGTCGTCATCGAGCCCGTCTATCGCGCCGTCGAACTCGCCGAAGACTTGCACGAGGACCAGCGGGACGGAGCCCTGCTCTTCGGCCGGTTCGCCTTCACCGTCCGCTACACGTGGTTCCGGAACTGGGTTAACTCACCGGCGGGGCAACGTCTCGGACTCGCTCCCATCCCGCAGGGCCAGGTGAATCTGAGGATGCTCCGCAGGTCGTTGGCCCTGGAGATGGCCTACCGTCCGGGCGGTGTTCTGGCTGCCAAGATCCACCTGAAGCATATCGCCGTGGCCACGACGGAAGGGTATGCCTCGCGTCCCGGCGGGGCTCAGGCCGAGCTGCTGGCCGAGGTCAACCGGCACGAGAGCGACCGGAATCTCGACCTGGTCCTGACGGAGTTCCGCAACTACCAGCAGGGCGTCCTGCCCGCCGGTCCCGGCGCCCGCAGCCTCACCGAGTTCTTCGCCAGCATCGACGCACAGCTCGACACCTCGACGTCGGCGGCGCCGAAGACCCAGCGCAATGACCGCGACGTGCTGAACCTGCTGACCAAGCGCGCGAACGTGCTCCACCTGGGTCCGGCGAACTACTGCTGGTTCACCGACCCGTCCCGGGCGCTCTGCCTCAAGCTCGCCGGCACCCCCACCGCCGACCGTCCACTGGTCGGTATGTGTGACTCCGCTCGCTGCCCGCAGGCCACCCACCACCCCTACCATCGGCCCGTCTGGGCCGAGCACGCCGAACGGACGAAGACGTTCCTCGGCGACCTGGGCAAGACGCGCAAGACCGAGCACGCCCGCCTGCGAAACGACTACGAGCGGGCCCTTCGGGTCGTCGCTGAGATCGACGCAGCCGCCACCGACCAGCCCGACGAGGACTGCGCATGAGGATCACCGCAGCACAACGGACCGAGAACGAGAACCGCGTCCGGGCGGCCATGGACCGGCTCCTGCGCGGAGAGATCCCGCCCGGCGGCAAGTGCGACATCAAGACCCTCGCCCGAGAGGCCGCCGTCGACCGCACCGCCTTTTACGGCACCCGCCCCTATGCCCACCTCCGCGAGGAGTTCGAACACCGCCTGCCGTCCCTCCAAGCCGCCGGCGACAGCCCCGACCCGAGGGACGCCCAGATCGAGCGGCTCAAAACAGAGATCACCAAGCTCAAGGCCCGGCTCGCCCGAGCGGACAGCGACATCGAAGAGCTCGCCGACTTCCGCACCCAGGCCATCGCCCGGCTCGCCGCCCAGCACGAGGAGATCGTCCACCTGCGCGGGGCTGCTGCCATGGCGAACCGCGTGACCCGGATCCCCGCAGTCCGAGGGAACACGATCGGATCGTGCAGCTGACATGGCTGCCCCGTCCTCGTCCCGCGCTGTTCCGGGATCACAGTCCCCACAGTCCCTTGCCCAGCGTGGTGAGTCCGCCGGCCAGCGCAAGCGCCAGCACTATCAGTCGGGCCCGACCCTCCGGCACCCGTTCCGCAAGTGCCCTCCCGATGACGGCGCCTGCCGCAATCCCGACTGCAGCCAGCAGCCAGGCAGGGGCAGTGAGCTGCGGCATGCCCTTGGCAGCAAGGGAGAATGCGTTCACCAAGACCCCGTAGAACTGTGCGTTGGGCACGAACTCCCGCACGGTCCAGCCCGCGTTCATCGCATACAACGACACCGCTGGGCCGCCCACCCCGGCCGAGGAGTTCATGAACCCGCTTGCGGCACCGGCAGCGAGCGCGCCTTTGGCACCACGCAGAGCAGGCGCCCGAGTGCCACACATCACCAGCAGTACGGCCGCGCTGACCAGCACCCCGATGCCGACCAGCAGCACCGGCGCGGGCAGCCGGGCAGCCACCCAGGCCCCGGCTGGGACGGTGCACGCAGCCGCCACGACCAAGGGCAGCATCGCGGTCAGGCGGACCTGCCGCCAGCTGCCAGCGAGGCCGACCGCGCTGATGGCACCAGCCGCGCAGTTCGAGAGCAGCACGCCCTCGCCCGGGCCGAGAAGCAGCACCAGGGCAGGCGCCGCGACGAGCGCGAAGCCGATCCCGGCCAGCCGCTGCACGGATGCGCCCAACAAGACGACGCCGCCCAGCAAGAGGTCGGCGGCCACGTCGCTCGTCACAGACGACTCCTCGCGGTGCTCTTCATCGGTGATCTTGCCCAGCCTCCACTGCGGAGCAGACACGTTCAACGGCATTTCTCCGCCGCGATACTGGTGGGCTCCAGCTGCTGCCCGACCACGAACCAAGACAGTGATCTACCTCACATGGCATCGCTGGAAAGGCAACACAGGGCGTCACGGCCGTCGCGAGTGCGGTTGCAGAAAGCGGCCACTCAATGACCACACGAACTCACGCGCACACGGCCTCTGCGGAGACAAGGCATTCGTACGTCACCCATCTGACCGAGGACGGAGGGGACCGGCGCTTCATCCAGCAACAGGTCGGCCACGAGTGCGACAGCTCCACGGCGATCTACACCCACGTCAGCGACGACTTCATGAACACTGCCCTGCACAAGGCACTGCCCCCGGCGTTCGCCGGAGTCTGACGGGAAGGACCTGACGATGACCGCCAAGCTCGACTACCGCTGGCACCTGCGCAAGGTGATGGCGGACCGCGGGATGTTCTCCACCACCGACCTCATCCCACCGCTCGCCGAACGGGGCATCACCTTGTCGACGAGCCAGGTCTACCGGCTCGCCGTTGAGCGTCCCGAGCGCCTCAGCCTGAAGATCCTCATGGCCCTGCTCGACATCCTCGACTGCAGGATGGACGACCTCATCGAGCCGACCGCCGCGGCCGGCACGGTGAAGAAGCCGAAGAAGGCCGCTGCCGCGGGTGCCGCGCCCCCGGCAGCGGACGGACTCGGTGACCTGCGGCCCAAGCGGGCCCGGATCAGGGGTGTCGACCTGCCATGACCACCACCGACCAGTCGGCCCGCGCGGTCACGGACCCCGTCGGCCTGATCACGGACCTGATCACCCGCGTCGAGAAGAACCTCGACCCCGCGGCCGTCCGGGCCGTGGTCCTCGGCGTCGTTGGCGGCCGCGCGAAGTCGCGCCGGCTCGCCGAAGCCCTGGAGGCCCAGCCCGAGGTCCTGACCGACGGCCGCTCTCCAGCACTCCGGGCCATCGGCGACCTGCTGATCGCCCTCCGCAAGGCCGGAGCCGTGACGACCTCGCCGCCGGTCTGCCGCGACTGCGGCAAGCACCTGCGGACCTTCCAGCGCTGGCGCACGACCCGCGCGAGCTTCGACGGCCAGGAACACCGCATCGACTACCAGCGCCGCCGAACGGTGCTTGAGGACTGGAGCATCCCGCCGGCCCACTGGGCCCACCTCACCGATGGCCTGCCCACCCTCGACGCGGCTCCCGAACTGCGGATCTGCGCGTCGGTTCTGGTGTGGACTCAGGCCACCGAGGGCGACTACCTGTTCAGCCCACTGGTGCGGGACCGTGGCTGGGGCGGGCGACTGCCGGGAGGCCCGGACCTTGTTCGCGACCTGCCCCGCCTCGCGGGCGCCCGCCGCGGCGCCAAGGCACGCCTCCTTCCCCGCCTGGCCGCCTACACGCAGCAGACAGCCGCCTGGTGCGACGGCGGTGCACGGACCGGCGAACAACGGACGACCCCATGACCTCCCGGCCGATGGCCCGCAGCCTGGCACCGCTACCGGAGGAGTCCGTGGCCGGCCACCTGCTGCGGTGTCCTTCCGCCTCCACCGGTCCCCGGTCCGCCTCGCGGAACTGACGGGGCTCGGCCCGCAGAAGACCGAGCCACCTCAAGCAGTCGGGAAATGACCCAATCGCCGGTATTTCGGTTGGAGGGGATTGACCGTGAGATTAGCGATGGCGCGTCTGGAAAGAACTCTCCCGAAGGTGCACGGGATGCGACGACGACAACGCTGAGGACGACATCTCATGGGCATAGCAGGGCGTCTCCACGGACGAGGAGACTCCGCCGTCGCCACCGCTCTGTACGGGCCGGACCTCTTCCGGCCCGACGAGCTGACCGCGAGCCGCCTCGCCGCCGACATGCGACGCATTCCCGACCTCAGGAAGACCTGGAACCCGACGATGGGAACCCGGCTGTTCGACAGCCGCAATCCGGTCGGCACCTACGACTCCCACATGAAAGGCATCCCCTTCCAGGAGAACCTGGCCAAGACCCGGGCCCTGAAGGACTTTCCCGACCTTCCCCTCGCCACGGACGCCCCACGCCGCCACGGCTTCGCTGCCCGCGGCACGGCACTGCTGCGGGCCATGACCGAAGCGATCCCGGTACCCGACACCCCTTTCTGGCACGCAGTGGCCGAACAGACCTACGGGTACGCCTGGTGCCTCATCGACAACAACCGTCTGTGCCGAGAGTGTGTACACGGATCCTGCTCCGTCAGCCTGTTCGACTCCTTCGCCGACTACTACCACTTCGCCGAACAGATGCCCGAGACCCTCGACATCTGCGCACAACGCGTCGTGGAGTACATCGACCACGTCCACCGCGACCACGCGGTCGACGGCCAGGAACGCAAGATCATGGACGCCTGGCTGGCGTCGACCCAAGCCATCTACGCCGACGTCCTCCACCCCAAGGCCAAGCGGCTTCGTCTCCCCGACGACGAGCTCCGCACCATCCGGTACCGCGTGATCAACGCCGCGATCCGGGCGTTGACCCTCCAAGCCCGCCACGAGCAGGGCCCACTCATCGGGGACGACAACACCATCGACGCGGTCGCGCTGGCCGCTGCGGTGACGCACGACGCCTGTGACCGCCGCCACGACAACACCGCCAACGAGTACTACAACACCCTCACCTTCATCGCCGCCCACACCGGCATGGAAAGCGTCGACATCGTCCGCCGGTTCTGTACCGATGTCTGGGCGTGGGCCATCGACCAAGGCGCCGACTGGGCCCTGCACATCGCGGGCCGGCTGCTGGTCTGGCAGGTCTACATGGCCCGCTACCAGGCCGACGTCCTCCTCGACCACCTGACCGCCCCCGCCCGCCGAAAGAAAGCCAAGGTCGACCCCTACGGCGACCCCGTACTCAACACCCTCAACCCTCTGCCGCCCAGCCCCACCCCCGACGACTACGACCTGCGCTCGCGCTGCCAGGACAAAGCCCGCTACGACCACCTGCTCCACGCCTGCCTGGCCCACTTCCAGAACTGCCCCGGATGCCGCGGCTACGACACCGCCACCTGGCAGCAGCGGGTCCCCCTCATCGAGGCGGCCTACCGCACCAAGTACACCGACTGCCGCTGCCTGAACACCCTCAGCACCTACTCGATCCTCGCCTCGCTCGACCACCTCTGGTGGGCAGCGGATCCCTCATCCCGCTACACCGGCCCGACCGGCGAATGGTCCCCCTTGCTCTGCTGATCCCCTCTTGCCCGATATGGCCGAACCACCGGTGTTGGGTGCCCTTGAGTGCCGTCCTGGCGTGCTTGCACGACGTCTGCCAGGGGCACGTAGCGGGCCGGAGACCATGTCGTCCGACATTGCTGGAGCTCGAATGATGGATCGATCGAGGGTGCTTGACGCCCCCGGTGCCCTTCCCTTGTTGGGGCACGCGTGGGAGCTGTGGCGCCGGCCGCTGGCGTTCCTGTCCTCCCTGGCGGGAACGTGTGACGTGGCCGCACTGCGGCTGGGACCCCGGCCGGCGCATCTCCTGGTCAGTCCCGAGGCGGTGTGGGAAGTCCTGGTGACCCGCAATCAGGACTTCAACAAGGGCGCCCTGTTCGAAAAAGGCAAGGCGGTCACCGGGAACAGCATCGTCGCCTCGGAAGGGGACTTCCACAAACGTCAACGGAACCTATTGCGGCCAGCGTTCTCGGCTTCGCGGTTCGGCGCCTACACCGAACTCATCCGCGACGTCGCGCAGGACATGTCGGCGCGCTGGCACAGCGGCCGCACCATCGCAGTCGACCAGGAGATGTTCAGGATCAGCGCCGCGGCGGTGATGGTGTGCCTGTTCTCGGCGCCGGGGCTGGCGGAGGAGGCCGCCGCGGTGGCGATGCGCTCCATGCCGACGGTGGCCACCGGTGTCGCCATGCGGGCCCTGTCCCCCTCGCAGCTGCCGTTCCGGCTCCCGCTGCCTGCCAACCGGCGCTACGAGCGGTCGCTGCACGACATGCACGCGGTGATCGACCGGATCATCGCCGACTACCGTGCCACCGCGGTCCGCCACGGCGACCTGCTGTCCATGCTGCTGGACGCCCAGGACGAGGAGAGCGGCGAGCGGATGACGGACGCCCAGATCCACGACGAGTGCGCCGGGCTGCTCGCGGTCGGGTCCGAGACCACCGCCCGTACGCTGGCCTGGATGTTCCACATCCTGGGATCCCGTCCGCACATCGCGGCGAAGGTACGGGCCGAACTCGACGACGTCCTCGGCGACGGCCCGGTGACGTACGAGGCCATCACCCGCCTCGACTACTTGCCCCGTCTGGTCGACGAGGTGCTGCGGTTCCACTCGCCGGCGTTCCTGTTCACCCGCTCCCCGCACACCGACCTCGACCTGGGCGGGCACCGTGTCCCGGCGGGGACGCTGATGCTGTGGAGCCCCTACGTCCTGCACCACGACCCGGCGTTCTTCCCCGCGCCCGAGCGGTTCGACCCGGACCGGTGGATCGAGCCCACCGCCGAAGCGAAGCGCGCCTTCCTGCCCTTCGGCGCCGGCCCGCACCGCTGCATCGGCTCCGCGTTCGCCGTCAACGAGATCATCACGATCCTCGCCACCGTGACCCGCCGCTGGCACCTGACCCCGGCCGCCACCGGGCCGGTGCGCTCCACGGCACTGGCCATCCACTTCCCCACCCGCCTGCCCATGGTCCCGGTCCCCGTCACCGCCGCGAGCTAGCCACGCCCCCGCCTCTCGCCCGGTCGGCTCGCCGCGAGATGGCGGGCCGACCGGCCTCCAGGTACGCCGGACAGGTCTGCGGCCACGGGGCCGGCAGTGCCTCCGCTCCTTCGAGCTGTTGCCGTGCCGCCTGAACACCGTGGGCCGGATCTCCGGCTGGGCCGGACGGCCGCCAGAACCCCACCGAAGGCTGCGGGGCGACGGCGACACGGTGTCCTCGGCGTTGATCACCGGCGAGAACCACCGGGCCCGTGAACCGGCTCGGTCCTCGCGCCCCGGGCCCGAAGGCCGAGGCCCGGGGCGCGCCGTGCGTACCAGGGACGGGGGTGTCAGGGGTTCGGGTGGGTACCGTGCTCGGGGTGTGTGGTGTTCTCGATCGGAAGGCCGTCGATGCGCGGGACGTCCGCCCAGATGTGGACGTCCCTGATGTCGGTGGTGGCGGTGGCTGCTCCCCCGGTCAGGGTGAAGGTGAAGGTCTCGCCCGGTTCGATCGCCTTGCGGGCCGACCAGGGCGCGGCGCTCAGTTCGACGAGCAGTCCGCGGTCGTGGGGTTTCGCGGAGACCACCTCGGGTGTGATCGGGTGGCCGGTGGCGTTCACCGGGCCGCCGAGTTGTGGGGGCAGGACGAGGGACAGGCGCCAGTTTGCCGGGATGGTCCTGCCTCGGGAGGGGTTGGAGACGGTGACGGCGGCCTCGAAGTAGCCCACGTCGCGGCGCCGCGTGCGAAGGGCCAGGCTCGGCCGGGTCCCGTCGTGTCGGCGCCGGGGGGCGACCTTGACGAAGACCCACCTCATCCGGAGGTCTTCCGGGTCGAACACGGCGGCGTCCACGAGCGTGTCCACGTTCGTCGTCAGGAATCCCTGTGCTCCTCGGCTGACGACGTACGTGCCGTCGTCCTGGCGCGTCCACGCGAACGACGTGCCTGGCACGTCCAGGGTCACGGCGACCGCGGGAGGCTTCACGCGCAGGTACGCCCCGGAGGTGGTGTTCCTCAGGCGTCCGGCGTCGTCGGGCGACCAGAGGGCCCCTGTGGCGTCGAAGTCGCGGGTCAGGCCGATCTGCGAGCCCTGCGCGAGGCTCTTCGGCACGAGGTAGCGGCCGTCGTGCACGGACTGGAGCAGGTACTGTCCGCCCGCCGCGGGTTTCTCCGAGGGCCTGTGGTGTGTTGGCAGCGGGCGGAACCCGAACGCCATCCATTCGATGCCGGCGATGACGGGGCGCCCCCAGTCGTTGAACTTGCCGCCCTGGATGTCGGAGAGGACGTAGTCGGTGCGGTAGAAGTCGATCCCGTCGCGGCTCAGGGTGCCCGTGTTGCCGACCCATCCCGGGGGCGCCTTGGTGGTGTCGTTCTCGCCGCCGACGCCGAACGCGAGCTTGAGCACCCCGTGTTCGGCGCCGTCCCACTCGATGCCCCACACGTGGGTGACGGGGCGGGCGCCGGTCTCGATCGGGCTCGGGGCGCCGGTGTCGGTCTTGCCGACCGACACGACCGGACCGACGGGCTTGCCGTTCCAGGGCTGCCAGCGGGCGCCCGCGACGCGCGAGCCGTCCTTGACGCTGCTGCGGTACACGGTGAGGTCGCGGACCTGCGTGTACGGCAGGGGACGTGCGCGCACGGCGGCGGGCATATCCTCCATGATCCTGCCGAGCGGGCCGTCGTAGACGACCCAGTCCAGGTCGACATCGTGACCCTCGGGGTACTGGAGGGCGTCGAAGTAGGGCCAGGAGCTGTGCTGGGCCCAGCCGTTGAAGACCATCTCGCGTTCGTAGCGCAGGCGGTCCTCGTCGGCGCTGTAGGCGTTGAAGCCCTTGTCGTAGGTGCGTTTGGCACGGTTGGGGTAGGAGTCGG
This sequence comes from Kitasatospora sp. NPDC002551, assembly GCF_040296005.1. Classification (NCBI taxonomy): domain Bacteria; kingdom Bacillati; phylum Actinomycetota; class Actinomycetes; order Kitasatosporales; family Streptomycetaceae; genus Kitasatospora; species Kitasatospora sp. NPDC002551. The sequence goes on along the minus strand of NZ_JBEOWI010000017.1, from coordinate 51,681 downwards.
GGTCCTGGGTCCCGACGATTTTGGTGAGCTTCCCGCTGAACGTGTCCACGGTCGAGGGTTCGAAGCCCCAGGCGCGGCCGTGCAGGGTCATGTCACGGAGCAGGACCAGGTGGAGGTTGACGACCTGGATGAACAGCGGCAGGACCAGGACCGGGTTCAGCTGCGTGCCGGTGGGGTTGAAGCGTGGTGCCGCCGCGGCGATGACCGTCTCGGTGGCGATCCATTTCGCCCGGATGGCGGGAAGGTCCTCGCCGAGACGGGCGAGGTCGCTGTAGTCCTCGGCGGCGGTCCGCAGGCCGTTCAGGTCCGCCTGCAGTTGTTCGTAGTACGCCTGGTTGAGCTTCTCGCCGATCAGTTTCTCGACCTTCTCGCGCAGCTGGCTCCACACGTCCGGGCCGGGGAACAGGTGCTGCAGGATCAGCCCCATCGCCGCGCCCGCCACCGTCCCGATGCCGGGAACCAGCTTCAGCAGCGCCGGCAAGGCGACCTTGACAGCGTCGATCGCGGTCTGCGAGATGTCCTTGCCCTCGCGTGCCCACTGACCGAGCGCCCCGGCCGTGGTGTCGGCGCCGGCCCGCTCGCCGGTTCCTCGCTCCTGGCTCATTGCCCCTCCCCGCCCCGCGGTTCGCGGTGCACCGGCCGGCACGCCACGCGAAGCCCAGACAATCAGTCGGTTACGACCTGTTGAAGGCGCTAACCGGACATCGCGCACCGCCTGTCGCGGACACCGCACGGGACCGCAGTAGCGAGCCGGGGCCGGTGTGCCGTTCGAAGCGCGCGATGGTCCCGGCCGAGTCCACGTCGCTCACCCCTCGCGCAGGGAACGACCCACAGCACGGCACCCATTGGGGGCGAAGGCCGAAAGTCGCGCAGGACGCCGGAGCTTCCCCGGTCCTGGCCGGCCCGGACCGGACGACGCCGAGCGCGCGGCCCTGGGCCGTGGACGGACGCGGCTCGCCGGGGCCGTCGCTGCGATCGACGGGGGCCCGCATAGGCCGAACGGGTGATACCGGCCGGTACTGCGAGCCCGAACGGTGCGGCTCACTAGGCTCCCGTGATGTTCATACGACCAAGGGGAGGGCTCGCATGGCGAAGACGGGACCCGGGGACGGCGTGGTGGGGATCATCACCACCGTCGCGGGCTGCTTGGAGTTCACGGACGGCAAGGGCGACGGCGGGCCCGCGACACAAGCGGATCTCACCTTCCCGTCGGCGGTGGCGGTGGACACCCACGGCAACCTCTACATCGCCGACACCGGCCGCAGCCGGATACGGAAGGTGTCGGCGGGCGACGGGATCATCACCACCATCGCGGGAAACAGGCATGCCGGGAGCGGTGGTGATGGTCCCGCCACCCGCCCGCCGCTGTATGAGCCGCAAGGGGTGGCGGTCGACGCGCACGGCAACCTCTACATCTCCGACACCGAGCACCACCGGGTGCGCAAGGTGTCGGCAAGTGACGGGACCATCACGACGGTGGCGGGTACCGGTGAGCGCGGCTTCGGTGGTGACGGCGGCCCCGCCACCCGTGCCCGGCTCCAGGCGCCGGAGGCGCTGTGCGTGGACGCGCAAGGCAACCTCTTCATCGCGAGCGACTCCCGGGTGCGCAGGGTGTCGGCCGTCGACCAGACCATCACCACCGTCGTGGGCACCGGCAGGGCCGAGGGCGGCGGCGATGGAGGCCCCGCTCGGCTCACGGCCATCTACACCCCGAACGGTCTGGCGGTGGATGCCGAGGGCAACCTCTACCTGGCCGACGGGATGCTCGAAGCGGTGCGCAGGGTGTCGGCGAGCGACCAGACCATCACCACCATTGCGGGAAGAGGGTTTCGCCTGTACAGCGGTGACGGCGGCCCCGCACGCGAGGCCTACTTCGACCGTCCTGAAGGGGTGGCGCTGGACTCCCGGGGCAACCTCTACATCGCAGACTCACACAACTACCGGGTGCGCATGGTGTCGGCCGGCGACGGGACCATCACCACCGTCGCGGGAGACGGCAAGCAGGGCACCGGAGGGGACGGCGGCCCCGCCATCAAAGCGCGGCTGGCGCTTCCGAACGCGGTGGCCGTGGACGCGCAGGACAACCTCTACATCCTTGACAGCGGCACCGTGCGGAAGGTGACGTTCACCGCTCCGAAGCCGGCACCCGCACCGGCACCCACAGTGCCGAAGACCCGCGCGAACCTCTCCGGGCAGGCGTCCTGCGACAACCAGAGGACCACGCCGGCCGCGGCCTTCAAGAAGCGCCTCACGGTAACCGCCAGGAGCACCGACGACGGCTCGCTGCTCGCGGGAATTCCCGTGCTGTTCACCGTCTCCGGCGGCACCGGCTCCCACTTCCCCGACGGTGCCGCGACCGCGGAAGCGGTCACCGACGCCCAGGGCACGGCGAAGGCCCCCCAGCTCACCGCGGGCCCCACCCCCGGCACGGTGACCATCAGCGTAGAGGCCCACCGTAACCCCGGCAGCAACCCGGCCCGCTACCGGGCCCAGGTCACCCCGGCCTGACCGAGACGCGCCCCTGGTGGGCCCGGACCGCCCCGGACCCACCAGGGCTGCCAGCAGCCCCGTTCGCCGGTGCATCAGCAGGGGCTGCCCTGCCCTGGAAACCACCGGCCACCACCATGTTCTCCCCAGGACAACCGCCAGCGTGCCAGGGAATATCGCACGATCGGAATGACGCTCCCCGCCAGTCGACGAGCACGAGCGCCGTGTCGTTGCGCTCACCGGAGGTGCTGGCCCACACGACCCTGGCCCCCGCAGTGCCGGTGCCGGCCCCTTCGCGGCCGTCACTCGAAACGAGCCGCACCCATCTGAATGACCAGGGGCGTTGTCGGTGGGTCGGCCAGCGGTGACAGATGTCGGCGCTATATGTCAGCTAAAGGCATCAACAACAGGAGCCCGAGGGCGAGGGCATTCAGGGAGTTCCAATACCCGACTCCACCATTACACCCGGACCGGCGCTCGATCGAGCTGGCCGGCGAGGCGCTGAGCGCGCACCTGAGCGGGCCCCGTGAGGCCCCTGGTCCCGAAGTGGTCCCGCCGGACTCCCCCGGCCGCCGCCTGCGGCTCGTGCGCTGACCCATCCTCGGAAACGGCAAAAACCCCGCTGGCCTGGACCTTCGTCCAGTCAGCGGGGCTCCGACATCACTGTCGGGACGACAGGATTTGAACCTGCGACCCCTTGACCCCCAGTCAAGTGCGCTACCAAGCTGCGCCACGTCCCGTGGTCTCGTGGCCCTGGGCTGAGCCTGGGGGGCTCGGCCTTCGGGTTTCTCGACCTTGTCGGCCGGTTGTCCCGGCGACGAGGAAAACAATACAGCACGTCGGGGGGTGCTCGCTGCAGGGTTGGGGGTGCGGGGGTCAGGGGGTGGGGTGGCGGGCGTCGTAGCGGAGGAAGGCGGGGCGGCGGGCGGCGAGGAGGAGGGTGGCGGCGACGCAGGCGAGGCCGCCGCTGACGACGGAGACGGCCGGGCTGGTGAGGGAGGCGACGGCGCCGGACTCGAAGTCGCCGAGGCGGGGGCCGCCGGCGACGATCACGATGAAGACGCCCTGGAGGCGGCCGCGCATCTCGTCCGGGGCGGCGACCTGCATCATCGTGTTGCGGAAGATCATGCTGATGGTGTCGGCGCAGCCGGCGGCGGCGAGCAGGAGGAGGCCGAGCCAGAGGTCGCGGACCAGGCCGAAGGCGGCGATGGCGAGGCCCCAGGCGATCACGGCGGCCATGACGGCGGCGCCCTGGCGGTGGACGCGGCCGATCCAGCCGGAGAAGAGGGCGCCGGCCAGGGCGCCGACGGCGGGGGCGGCGGCGAGCAGGCCGACGGTGCGGGCGTCGCCGCCGTAGAAGGTGACGGCGAGGGCCGGGAAGAGGGCGCGCGGCATGCCGAAGATCATCGCGGCCAGGTCGGCGAGGAAGCTGGTGCGGAGGTTGGGCTGGTCGCGCAGGAAGCGGAGGCCGTCGAGGACGGAGGCCCGCCCCTTGCGGTCGCCGAGCGGGAGCATGGCGGGCAGGCGCCACATCGCGTAGAGGGTGGCGCCGAAGGCGACGGTGTCGACGACGTAGGCGGCCTGGACGCCGTAGGCGCCGATGAGGACGCCGCCGAGCATGGGGCCGACGGTGAGGCCGAGGTTCATGCTGACGGTGTTCAGCGCGTTGGCGGCGGGGAGCTGGTGGGCGGGGACGAGGCGCGGGATCATCGCCGAGCGGGCGGGCGAGGCAAGCGCGAAGAAGCCGGCCTGGAGGGCGACGGCCGCGTAGAGGACCGCGACCAGGCCGAGGCCGGCGAGCGCCTGGGCGGCCAGGACGGCGGAGACGGCGGCGAGGCCGGCCGCGCCTATCAGGCCGAGGCGGCGGCGGTCGGCGCTGTCGGCGATGGCGCCGCCGTAGAGGCCGAAGGCGACCAGCGGGACGAGGGAGAAGAGGCCGACCAGGCCGGTGGCGAAGGTGGAGCCGGTCAGGTCGTAGACCTGGACGGAGACGGCGACGGCCGTCATCTGCTGGCCGATCGAGGAGACGGACTGCCCGAACCAGACCCGCCGGTAGTCGGCGTGGTCGCGCAGCGGGCTCAGGTCGGCGAAGGCACCGCGGGCGAACCGTCGGTACCAGGCCGGCGGCGAAACGGCCGGGGAGGAGGACGAAGAGGAGACGGGCGAGGAAACGGGAGCGGAGACGGAGGAGACGGCAGAGGCGGCGACGGCGTCGGACGGAGCGGGCGGCGTGTCCCCGTCGGCCTCGGAATTGGCAGGATGATTGGTCGACACAGTGGACCATCGTGGCCCCGCCCGCCCGGCCCGCTGACACCGGGGTGGGATGCGCGGCCCGGCGTCAGCGCGGTCCGACGTTCTCCAGGATCCGGTCCAGCAGTGTCGCGAGCTGCGCGACCTCCCGGTCGCTGAGGCCCTTGAGCATCTCCTGCTGGCTGTTGACCGCGACCGAGGCGATCCGGTTGTACATCTCCTCGCCGTCGGGCGCGATCTCCACGGTCGCCGCCCGGCGGTCGACGCCGGTGCGCTTGCGGACGACCAGACCGCGCCGCTCCATCGACTCCAGGTGACGGGAGAGCGTCGGGCCCTCGATGCTCAGGTACTGGGCGAGTGCGCGCTGGATCATCGGGCCCTCCAGCTTCAGGGCGGCGAGCACCGTCCACGCCGCGAAGGTCGCGCCCGCCTCGGCGAGGCGCTCCTCGAAGAACGCCCGACAGGACTTCGCGGTCAGGTGCAGCTTCGGCGCGACGCTGCTGCGCAGCCACGTCGGGCCGGCGTCCGCCTCGGCAGGGACCCGTTCTGCGCTCTGCCGGCCGGGCATCCGAGCCTCCCATTCGTCACGAAATCCTCTGTGCAGCGTAGCGCCGACCGGCGCCTTGACCAGCCCCGGGCAGCTGTGGGGCCGGACGCCGATCGGAACAGCCGTGAGTGGCACCGACGTGGGGACAAGAGGCGGGCCCGCACCGTGTGACCACGGTGCGGGCCCCTCCCCCGCGCGCCGGAACGGGTGCCCAGGCGGCGGAGGTTCGCGGCGGCGGACGATCAGAGCGGGACGACCCGGAACACCGGGATGTCCCGCGCGGCCCGCTCGAAGCTCTCCGGGCGCTTGTCCGGCACCACGCCGTTCTTGACGAAGATGCCGGCGCCCATCGGGACCTGGGTCGGGAAGTGCCGGGCGATCGGCCCGCGTTCGTGCGGCGGCACCTCCACCAGCCTGACCCGCTGCGTCTTGCGCCCGCGGACCAGCACCCCCTCGCCGGCCGCCCGGACGTTCTTCACCCAGTCCGACCCGGGAAACGCCTGCAGGATGTACACCGCGCCGCCGACCTTCAGCGGGGCGACCGGATTGGTGTACTCCCGGCCGGACTTGCGGCCCTTCACCTTCAACAGTTGCAACGGGCCGACCGGCAGGCCGATCCCGTGGAAGACCTCCATCATCTTGTTGCCGAACCTCTGGAACCCGGTCACCCGGACACGGGCGGTGGTACTGGCAGTGGCATTGGGCATGGCTGGCGCCCCCCGGAGAACTTTTCGAAGAACATAGATAGCGTGCTATTGATTAGCGTGGCACGCTCCCCCGGGGCTGTCAACGAAGGCGGCGCGTCGCACAGTTGGCCGGGCCCGGGGATCCGGGCCCGGCCAACGAGCGACCAACGGGCGACCAAGAGCGGCCGACCAGCAGCCGCCACCGGCCGGTGGCCGACCGGCGACCGGCGACCGGCCAGCGACCAGCGACCAGCGACCAGCTGACGACCGCTACCGGGTGAGGACCTGCTTCTCCCCCGCCTCCACCGCGAAGTCCAGCCGGTTGCCCGGCGGCGGGAACGGGCAGATGAAGTGGTCCGCGAAGGCGCACGGCGGCAGGTAGGCGCGGTTCAGGTCCAGCACCGTGCGGCCGTCCTCGTCCGGCGCGGGCAGGGTGATGAAGCGGAACCGGTAGGTGTCCCGGCCGCTGGTGGCGTCGGCGATCACGCCGCTCAGGCCGTTGGCCGAGCGGCTGACGGTCAGGGTGCGGTGCTCGCCGGCCACGGTGAACGCGATCTGCCCGGTGACGGCCAGCGGCCGCTCCTTGCCGTCGGCGTTCGGGACGACCACCGCCTGCGCCTGCTCGCCCTCGAACGGGGTGAAGACCGCGGAGACCGCCCACTCCGGCGCGTAGGGGTAGGCGGAGATCCCGGCGAACGAGGCCCGCCGGGGCGCCGCCGGGTCGAAGACCCGCAGCGCCAGCTCGCCCTCGCGCTCGATCGGCACCAGCAGCAGCTCACCCAGCGAGGCGGTGTCCGCCGCCGGGTCGGTGTCCGGACGCAGCAGCGCCTCACCGTCGACGGGGGCGTCCGCACCCGCCACGGCGAGGCCGTCGGCCGCCGCCGCCCGGACCCGGACGCCCTCGGCGTCGGCCCACCAGACCCCGGGCAGCCCCGGAATCTCCGCGGGCTCGGGCTCCAGCCAGTACGTGCCGGTGAGCGCCAGCTGACCGTGCGGGGTGCTGACCGTCGCAGCCCGCCGATCGCTCCAGTGCTTCCATTCCTCCGCGGCCGTCGCCGTCATCGGCTCGCCCTCCCACTGTGCTCCAGGGCCCGCCGGGCGGGCCGTCCGTTCTCCGTCACCCGGTCGAACGCCCGGCACCCGGGCCGGGCATTCCCGGCCCCGGATCCCTTCGTACGACCGTCACACCGCTCAACGCGGCGGTCACGCTGTTCAACGCGCCGGCCACGCCGTTCAACACGGCGGTCACACCCGCCCCGCCGGTACCGGTCAGTCCTTGATCCGGCGGAACAGGCCCTCCTGCACCACGGATACCACCAGCCGGCCGCTGCGGTCGAAGATCTCGCCGCGCGCCAGGCCCCGGGCGCCGTGGGATATCGGGGACTCCTGCTGGTAGAGCAGCCAGTCGTCGGCCCGGAACGGCCGGTGGAACCACATCGCGTGGTCGAGCGAGGCCATGTCGAAGTGCCGGGTGCCCCAGAGCGGCTCCACGGGGGCTCGGACGGCGTCCAGCAGGGTCATGTCGCTCGCGTAGGTGAGCGCGCAGACGTGGATCAGCGGGTCGTCCGGCAGCTCGCCGTTGGTCCGCAGCCAGACGCCGCTGCGCGCCTCGACACCGGCCAGCTCCTCGGTGCTCCAGCGCAGCCGGTCGACGTAGCGGATGTCGAACGGCTGGCGGCGGCTGATGAACGGGGGCAGCTCGCCGAGCCGGGAGCCGACCTCCTCCAGCGCGCTGGGCAGCGTCTCGGGGGCCGGCACCTCGGGTACCGGGAACTGGTGCTCGATGCTGTCCGGCTCCGGGGCGTGGAAGTCGGCGGTCAGCGCGAAGATCGACCGCCCGCCCTGGATCGCCAGCACCCGGCGGGTGGTGAACGAGCGGCCGTCCCGCAGCCGGTCCACCTGGTACACGATGGGCACGCCCGGCACCCCGGGACGCAGGAAGTAGGCGTGCAGCGAATGGACCGGCCGGTCGCCGTCCACGGTGCGCCCCGCCGCGACCAGCGCCTGACCGGCGACCTGTCCGCCGAACGTGCGCTGGAGCGCCTCCTCGGGGCTGCGCCCGCGGAAGATGTTCAGCTCGATCTGCTCAAGGTCCAGCAGCGCGACGAGATCGTCGACCGGGGTACCCATGGAACACGTCCTCTCCGGGCCGCCGCCCGGCCGGAGGTCTTCCGCCCGGCTGCCGCGACCCGTTCCTCTCGAATTCTCCAGCTCAATCGAATTCCTCAGCGAGCCGGGGCATTCCCGGGATCGGGGCCGCGGACGCCGATTCACTCGAACGAGGTCGAACACGGCGCACAGGTGGACGGGCGCACCACCGGGCCCCAGCACCCCCGAAGCACCGGACCCCCGCCCCCGAAGCGCCGCAGCACCAGCAGCACCGCAGCACGAAACCCGGACCCCAGCCCCCAACCCCCGGCGCCCGCACTCAGAGCCCCGACTGCCGCACGGTGATGTTGAGCCGCCCGGTCAGCCCCAGCGCCGGGTCCGCCGTCCCCGGCAGCGTCCGCGTCACGCCGTGGTACGCGAACCGGGCCGGACCGCCGAACACCAGCAGGTCCCCGCTGCGCAGCTCCAGGTCGGTCCACGGCCTGGTCCTGGTCGCGGTGTTGCCGAGCCGGAAGACGCACGAGTCGCCGAGCGACAGCGAGACCACCGGGGCGTCCGCCCGCTCGTCGCGGTCCTGGTGCAGGCCCATCCGCGCCCCGTGCGGGTAGTGGTTGACGATCGCGATGTCCGGCGCGTAGCCGGCCGCGCCCGCGATCCCGCCGACAGCGGCGCCGTACGCCTCGGCCACCGCCCGCCGGGCGAGCGCGCCGAGCTCGGGCGGGAACGGCTTGACCGGCGCTCCGTCCTCGGCCACCCGCCGGTATCCGTACGGGTACCAGTGCAGGCCCAGGCCGACCATCCGGACGGACATCATGCCGCCGGTGGGCATCCGGACGGTGTGCATCCCGGCGGGCGGCCGGGCCCACGCCCGGCAGGCCGCGACCAGCCGCCGCTGCGCCGCCGCGTCCAGCCAGCCCGGGAGCAGCACCGCGCCGGGCGCCGGCTCGAACCGCCCCCGCCCCGGACCGGCGCCGTCCGCACCGCCGAAGCCGAACAACTCGCCCTGGGTCACTCCCCCATCCTCGCGCACCGGTCCGACACCGGCCCCGGACGGCGGAGCGGCCCGCACGCCGCCGGCCGCCCTCCCGGGTGCGGGAGGGCGGCCGGCGGACCGGGCGTGCGGATCAGACGGCGAGGGTCTGACCCGGGAGGATCAGGTTCGGGTTGCCACCGATGACCTTGGCGTTCTTGCTGTACAGGTCGTGCCAGTCGACGCCCTGGGCGGCGGCGATGGTGCTCAGGGTGTCGCCGGCCTTGACGGTGTAGGTGCCGTTGGCCTTCTTGGCGTCGTTCGAGGTCCAGCCCTTGCCCGACTTCGCGGTCGTGTCGGCCTTCGGCGCGGCGGCGGCCTTGGGGGCCTCAGCGGCCTTCGGGGCGGCCTTGGGAGCCTCGGCGGCCTTCGGCGCGGCCGGCTTCGGGGTCGCGGTGGCGGCCGGGGCGGCCGGCTTCGCGGCGGGGGCGGCCGGCTTGGCGGCCGGGGCGGAGGTGTCGACCGCGGCCGGGGCGCCGCCCTTGGTCAGACCGGCCCTGACGGAGCAGACGGGCCAGGCGCCCGGGCCCTGCGAGGCGAGGACCTTCTCGGCGACGGCGATCTGCTGCGCCTTGGTGGCCAGGTTGGCCTGCGGGGCGTAGGCAGTGCCGCCGAAGGCGGCCCAGGTGCTGGAGGTGAACTGCAGACCGCCGTAGAAACCGTTGCCGGTGTTGATGGCCCAGTTGCCGCCGCTCTCGCACTGGGCGACGGCGTCCCAGGTGGAGACGGAGGCGGCGGAGGCCGAGGTGGCCGTGACGAGGCCGGCCACCGGCAGGGCCGCGACAGCGGCGCCCGCCACGACAGCCATCCGGACGCGGTTGCGCTTGGTGGCGGAGGCGGTGGTGGCAGCGGCGGTCTCGTGACGGAAGGTCATGGGGTTCCTCTCGACAGCCCCGGGCGGGCATGCGGAACCAAGCCCTGGAAGGGGACTGGAATCGCTCGCCGCGTCCGTCGGGCGGCCGGAGACGTGTCGGACGTCCCGCGCCGCCCCGGCCACCCGCCACGCACCGGCGACCTGTTCGAGCGGTCGCATCGGCGGGCACGGCCGGCGCCGGAGGAAACCGGCGGGCTGTGCGTCGGGGGTGAACCCGGGTGGTGCTCGTTGCACCGCCAATGAAGCTACGAGTCGGCCGCCTGGGAACCAAACACTTTCGGGTCTCCCCAGCTCAGCAGGGGGTTACCGCCGGTAATGACCTGGCATTCATGTCCTTAATGTCCGTTTTAGGCGTCATTTCCTAGATCAAACATCCGCAGGCCGTGGGCTACCTCACACCGGCATTCCGGCACTCCCGCCACCGAGATCGACACATTGCGATGCCACCGGCACCCTCCGCGATCGAATCCGAGGCAATTCCCGTCAGCCCGGCACCCCACCCGTGACCCCTGCCACAAGGGCCCGTTGGTAAGGGCGGCCGGGGCGCCCCCGTCTCCGGCTCGAACAGAGCCGGCCTTCCACCCCTCCCCTTCGACCCCCGACACCGCACCGAGGAGAAACCCAGTGCCGCGCATGCTCGACGTCAGCGACGAGGTCCGTTCCGAGATCGGCGACGACGAGGCCGACCGCCTGCTCGGCGGCGCCCACGCACCCGACAGCTACGAGTGCACCTCCTGCCGCACCCCCGGCGACGCGTTCCAGGAGCCCACCAGCACCGTGCTGTTCGTCGGCGAGGAGACGGCGGTGCTGGCCTTCGCGCACGCCCGCTGCATCCCCTCCCAGGTGGTCCCGGTCTCCGAGGAGCAGCTGGCCGGCGCCGTCCGCAGCATCAGCGAGTCCCAGGGCGCCCCGGCCGCCGACGCCGCGCCCGTCCCCCCGCAGCCGCCGGTGCGCGTGCCGGCCCCGGACGCGGCCTCCGCCCCGGCGGACGGGCGGCCCGTCGCTCCCGGCCAGGCCGCGATCCTCGGCATCACCTGCGGGCTGGTCCTGCACGGCGACACCGGCCACGCCTCGCTGGTCGTCGAGCCGACCGGGCCGGTCGGGCGCCCGGGCAACACCTCCGGCGAGGACGAGTTCCTCGACCTGCTCCAGGACGCGGGCTTCCAGCCGGTCACCGACCTCGACAAGACGCCCGACCAGCTGCCCGGCTGGTCGGTGCTGGTCGCGATGGGCAAGCTGCACGCGATCCTCCAGCCCGCGGCGGCCGGCGGCAGCACCGGCTGGTGGCAGGCCCACCAGCCGCTCCAGGTGACCGACGCCTGGCGGTTCGCCGCCAACCAGCTCGGCGAGGTCACCATGTACGCCGTCCCGGCCGGAACCGTCGGCCGGCAGCCGCGCGAGGACCTGCTGCGCCAGGCGCTGGAGCGGGCGGTGGCACTCGGCCAGGTGGTCGCCGCCTCCCTCCCGCTCGCCGGCACCTGAGCCGCGCCGCGCCTCCGGGGGCGGCCCCACGGCCCCACCCCGCCCCCGGGGCGGCCCCACGGCCCCACGGCCCCACCCCGCCCCCGGGGGCGCCCACCCGCATCCCCCGGGCGCCCTCGCTCGTTGGGCCCTGCGTGTACAGCTACGACGTCCCCGCCTCCCCCCGGCGGTCCACCACCGCCTCCCGCCCGATCCCGGGCATGCGCCCCTCGTACGACGCGGAGCACCCGCACTCGGCGACGCCGATCTACGACGAGCTGTACTCCGAGTACCGCCGGCTCTTCCGCGCCCTGCCGGGCGACCGCTCGGGCGAGGAGGACCTGGCCTTCACCGGCTTCGCCGTCCGGGACACCGCTCCGGCGCGCACCGACCCGCGCCCGTACCCGCCGCAGCACCAGGCCTTCCAGACGTACGCGGGACAGGCGGTCGGCATCCCGCAGTTCATGCCCAGCCGGCCGGGCGGAGCCGACCAACCCGGGCAGCCGGACCAGCCCTTCGGCCACACCGGCCACACCGGCCACCCGCACGACCCTTTTGGCGCCGCCGGCACCGGCCACCCGGCGGGCCCGTACCCGGCCGGCTTCCCCGCCACCCCCGCCCCCGGCCGTCCGGCGGGTGGCCACCCGGGCGGCGCCCCGTCGGCCACCCCGGCGGGCTCCCAGGCCGGCAACGGCCAGGGCTGGGTCGCGGCCGGCTACCTCGGCCCGGTCCCGCCGCCGGTGCCCGCGCCCGCCCCGGTGACGGTCCCGGTTCCGGCGCCCGCCCCGGCGGTGGGCGCCGCCTTCGGCCACGGCGCCCGGGGCACGGGCGGCGGTGGTCGCCACCGCAGCCTGCTCTCCCTCCCCCCGGGCCGCGGCGGCGACCACCGCTGACCCCGCGCACGAACCGCACACCGCGCACGGCGCACCGAAAGACCGCCCGAACCGCCCCCGCACCGCCCGAACCGCCCGAACCACCCGCACCGCCCGCACGAACGAAGGGGCCCCGCCGCCCGGTCCCGAGACCGGCCGACGGGGCCCTTCCGTCAGCTGCTGCCGTTACTTCCTCTTCCGCTTCTCCCGCACCCGCACCGAGATCGAGATCGGCGTGCCGACGAAGCCGAACTCCTCGCGCAGCCGGCGCTCGACGAACCGCCGGTAGCCCGCCTCCAGGAAGCCCGAGGCGAACAGCACGAAGCGCGGCGGACGGATGCCCGCCTGGGTGCCGAACAGGATGCGCGGCTGCTTGCCGCCCCGGATCGGGTGCGGGTGGGCGGCCACCAGCTCGCCGAGGAAGGCGTTCAGCCGGGCGGTCGTGATGCGGGTCTCCCAGCCCTCCAGCGCGGTCTCGATCGCCGGGACGAGCTTCTCCATGTGCCGGCCGGTCTTCGCCGAGACGTTGACCCGCGGGGCCCACTGCACCTGGACGAGGTCGCGCTCGATCTCGCGCTCCAGGTAGTAGCGGCGCTCCTCGTCGAGCTGGTCCCACTTGTTGTAGGCGATGACGACGGCGCGCCCGGCCTCGACGGCCATCGAGATGATCCGGGTGTCCTGCTCGGCCAGGGTCTCGCTGGCGTCGACGAGGACGACCGCGACCTCGGCCTTGTCCAGTGCGGCGGCGGTGCGCAGCGAGGCGTAGAAGTCGGCGCCGGCGGTCAGGTGGACCCGGCGGCGGATACCGGCGGTGTCGACGAACTTCCAGGTCTTGCCGCCGAGCTCGATCATCTCGTCGACCGGGTCGCGGGTGGTGCCGGCCAGCTCGTTGACGACCACCCGCTCCTCGCCGGCGACCTTGTTGAGCAGGCTGGACTTGCCGACGTTCGGCCGGCCGATCAGCGCGATGCGGCGCGGGCCGCCGGGGGCGGCGTCGCCGAAGGTCTGCGGCGGGGCCTCGGGCAGCGCGGCCATCACGGCGTCGAGCAGGTCACCGGAGCCGCGGCCGTGCAGGGCCGAGACGGGGTACGGCTCGCCGAGGCCGAGCGACCAGAGGTAGGCGGCCTCGGCCTCGGTGGACGGGCCGTCGACCTTGTTGGCGCAGAGCACGGTCGGCTTGCCGGCCCGGCGGATGATCTTGATCAGGGCCTCGTCGGTGTCGGTGGCCCCGACGGTGGCGTCGACGACGAACAGCACCGCGTCGGCCTGCTCGATGCCGAGCTCGGCCTGGGCGGCGACCATGGCGTCGATGCCGAGGACGTCGATCTCCCAGCCGCCGGTGTCGACCACCTTGAAGCGGCGGCCGTTCCAGGCGGCCTCGTAGGTGACGCGGTCGCGGGTGACGCCGGGCTTGTCCTCGACGACCGCCTCGCGGCGGCCGATGATGCGGTTGACCAGGGTCGACTTACCGACATTGGGGCGGCCGACGACGGCCAGCACCGGCAGCGGGGCGTGGCTGCCGTCGCCGAGGCCGTCGACGTCGTCGAGGTCGAAACCCTCCTCGGCGGCGAGCGCCATGAACTCGGCGTACTCGGAGGCGTCCAGCTCGCCGTGGCCGGCGGTGGAGTGCTCTGCGGTCATGTTCGTACTGTCCGTTTCCCGGCCCGGCCCTTCCCAGGGACGTGCCGTGCGTACCTGCCCCACCGGGGCAGCGCGAATGGTTCCGGGTGCCACCACGGCACCCCGTTCATCGGATGATGACCGACCGGTCTCAAGGCCCCGGGGGGGCTCAGACGGTCGACAGCGCAGCCCCGGCCCGCCCCGCCACGAGCGCGGTGATCCGGTCGATCACCTGCTCCAGGGTGAGCGCGCTGGTGTCCACCAGGACCGCGTCCGCGGCCTGGGTGAGCGGGGCGGTCTCCCGCGAGGAGTCCGCCGCGTCCCGGCGCGCCAGGTCGGCGGCCATCGCGGTGATGGTCGCCTCGTCGACGCCCTTGGCCCGCAGCTCGGCGGCCCGGCGCTCGGCGCGGGCCGTCTCCGAGGCGGTCAGGAAGATCTTGACGGTGGCGTCCGGGAACACCACGCTGCCCATGTCCCGGCCCTCGGCGACGATGCCACGGGCGGCGACCCGGGCGCAGCCGCGCTGCAGCTCCACCAGGCGGGCGCGCACCGCCGGCACCGCGGCGACGGCGCTGACGTGCGCGGTCACCTCGGGGCCGCGGATCGGGCCGGCGACGTCCCGCCCGTCGACGGTGATGGTCGGGCCGTCCGCGTCCGTGCCGGACACGATCACCGGCTTGCCGCACGCGAGGGCCACCGCCTCCGGGTCGTTCACGTCGACGTGGTTGGCCAGCATCCACCAGGTCATCGCCCGGTACATGGCACCGGTGTCCAGGAAGCTCAGGCCCAGTCGGGCGGCGACCGCCCGGGAGACGGTCGACTTGCCGGAGCCGGAGGGTCCGTCGATGGCGACGACGACCGGGGCGTGCGCTCGGTCGGCAGTGTCCACGGCGCGAACCTCTCTCTGAATCTCTGAGCATGGCAACCCGAAGGACGGGGAAGCCGGGGATGGTCTCCCTCAAGGTTAATGGACCGCCGACCCACCCGGCCCCGCCGGTGGCGCTCCCGCCGGACCGGCCCCCGCACCGGCCCCCGGAGCGCCCCGGCGCCGCCCGCTCAGTCCCGCACGCTCCACCCGCTCGCCCGCAGCGCCGCCGTCAGCGGGCGCACCGCCGCCGGCGCCACCGACAGCTGGACGAAGCCCACCTGCTGCCCGGTGGAGTGCTCGATGTCGACGTCCTCGATGTTCACGCCCGCCGCGCCGACCTCACCGAACAGCCGGCCCAGCTCGCCCGGCTGGTCGCCGAGCACCACGGCCACCGTCTCGTACCGGGTGGGCGGCGCCCCGTGCTTGCCGGGGATCCGGGCCTGCCCGGTGTTGCCGCGCCGCATGACCGCCTCGATGCCCTCGGCGCCGCCCCGCCGCCGGTCCTCCTCGGCGGCCTGCAGGGCGCGCAGCGCGGTGACGGTCTCGCCGAGGTCGGTGGCGACCTCCTCCAGCACGTCGGCGACCGCGCCGGCGTTGGCGGAGAGGATGTCCACCCACATCGCGGGGTTGGAGGCGGCGATCCGGGTCACGTCCCGCACGCCCTGGCCGGAGAGCCTTATGGCGGTCTCGTCGGCCTTCTCCAGCCGGGCGGCGACCAGCGAGGAGAGCAGCTGAGGGGCGTGCGAGACCAGCGCGACCGCGCGGTCGTGCGCCACGGCGTCCATGACGATCGGCACCGCCCCGCAGAGCGCGACCAGTTCGAGGACGGCGTTCAGCGTCTCGGTGTCGGTGTCGGCGGTTGGGGTGAGCACCCACGGCCGGCCCTCGAAGAGGTCCTCGCGGGCGGCCAGCGGGCCCGAGCGCTCCCGCCCGGCCATCGGGTGGCCGCCGATGTAGTGGGTGGTGTCGCAGCCGAGCGCGGCGACCTCGGCCCGCGGGCCGGCCTTCACGCTGGCGACGTCGGTGTAGCAGCGCGCCAGTCCGCGGCGCTGGCAGTCGGCGAGCACCTTGCCGACCAGCGCGGGCGGGACGGCGATGATCGCGAGGTCGACCGGCCCGTCGGCGGGCTCGGTGGTCCCGGCGCCCAGCGAGGCGGCGGTGCGGGCGGCGTCCGGGTCGGCGTCCTCCAGATGGACGGTCAGGCCCCGTCCGGTGAGGGCGAGCGCGGCGGAGGTGCCGATGAGTCCGGTACCGACGACGGCGGCGGTGCGCATGGTGGGGTGGTTCTCCTCACGGAACGGCGCGGAACGCGGTCGACTGGGTGGAACGGGTCGGCCCCCATCCTGCCCCATCACCCCCGCCGGTACCGCAACCGCACCACTACCCCCGGCCGTCCCCCTCACGCGGGCGCGCCACCGGGGCGCCCGCCGCGCCGCCCGCACGCCGCCCACGGCGGAAAGCCGGCGACGCGGGCGGCACCGCACGGCAGGATGGGCCGCCGACGGTACGCGACGAAGGGGTTGGCCGGGTGAACGATCAACACAGCAGCGACCAGCATCGACCGCACGACGACGGCACCGGCCGGAGCACGGTGCCCGCCGTGCCCTCGGTCCTGGACTCCGTGGTCGTCCACGCGGCCGGCGCGGTCTGCCGCCGCCGGGCCCGGACGGCCCTGCCCCCGGGCGGGCGGCTGCGGCTGACCGGCCTGCCCGAGGGGCTCGACGAACGCTCGCTGCGCGCCCGGGTGCTCACCGGCCCGGCCGGCACCGCCGTCACCGAGGCCCGCACCGAGGCGCTCGCCGAACTCCGCGAGGCCTCCGAACTGCCCGAGCTGCAACGCCGGCTGGCCGCCGCCGAGGAGCACGCCGACGCGCTGCGCGAGCGGCGCCGGCTGGTCCACGCCGCCGTCGTCGAGACCCGCGCGCTGCGCGCCGTCCCGCCGCCCCGGCGCCGTGACGAGCCGTTGCGCCGCACCCCCGCCGACGCCTGGCTGGAGCTGGCCGAGTTCGTCGACGAGCGCCTCACCGCCCTCCACGAGCGCGCCGAGCGGCTCACCCGGGAGCTCGAACTCGCCGACCACGAGACCCAGGTGCTCGCCGACCGGGTGGCCCGGGCGTCCTCCGCCGGGCGGCGCGAGGCCGTCGGGACCGCGCGGACCGCCCTGCTCACCCTCACCGCCCCCGAGCGCTCCGCCGACGACTCCCCCGCCGTCGAGATCGAACTGGAGTACACCGTCCGGGCCGCCCGCTGGGTGCCCTCCTACCGGCTCTCCTACCGCCAGGGCGCCGACACCGGCCGGCTGCTGCTGCGCGCCTCGGTCGCCCAGCAGACCGGCGAGGACTGGACCGGCGTGCGCCTCGCGCTCTCCACCGCCGACCTCGACCGCCGCACCGAGCTGCCCAAGCTGCGCTCGCTGCGGATCGGCCGCAGCCAGCCGGCCCCGCCGCCGTCGGGCTGGCGCGAGCCCCCGGCCGGCCTGGCCGACCTGTTCACCGGCTACGACGCGGCCGGCCCCCGCCCGGTGCCGTCCGGCCCCCGCCGGATGCACGCCGGGTCCGCCCGGCCCGTCGGCGCGGCCGCCGAGCCCCGGCTCTCCGCCCCGGTCAGCCCGGCCGTCGCCGCGCCGCTCCCGCCCCCGGCCGCCGCCCCGGCGCCGCAGCCCCCGGGCGGGCCCGCCCCCCGGGCCCGCGCCCGCACCGGCGGCCTTCGCTCGGCGGACGAGGCCGGCGGGGCCGGGCAGTCGGTCGCCTTCGCCGGCTACGGCGGGCCCCCGCCCGCCCCCGGCGCCCCGTTCCCGGCCGAGGAGGCCCTCGCCAGGTTCGACGCCCCCGCCCCCTTCACGCCCCCGCCCGGCCCGCCGGTCCCGGACGAGCTGCTGCTCGACTACCCCGCGCTGGAACTCTCCGGCCCGGACGCCGCCGCCCGGCGCGGCACCCTGCACCACCCGGACGACCGGCGCGCCGCCGGCCGGCCCGCCCCCGGGCTGCCCCACCTCCCGCTGCCGCACCACGCCGTGCCGCCGCGCGTCTCGGCCGGCTCCTTCGACCACCGCTTCGACGCCGCCGCCCCCGCCGACCTGCCGTCCGACGCCACCTGGCACACCGTCACCATCGACGAGATCCCGGTGCAGGTGAGCCCCGAGTACGTCACCGTGCCCGCCGTCGAGGAGCGCGTCTACGCCACCCTGGTGATCACCAACGGCACCGCGCAGGCCGTGCTCGCCGGCCCGGTCGAGGTGACCGTCGACGACCAGTTCCTGCTCACCGCCGCCCTGCCCACCCTCGCCCCCGGCGGTGTGCGCCGACTGGGCATCGGTGTCGCCGAGTCGGTCGAGGTGACGCGCCGTACCGAGCTGCGCGAGTCCACCGCGGGCATGCTGAACAGCAGCACCGTGCTCGACCACCGGGTGCGCGTCGAGCTGGCCAACCGGCTCGGCCGCCCGGTCACCGTCGAGGTCCGCGAACGGGTGCCGGTCAGCTCCGACGCCGACATCCGGATCGAGGAACGCCCCGGCTGGCACGCCCCGGACGAACCGTCCACCGAGTGCCCGCCCAGCACCCGGCTCCGGCGGGTCGAGCTGCCGCCGGGCGGCCGGGCCGAACTGGACGCCGGCTACCAGATCAGGATCCCGGCCGGAAAGGCCATCGTCGGCGGAAACCGGAGGAACTGAACGTGACCGTCACCCCCCTCCCCCCGCGGCCCGCGACGCCGCTGCCCGTCACCGCCGTCACCTGCCTGGAGGACCGGGCCCAGGTCGAGCGCACCGCCACCGCCGAGCTGGCCGCCGGCGTCCAGCGGCTGCGGCTGGGCCCGCTCACCGCGCTCGCCGTCGACCGCACCCTGCGCGCGGAGTCCGACACCGCCGGCGTGCGCGTCCTGGACGCCCGGATCACCCGCGTCTGGACGCCGCGCGCCCCGCTGCCGCCCGGCCCGGAGGACTCCGCGCTGCGCCACCGCCTGCACGAGCTGGACCGGCGCGACCTCGCCGAGAAGGCGCTGGCGCAGCGCCTGGAGGCCCGGCTGGCGCTGCTCGCCCAGCTCGCCGAAGACCTGCTGCGCGAGGTCGGCGAGGGCGCCGGCGTCGGCGAGGTGGAGCGGACCCGCTGGCACCGCGAGCTGGAACGCGTGGACGCCGAACGCGAGCGCCACGGCGAGGAACTGCGCGCCACCCGCTCCCGGCTGGACCGGCTGGAGGACGAGCGCAACGCGGCCTTCGCCGCCGCGGCCGAGGCCGAGGAGGAGCCCGCCGAACTGCTCGCCCACCTCGACCTGACCGTCGAGGCCCGGCAGGCCGGTCCCGCCCGGCTGAGCGTGCACCACCTGGTGCCGTGCGCCCTGTGGCGGCCGTCCTACCGGGCCACCCTGGCCGACGGCGTGCTGCGGCTGGAGTCCGAGGCGGTGGTCTGGCAGCGCACCGGCGAGGCCTGGACCGGCGCCCGGCTCACCTTCTCCACCGCCCGCTCCGCCCTCGCCACCGAACCGCCCGCGCTCGCCGAGGACGTGCTGACGCTGCGCGAGCGCACCGCCGAGGAGCGGCGCACCGTCGAGGTGGAGCTGCGCGAGGAGACGATCTCCGAGCTGCGCCCGGACGGTGCGCTGCCGGGCGTGGACGACGGCGGCGAGGTGCGGGTGCTGACCGCCCCGGCGCCGGCCACCGTGCCCTCCGACGGACGGGCGCACCGGGTGCCGCTGGGTTCCTTCGAAGGGGCCGCGCACAGCGAGTACGCCTGCGCGCCGGAGCTGTCGCCGCTGGTCACCCAGGTGGTCCGGTTCCGCAACACGGCCGGGCACCCGCTGCTCGCCGGGCCGGTCGAACTGGTCCGCGGCAGCGGCTTCACCGGGCGCGGGCGGCTGCCGTTCACGGCGGCCGGCGCCGACGCGGAGCTGTCCTTCGGCAGCTCGGACGGCTACCGGGTGGTGCGCGAGACCGACGAGCGCCGCTCCACCGCCGGGCTGAGCCAGCGGTCGGTGACCACCCGCACGGTGCGGCTGCACCTGTCGCGGTTCTCCGGCCCGGAGGAGCGGGACGAGCAGCTGGTCGCGGTGCGCGAGCGGGTGCCGGTCTCCGAGGTGTCGGCCGTGGAGGTGCGGCTGCGCAAGGAGGAGTGCTCGCCCGCGCCGGACGCCTTCGACGCCGAGGGCGTGGTCCGCTGGGACGTCCCGCTCGGCCCGGGCGCCCGCCGCACGCTCACCCTGGTGTACGAGATCTCCGCCTCCGGGAAGGTCGCGGGCCTCTGACGGCGGGCGCCCCCGGAGGAGCCACGGGGCCCGGGCGCGCGAACCGCCGTCCGGGCGCCCGCCCCGGCCCGGCCGGAGCGGGTACAACAGGAGCATGATCCTGCACCTCGCCCCCCTGGACGACTGGCTGGCCGACCCGGGCCGGCCGTACGCGACCGCCTCGCTGCTCACCGACGGGTTCATCCACTGCTCGGCGGACGAGCAGACCGCGCTCGCGGTGGCCAACGCGTTCTTCGCCGACGCCCGTGAGCCGCTGATGGTGCTGCTGATCGAGGAGTCGCTGGTGGAACCGATGGTCAAGTGGGAGGCCCCGCACGGCGCACCGGCGCCCGGGGCCACCCCCGGTGTGCTGTACCCGCACATCTACGGGCGGCTGAACCGCACGGCGGTGGTCGGCCTGGAGAAGGTCGAGCGCGGCCCGGACGGCCGCTGGGTCTCGCTCTCCCCCTGGAGCTGACGCCCCGCGCCCGCGGCGGGACCGCAGGTGCGAGGGGACCACGGGGGCCCTACAGCCAGCCCCGCTCCCGGGCCGCCATGCCGGCCTGGAAGCGGGTGGTGGCGCCCAGCTCGCGCATCAGCGACTGGAGCCGGCGCTGGGTGGTCCGGGCGCTCCAGCCGAGCGAGCGGGCGATCGACTCGTCGGTGAGGCCGGCCGCCAGCAGTCCGAGCAGCTTGCGGTGGTCGGCCTCCGGCTCCAGCGCCCCGTCGCCCGCGCCGATCGCGGCCTGCAGCTGGACGGCGCGCTCCCACTCCGCCTCGAACAGCGTGTCCAGCGCCTGGAGCAGCGCCGAGGGGTGGATGACGTAGGCGGCGTCGAGGACGCTGTCGCCGACGCTGATCGGGATGATCGCCATCCGGTCGTCCGACATGACCATCTTCATCGGGAGCACCGGCCGGACCCTGGCCTCCTCGCCGTCGGCGACCCCGGCCAGGATGTTCTTCTCCAGCCGGCCCGGCCAGGCCACCGCCTCCCGGTCGTAGATGGTCCGGAACCGCACGCCCTCCTTCAGCCGCTGGCGCTGCAGCGGGATGTTGGCCACCGGGTCCTGGATGTAGGGCGGGCAGTCGAAGCCGCGGATCTGGTACTGGCTGGTCCCTGTGATGTGCTCCAGCCGCTGGGCGATCGCCTCGGCGCCGGTCAGCACCTCCACCGAGTGCGCCGGGTCGGTGTAGCGCGAGGCCTCCCGGAAGGCGTCCATCAGCCGGTGCATCTCGGCCCGGGCGTGGCGCAGTTCGGACTCCCGGTGGCCGATCAGGGTGCCGATGGCGACGTCCGGGGCGACCGGCAGGAAGCGCTGGCGGTCCACCGGGGCCCGGGTGGCCATGCCCTGCTGGGCGAGCCGGTCCAGGGCCCGCAGGCTCTGCTGGAGGGTCAGCTCGCAGAGCACGGCGAGGTCCTCGGCCGTCGACTGCGGGTTGGCCACCAGCGCCGCGTAGACCCGGCCGTCCGCTCCGGCCAGTCCCAGTGCGCTGAGTGGTGCATCGGACACGGCGTCGCTCCCCGTTTCGCCCCTCGCCCCGCGCCGGGTGGCGCAGTCCCGCCACCCGGCGGGTCGTGGTCAGGTGGCAATCCTCGGCCACGGATGATCGGGCTGACAAGGCGATCACCCCCGATGCGGCCCGCTTCACAGCAGGAGCCGCCGAACGACGGAGGGCCCCCCGCCGAACGACGGGGAGGCCCTGCGAGGGGTCGCTGTTACAGCCCGACCTCGCGCATCAGCTGGCCGACCTCGGGGTTGGTCAGCCGGCGCAGCCAGCCGGACTTCTGGTCGCCGAGCGCGATCGGACCGAAGTGGGTGCGCACCAGCTTCTCGACCGGGAAGCCCGCCTCCGCCAGCATCCGGCGGACGATGTGCTTGCGGCCCTCGTGCAGGGTCACCTCGACCAGGTAGTTCTTTCCGACGTTCGAGACGACCTTGAAGCTGTCGGCGCGGGCGTAGCCGTCCTCCAGCTCGATGCCCTTGGCCAGCTGCTTGCCCAGGTCGCGCGGGATCGGGCCCTGGATGGCGGCCAGGTAGGTCTTGGTCACGCCGTACCGGGGGTGGGTGAGGCGGTGCGCCAGCTCACCGTGGTTGGTGAGCAGGATGATGCCCTCGGTCTCGGTGTCCAGGCGGCCGACGTGGAACAGCCGGGTCTCGCGGTTGGTCACGTAGTCGCCGAGGCACTGGCGGCCGTCCGGGTCCTCCATGGTGGAGACCACGCCGGCCGGCTTGTTCAGCGCGAAGAACAGGTAGGACTGGGTGGCGACGGTCAGGCCGTCCACCTTGATCTCGTCGTTCTGCGGGTCGACCCGCTTGCCCTGCTCGGTGACCCGCTTGCCGTTGACCTCGACCCGGCCCTGGTCGATCAGCTCCTCGCAGGCGCGCCGGCTGCCGACGCCGGCCCGGGCCAGCACCTTCTGCAGGCGCTCGCCCTCGGGCTCGCCGAAGGTCTTCGGGAGCTTCACGGCCGGCTTGTCGTGCCGGGCCAGCACCGCGTCCTCGATCCGGGCCTGCAGCTCGCGCGAGCGCTGCGGCTGGCGGCGCGGGTCGCCCGGGGCGCCCTGGCCCTCGCGGCGCGGCCGCGGGGCCGGGCCGGGCCGGCGCCCGGCGAAGCCGCCGCGGGCCGGGGTGGCGTTGGGGCCGCCGCCGTACTCGGGGCGGTCGTACTTGCGCTCCTCGGGCCGCAGCGGGCGGTCCGGGTAGCGGCGGTCGTCCCGCCGGTCGTCCCGGCGGCCCTCGCGACGGTCGTCCCGGCCGTACGAGCCGGAGCCGGAGCCGCCGCGCGAGCCCGCGCCGCCCCGCCCGCCGCCGGACCCGCCGCCGTACGAACCCCCGCGCGCGCCGGAGCCGCCGCGGCCCCCCGAGCCGCCCCCGTAGGAGCCGCCCCGGCCGCCCCCGCCCTGTCCGCCGCGACCGCTGCCGCCGCCGCTGCTGTTCCTGCCGTTGCCACTGCTACGCATCAAAGTGTCCGTACGTCGTTACCGTCTGGGCTGTGCGGTCGTTTCGGCCGACCTCACCGCCCCCTACCGATCGGGCGCAGCCCGACCGGCCTCGCCACTGCCGTCCGCGGCCTGCACGGCAGCGGCGGCGACCGCCTCCGCGATCATCGTGCCCTCCAGGGACTCCGCTTCCACGTCGTCGACCTCGGGCAGGAAGGGAGCGAGCTCCGGCAGCTCGTCCAGGCCGCGGAGCCCCATCCGTTCCAGGAAGTAGTTCGTCGTCCGATACAGGATCGCACCTGTTTCGGGCTCGGATCCGGCCTCTTCCACCAGTCCTCGCTGTACCAGGGTACGCATCACGCCGTCACAGTTCACACCGCGGACGGCCGAGACCCGCGATCTGGACACCGGTTGCCGGTAGGCGATGACCGCCAGGGTCTCCAGCGCCGCCTGGGTCAGCCGGGCCTGCCGGCCGTCCAGAACGAAGCGGTCGACGGCCGGCGCGCAGGCGTCGCGGCTGTAGAACCGCCAGCCTCCGGCGACCAGCCGCAGGTCGAAGCCCCGTCCGTGGGCGGTGTACTCGGCGGACAGCTCGCGCAGCGCCACCGCGACCTCGGCGCGCGGGCGCTCCAGCACCGAGGCCAGGTGGGCCTCGCCCACCGGCTCGTCGACGACCATCAGGATCGCCTCCAGCTCGGCCCGCAGCCCGGGGCCGGCCGCGTCGGCCGGCGGGCCGGCGAACGCGGCCGGCCACGGCTCCGGCCGCGGCTCCGGCTCCGGCAGCTCCGGCAGCTCCGCCGGCGGGGCCTCCGCCGGCACGCCCGGCGCCGGCTCCAGCCACTCCCCGGCGCGCGGCCGCCCGGGCAGCCCCAGCACCCGCCGGGCCGGCCGCCCGCCGCCCGCGCCGCCGTTCCCGGCCGTCATCGCCCGTCCTCCTCGCCCTTCGCCGCCCGCGCCGCGGCCTCGCCCGCCGGCCGGTCGAACTCGTCCGTCACCTCGACCGCGCCCCGGTCCGCCTCCGCCACCCAGCGCACCACGAGCTCGCCGAGCGCGTCCGGCTGCTCGAAGGCGAGCACCCGCTCCCGGTACAGCTCCAGCAGCGCCAGGAACCGGGCGACCACCACCATGGTGTCCGGCGCGTCGGCGACCAGCCGCTGGAAGGTCGCCTCGCCCAGCTCGGACAGCAGCCCGACCACCAGGCCCGCCTGGTCGCGCACGCTCACCGGCGGGGTGTGGATGTGGTCGACGTAGACGGCCGGCTTCGGCCTCGGGACCATCGCCCGGGCGGCGAGCTGCGCGAAGCGCTCGGTACCGATGCCGATCACGACCTCGGGCAGCAGGGCGGCGTGCCGCGGCTCCAGGCCGACGTCCCGCGGCTGCCGCAGCAGCTCGGCGGCCCAGCGCTCGCCGAACAGCGCCGCCGCCCGTTTGTACGCCCGGTACTGCAGCAGCCGGGCGAAGAGCAGGTCGCGCGCCTCCAGCAGGGCGAGGTCCTCCTCGTCCTCGACCTCGGCGGCGGGCAGCAGCCGGGCCGCCTTGAGGTCGAGCAGGGTGGCGGCGACGACCAGGAACTCGGTCGCCGCGTCGAGGTCCCAGTCCGGCCCCATGGCGCGGATGTGGGCCATGAACTCGTCGGTGACGGTCGCCAGCGCGATCTCGGTGACGTCCATCCGGTGCTTGGCGATCAGGCTCAGCAGCAGGTCGAACGGGCCCTCGAAGTTGTCCAGCCGGACCAGGAAGCCGCCCTGCGGCCCGTCCTGCGGCGCACCCGGCCCGGCCGCTCCGGCGGCGGCCTGGGCGACAACGGGACTCTCAGGGGTGCTCGGCATGACGGTCCATCTTCGCCCGCCCGCACCGCGTGCCGCGCACCGGGGCCCGCCGACACGCCGGACCGCCCGGCCCGACGGCCGCACCGCACCGAACCGCCCCGGACCCCCCGCGGCCCCGAGGCGCGTGCTCAGCGCCCGCGCAGCCGCCGCACCAGGATGCTCGCCTCGCCGCGCTGCTCCAGGTCGGCCAGCACCACCGCGATGGCCTCCCGGACGATCCGGCCGCGGTCCACCGCCAGGCCGTGCTCGCCGCGGAGCACCAGCCGGGTGTGTTCGAGGTCCATCAGCTCCTCGGCGGACACGTACACGGTGATCTTCTCGTCGTGCCGCTCGCGCCCGCTCGGACGGCGCGGCGCACGGCCGCGCGGACGGGGCCGCCCCGCGGCGCCCGTCTGGTCCTCGGCCGCACCGGCGTGCTGACGCGGCGCCGGGGCCGCGGCGCGGCCCGGCGCGGCCTTGGCGGCCGCCGTCGTGCCGCTGCCCGGCCCGGTGGCGCCCTGGCCGCCCGGCTGCGCGGGGGCGGGCACGGTGGCCGCGCCCGGCGCGCCGATCCCGCGCCGCGGCGCCCGCCTGGTCCCCGCCTGGTCGTCGGCCGGCCCGGCGCCGCCCTCGGCGTGCTCCGGGCCCTCGCCGGCGGCGGAAGCACCGCTGCCGGGGGCGCCGTCGACGCCCTCGGCGCCGTCCGCGTCACCGGCGCCGTTGAGCGCCCGCGCGGTCTCCGCTCTGGGCGCCTCGGAGGCCGAACGCGACGCGAGGGACGGCGACAGCGCCATCCCGCCGGTGGTCCGGAACAGCTCGTCGGCACCCGGGAGACTCACTCGGCGGGGCGGCACCGGTCGAGCACCTCCCTGGCGAGCTGGCGGTAGGCGGCGGCACCGACCGAATTGGTCGCGTACGTCGTGATCGGTTCGCCGGCGACGGTGGTCTCCGGGAAGCGCACGGTCCGCCCGATGACGGTGTGGAAGACGTGGTCGCCGAACGCCTCGACGACGCGTGCCAGCACCTCGCGGCTGTGCACGGTGCGCGAGTCGTACATGGTGGCGAGGATGCCGTCCAGCCGCAGCTCGGGGTTGAGCCGCTCGCAGACCTTCTCGATGGTCTCGGTGAGCAGCGCGACGCCGCGCAGCGCGAAGAACTCGCACTCCAGCGGGACGATGACGCTGTGAGCGGCCGTCAGCGCGTTGACCGTCAGCAGGCCCAGCGAGGGCTGGCAGTCGATGATGACGTAGTCGTAGTCGGGCAGCAGCGGCTTCAGGGCGCGCGCCAGCGCGGACTCCCGGGCCACCTCGCTGACCAGCTGCACCTCGGCGGCGGAGAGGTCGATGTTGGACGGCAGCAGGTCCATGCCCGGCACGGCCGTCTTCAGCAGCACCTCATCGGCCGTCAGCCCGCGCTCCATGAGCAGGTTGTAGACGGTGACGTCGAGTTCCATCGGGTTGACGCCGAGGCCGACGGAGAGGGCGCCCTGCGGGTCGAAGTCGACGAGCAGCACGCGGCGGCCGTACTCGGCGAGCGCCGCGCCCAGGTTGATGGTCGACGTGGTCTTGCCGACGCCGCCCTTCTGGTTGCACATCGCGATGATCTGCGCGGGGCCGTGCTCGGCCACCGGCGCGGGGATCGGGAAGTAGGGCTGCGGACGCCCGGTCGGGCCGATCCGCTCGCGACGCTGGCGGGCGGCGTCGGGGGCGAGCGTGGCCGCGTACTCCGGGTCCGGCTCGTACTCGGCGTCGGGGTCGTCGTAGGCGCCGTAGGCGAACTCGCCGTAGGCCAGGCCGTGGGCCGGCAGTTCGGCGTCGTAGTCGGTCACCGTGGTCACCTGTGCTGTGTTCTGGCGTGCTTCGAAAGTACGGAGAGCGACCGAGCCGACCTCGGCCGAGCCCACGGAGGGCTGCCTGGCCCCGGGCTCCTCACTCGGCTGGCCGGCGGTGTGCGCCGCCAGTCCTGGCTGACCACCCCCGGGAGCAAATGTCGACTCATTCACAAGTCGTCTTACCTCCTTGGGCATCCAGGACTCTATGTCGATTCGTCAGCGTGGCAGCATGCCGACGGTTTGCGACTCTAGGCCGTTCAAGGCGTTCGCAGCAACACAATCCACGGTAGTGGGCAGGATGTGTCGACTATCGGGCAACCCCCTGTCAAGGGGAGTGAGGGCCCGTGACTCCGGGGTTTCCGGGGTCGGGTGACACGACCGACGGAAATTGACGACAGAGCGACCCGCCCTCGCCATTCCCGATGTCACCACCGGATTCACCCCTCGTTCACACGGCTTCCGAAGAGATCCGGTGACCCCCTGTGCACGGGCACGGCGAAGCCCCCGGCCCGGAATGCACCGGGCCGGGGGCAACGCACGTCACACTCAGGCGAGGACGGACTCCAGGGAGACCGACTCCAGGCCGAAGGCCTCGGCGACGGCGGCGAAGGTGATCTGCCCCTCGTGCACGTTCAGACCCTTGGCCAGCGCGGCGTCGCGGCGCAGCGCCTCCTTCCACCCGCGGTTGGCCAGCTCGACGACGTACGGCAGCGTCGCGTTGGTCAGCGCGTAGGTGGAGGTGTTCGGGACGGCGCCCGGCATGTTGGCCACGCAGTAGAAGACCGAGTTGTGGACCTGGAAGGTCGGCTCGGCGTGCGTGGTCGCGTGCGAGTCCTCGAAGCAGCCGCCCTGGTCGATGGCGATGTCGACGAGCACGGAGCCCGGCTTCATGCGGGAGACCAGCTCGTTGGTGACGAGCTTCGGGGCCTTGGCGCCCGGGATCAGCACGGCGCCGATGACCAGGTCGGCCTCGACGACGGCCTTCTCCAGCTCGAAGGCGTTGGACATGATGGCCTTGATCTTCGTGCCGAAGATCTTGTCGGCCTCGCGCAGCTTGTTGATGTCGCGGTCCAGCAGGGTCACGTCGTAGCCCATGCCGATGGCGATGGTGGCCGCGTGCCAGCCGGAGACGCCACCGCCGATGACGACGGCCTTGGCCGGGTGGGTGCCGGGCACGCCGCCCGGCAGGGTGCCGCGGCCGCCGGCCGGACGCATCAGGTGGTACGAGCCGACCTGCGGGGCCAGCCGGCCCGCGACCTCGGACATCGGGGCGAGCAGCGGCAGGGCGCCGTTGGCGAGCTGCACGGTCTCGTACGCGATGGCGGTGGTGCCGGAGGCGAGCAGCGCGTCGGTGCCGGGCCGGTCGGCCGCCAGGTGGAGGTAGGTGAAGAGCGTCTGGCCCTTGCGCAGGCGGTGGTACTCCTCCGCGATGGGCTCCTTGACCTTCAGCACCAGGTCGGCGGTGGCCCACACCTCGTCGGCGGTGGGGAGGATGGTGGCACCGGCGGCCACGTACTCCTCGTTCGGGATCGAGGAGCCGGCGCCGGCGTTGTCCTCGATGTAGACCTCGTGTCCGTTGCGGACCAGCTCATGCACACCGGCAGGCGTGATGGCCACGCGGTACTCGTGGTTCTTGACCTCGCGGGGGATGCCGACCTTCACGGCTAAACACGTCCTCTTGCCATGGGGGTCCCTACCGGAGAAGACCGGCGGGCGACGCGCACGGGGGGAAGCCTCCGGACGACACCGGGGCACGATCGCTGCGCGACGAGTTCGAGTGTAATGAAGCCCAGGCGGCCTGTCAGCCTTCCAAAGTGAATAAATCTGCCGGAGACATTGGCAGGTTCGTAGGCTTCCCTCTCGATCTTCCTGACAAAGTCGCACCGACCGGGCATCTTCGACAATACTCCCCAACCGCCCGCTACCACCCGGCGGAAACGCGTTCCCGCAGGTCCGCGAGGGCGGTGCCGACGGCCTCCCGGCCGCGCTCGTCGCCCAGTCTGCGCAGCACCGCCAGCGACGCGCGGTACTCCCGCTCGGCCTCCTCGAACCGGCGCTGGGCGGTGTGCGCCTCGGCCACCCTGGCCAGCAGCCGGGCCTCGGCGGCCTGGTCCCCCATCGACTGCCGCAGGCCCAGCGCCCGGCCGTACCAGTCGGCCGCGCGCACCGCGTCGCCGAGGGCCCGGTGGCAGCCCGCCGCGCCCTCCAGCGCCCGGGCGCAGAGCGCCTCGTCGTCGGCGCCCCGGGCGTGCTCCAGGGCGGCCCGGTAGTGGCCGCGGGCCTGCTCCCAGCGGCCGTCGGCGGCCTGCAGGTCCCCCAGGTTGAGCAGCGCGGCGGAGGCCCGGCGCGGACGGCCGTGCCGCTCGGCCACCGTCAGCACCAGCTCGTGCAGCTGGTAGAGGTCGGCCGGGGCGGCGCCGCCGGTCAGCGGCAGCGCCCGCAGCAGGGCGGTGACCAGCCGGCCGGCCGAGCCGTCGAGGTCGCCCTGGCCGATGGCGTCGGCGACCGCGCCGAGCAACAGGTCGCGCTCGCCCAGCAGCCACTGCCGGGCGTGCGCGGCGGACGTCAGCCGCAGCGGACCGGGCAGCGGGTCGGGGCCGGGGCCGCCGGCGGGGTCCAGCAGCGCCCTGGCGGACTCGGTGAGCCGGACCAGCCGCTCCAGCAGCCGGGCCCGGGCCAGCTCGATCTCGGCGGGCCGGTCCTCCCGCTCGCGCAGCCGGACCAGCCGGGGGTGCAGCCGGCCCGGGACGCGGTAGCGGGCGGTGCCGTCGGCGGCCGGCGGCTCCTCCGTGAGCAGCTCCCGCTCGGCCAGCGCGGCCAGCGTCCCGGCGGCCTCCGGGGCCGGACAGCCGACCAGGGCGGAGGCGGTGCGCAGGTCGGCGCACTGCGCGGGGGCCAGGGTGAGCGCGCGCAGCATCCGCGCCTGGGCGGCGGGCAGGGCCGCGTAGGCGAGGGTGAAGGCGCCGATCAGCGGGTCGTTGTCCGGTACCGGAACGGGTTCGGCGGGTTCCGGCGCGGGCCGCACCCAGGACGCCGGGTCCCGGGCCGGCTCGGCCGGGGGCGTCGCGACGGGCTCGGGCCCGGCGGTCTTCGGCTCCTCCCCGGCCCCTCTTCTCCGCTTGCCCGGCGCGGCCTTCCCGGGCTTCGCCGTCCCGGCCGCCTTCGCCGTCGTCCCGGGCCTGTCGGCCTTCCCCGTCCTCCCCGACTTCTCCGTCTTCTCGGTCTTCTCGGTCTTCTCGGTCTTCTCGGCCTTCTCGGTCTTCTCCGGCTTCTCGGGCTTCGCCTCCGCCGCGGGCCCGGCGCCCGGCGCGAAGGCCTCGGCGACGGCCCGCACCAGTTCCTCGGCCGCCTCCGTCACCGCCAGCTTCGGGTTGCCGCGCAACCGCCCCGCCATCAGGCGCAGCGCGGCCGGCTGGGAGCCGCAGGCCTCCGCCAGATCGGCCCCGCCGACCGGGTCGCAGCTGATCCGCGTCCCGCCGACCAGGTCACCGAGCAGGTCGGCCGCCGCCGGGCGGTCGAGCCCGCCGAGGATGACCGGGTCGATGTCCTCGATCCCGGTGAGCGGTCCGGCCGTGGTGGCGAGCACCAGGCAGCCCGGCTCGTCCGCGAGCAGCGGCCACAGCTGTCCGGCGTCCCGGACGTCGTCCAGCAGCAGTAGGACGCGCCGCCCGGCCAGGGCCGCGCGCAGCGCGACGCACGCCGGGTCGTCCCGGCCGTCCTCGACGGCGCCGGGCAGCGGGACGCCGGCGGTGTCCGCGCCGAGCTGCTCCAGCAGCCGGCGGGCGGCCCGCGCGGGCGGCACCCGGCCGCCGTCGGGCGCGGAGAGCCGGGCGAAGAGCACGCCGTCGGGGTACTGCTCGGCGACGGTGACGGCGAACCGCACGGCCAGCGCGGTACGGCCGGAGCCGGGGCGGCCGGCCAGCACCAGAACGGGGCTGCGGCCCTCCGCCGGCCGCGCGGCGGCGGCCCGCAGCGCGGCCAGCTCGGAGCGCCGGCCGACGAACAGGGCGGGGCCGGCGGGCAGCCGGTCCAGCCCGGGAACGCGCCCGGCGGGCGCGGCGGTCCCGGCCTCCATCGTCACCGTCTTCCTCGCCACCCGTGCCACTCCCGACCTCGTCAGCACTCACCGGGGGCGGCCGGCAGCGGACGCCCCGTCTGCGAAGCGTAGTTCGACCGTCCGCCCCGGCCGAGGTGACATCCGGTCGTACCAATCGGCAAATCACCCCGCCGGCCGAGCCCCGTGGGAGTCGCGCCCCTCGGAACAGGGCCGGGAACAGGGCCGGGCTAGAAGGGGCGGGCCGGCCACGGGGAGCCGGCGGGGCGCAGCGCGTCCAGGCCACCCGGGCCGTGCAGGGCCGCGTAGAGCGCCAGGGTGCCCGTGATCAGGGTGGGGTTGTGCAGCTTCCCGGCGTGGATCAGCCGGACCAGCTCCTCCACCGGCACCCGGGCGGCCTCCAGCTCCAGTTCCTCCCCGTGCGCCTCGTACCGCTCCTCCTGCGCCTCGGCGAGGTCGGTGGCGAGGAAGAGCCGCAGCGCCTCGTCCGTCCCCCCGGGCGAGGTGTAGAAGTCGACCAGCACCCGCCAGCTGCCCGCCTTGCAGTGCGCCTCCTCGTACAGCTCGCGCTGGGCGGCGTGCAGCGGGTTCTCGCCGGGCACGTCGAGCAGGCCGGCCGGCAGCTCCCAGAGGCGCTGGCGCACGGGGTGGCGGTACTGGCGCAGGATCAGCACCCGCTGCCGGTCGTCCAGGGCCAGGACGGAGACCGAGCCGGGGTGGGTCTGGTAGTCGCGGCGGGCCCAGCTGCCGTCGGGCATCCGGACCTCCTCGCTGCGCACGCCGGTGACCCGGCCCTGGAACGGTGTGCTGCTCCCCCGGATCTCCCATTCCTCGGCCATGTCGGCGACATCGGCAAAGCTGCGGTCGTCCATCACGCTCTCCCCTTTTCGTCAGTACGACACAATCTAACGCCGGACGGCGGCCCCGCAGGAATCGCGGGGCCGCCGTCCGGTGGAACGCGGGTCGCCTACTCGGCGTCGGCCGGGGCCGTCTTGATCTCGATCGCGGCCTTCACCAGGCCCGCGAAGAGCGGGTGCGGGCGGGTCGGCCGGGACTTCAGCTCCGGGTGGGCCTGGGTGGCCACCAGGTAGGGGTGCACCTCGCGCGGGTACTCGACGTACTCGACCAGGTCGCCCTTCGGGGAGAGGCCCGAGAAGATCAGACCGGCCTTCTCCAGGTCGGCCCGGTAGGCGTTGTTGACCTCGTAGCGGTGGCGGTGGCGCTCCTCGACGTACTGCTCGCCGCCGTAGACCTCACGGACGATCGAGCCCTCGGCGAGCTTGGCCGGGTACAGGCCCAGGCGCATGGTGCCGCCCAGGTCGCCCTTGCCGTCGACGATGGCCAGCTGCTCGGCCATGGTGGAGACGACCGGGTGCTTGGCGGCGGCGTCGAACTCGGTGGAGTTGGCCTCGGGCAGGCCGGCCAGGTTGCGGGCGGCCTCGATGACCACGCACTGCAGGCCCAGGCACAGGCCCAGCAGCGGGATCCGGTTCTCGCGGGCGTAGGTGATCGCGCCGACCTTGCCGTTGACACCTCGGTCGCCGAAGCCACCGGGGATGCAGACCGCGTCGACGTCGCCGAGCTGCTCCTGCGCGCCCTCGGGGGTCTCGCAGTCGTCGGAGGTGACCCACTTGATCTCGACCCGGGCGTTGTTGGCGAAGCCGCCGGCGCGCAGCGCCTCGGTCACCGACAGGTAGGCGTCCGGAAGGTCGATGTACTTGCCGACCAGCGCGACCTTGACGATGTGCTGCGGCTCGTGGACGCGGCGCAGCAGGTCGTCCCAGGTGGTCCAGTCCACGTCGCGGAACGGCAGGTCCAGGCGGCGGACGACGTAGGCGTCCAGGCCCTCGCCGTGCAGCACCTTGGGGATGTCGTAGATCGACTTGGCGTCGATCGCGGCGACCACGGCCTCCTCGTCGACGTCGCACATCATCGAGATCTTGCGCTTGATGGCCTGCGGGACCTCGCGGTCGGCGCGCAGCACGACGGCGTCGGGCTGGATGCCGATGTTGCGCAGCGCGGCGACGGAGTGCTGGGTCGGCTTGGTCTTCAGCTCGCCCGAGGGGCCGATGTAGGGGAGCAGGGAGACGTGCACGAAGAAGACGTTGTCCCGGCCGACCTCGTGGCGGACCTGGCGCACGGCCTCCAGGAACGGCAGCGACTCGATGTCGCCGACGGTGCCGCCGACCTCGGTGATCACCACGTCGACGTCCTCGGTCGCCATCCGGCGGATCCGGGACTTGATCTCGTTGGTGATGTGCGGGATGACCTGGACGGTGTCACCCAGGTACTCGCCGCGGCGCTCCTTGGCGATGACGGTCGAGTACACCTGGCCGGTGGTGACGTTGGCCGAGCCGTGCAGGTTGGTGTCCAGGAACCGCTCGTAGTGGCCGATGTCGAGGTCGGTCTCGGCGCCGTCGTCGGTGACGAAGACCTCACCGTGCTGGAACGGGTTCATGGTGCCCGGGTCCACGTTGAGGTACGGGTCGAGCTTCTGCATCGTGACGCGCAGGCCACGGGCCTTGAGCAGGGCACCGAGGCTGGAGGCGGTGAGGCCCTTGCCGAGCGACGAGGCGACACCCCCGGTGACGAAGAGGTGCTTGGTCGTCACGGCGCGGCCGTTCGATGCCTTGCCGGAATGGGGCTGTGCCAAGAGGGGGCTCCCGTGGGTCGCGAGTCGAAGGTGACGTGGTGGGAGGCTCGCGGCTCGCCGTCCCGACGGAGGGGGGCGGTGCGGAGCACGGCGCCGTGAGGTCGTCGGTTCGGCCGGTCCGGGGCGTTTGATCCCACCGGTCCACGGGATACCAGGGTAACAGTGACCCGGCCCGGACGCGTTCCGGGCCGCCGCCGCGCGCCGCCCGGGGGCCGGTTTCCCGGGCGGAACACGCCGGAGCGCTCCCGGGGCGCACGCCGGGCGCGCCGCCGGCGCACCACCCGGCGCAAGCGTCACACGCGTCGCACCACCGGCCCGACCGGGCCACCTCCAGGCGGTCCGGACCAGCTCCTCCGGGCCATCGCGGATCCCCACTTCGTGCCATCCGGAGCTGATCCGTCCGAGCCATCCTGGCCGCCGCTCCCGCGATGCGCGGTATTTCCGCCGAAATGCGGCGCCACACCGCGCTGCGCCCGCGTGCTTCGCCCCTTTCGTCCGTCGTAAGCTGCTCGGACGCATCGCCGACAACACGAGCACGCGGAGGGCGTGGGAGGGTCAGGAACCTCTCGGTCCCCGATGCGCGACCGGACCTCCCCGTTGTTTCCCGCTCGCCCCACCCACCCAGAGGCTCGGCCGAGCCCTCGCGGACACTCCAGCAAGGCCCGCCACCACCCCACGGCGGGCCGGACGTCCCGGGGTGGCACCGGTCCCGCCGCAAACCCGCTGGCTCCCCCTCGGATCGCCGATGCGTCGTGACCACATTGCGAACTGGAGATCACGTGGCCGGCCGTATCGAGGACTACGCACTCATCGGGGACATGCAGACCGCCGCCCTCGTCAGCAGGGACGGAGCGGTGGACTGGCTCTGCCTGCCCCGATTCGACTCGCCGGCGGTCTTCGCCGGCCTGCTCGGCACCGACGAACACGGCTTCTGGCGAATCGGTCCCGCCGAGGCGGTGGCCGTCGAACTGCCTTCGCCCGTCCCCGCCGCCCCGGCCGCCCCGGCCGCCCCGGCCGCCCCGGCCGCCCCGGCCGCCGGGAGGCTCCCGCTCGCCGACACCGGTGAGCTGCGGATCCCGCCGCCCACCGCCGCCGCCCCCGCCGTCCCCGCCGACCGCCGCCGCTACCGGGGCGACTCGCTGATCCTGGAACAGGAGTGGGACGCCCAGGGCGGCACCGTCCGGGTGATCGACTTCATGCCGCCCCGCCCGCTCGCCGGCAAGGACGCCGTCCCGCAGGTGATCCGGATCGTCGAGGGCGTGGCCGGCACCGTGCGGATGCGCTCCGCGCTGCGGATGCGGTTCAGCTACGGCCGGGTGGTGCCCTGGGTGCACCGGGTCGAGCAGCCCGACGGCGGCCACCGCACCGTCGCCGTGGCCGGCCCCGACTCGGTCTGGCTGGACGGCGAGGCCGACACCTACGGCCGCAACCTCACCACCTACGCCGACTTCACCGTCTCGGCCGGCGAGCGGATCGCCTTCGCGCTCACCTGGCAGGCCTCCCACCTGGAGCCGCCCAAGGCCCCGGACGCCGAGGAACTGCTCGACGCCACCGCGGACTTCTGGCACGAGTGGGTCGGCCAGTGCACCTACCAGGGCCCCTACCGGGAGGCCGTGGTCCGCTCGCTGATCACCCTCAAGGGCCTGACCTACGCGCCCACCGGCGGCATCGTCGCCGCCCCCACCACCTCGCTGCCCGAGGACATCGGCGGCGAGCGCAACTGGGACTACCGCTACACCTGGCTGCGCGACGCCGCGATCACGCTCTCCTCGCTGCTGCGCACCGGCTACCGCGACGAGGCCAAGGCCTGGCGCGAGTGGCTGCTGCGCGCGGTGGCCGGCGACCCGGAGAACCTCCAGATCATGTACGGCATCGCCGGCGAGCGCGAGCTCACCGAGTCCTCGCTGGACTGGCTGCCCGGTTACGAGGGCTCCCAGCCGGTGCGGGTCGGCAACGGCGCGGCCGGCCAGCTCCAGCTGGACGTCTACGGCGAGGTCGTCGAGGCGCTGCACCTGGCCCACATGACCGGCCTGGTCCGCAACGACCACGCCCACCACCTCCAGCTGCGGCTCATCGAGTACCTGGAGGAGCACTGGCAGGAGCCGGACGAGGGCATCTGGGAGGTGCGCGGCCCGCGCCGGCACTTCGTCCACTCCAAGGTGATGGCCTGGGTGGCCGTCGACCGCACCATCAAGCTGCTGGAGCAGACCCCCGAGGACGCCCCGACCGGCGGCCACCTGGAGCGCTGGCGGGAACTGCGCGACACCATCCACCGGGACGTCTGCGACAAGGGCTACGACCCGGGCCGCAACACCTTCACCCAGTACTACGGCGGCAAGGAGCTGGACGCCTCGCTGCTGCTCATCCCCCAGGTCGGCTTCCTGCCGCCGGACGACAAGCGGGTCATCGGCACCATCGAGGCGATCCAGCGCGAACTCGCCACCGAGGACGGCTTCGTGCTGCGCTACCCGACCCACGACGAGTCGGGCACCAACGTCGACGGCCTCTCCGGCCACGAGGGCGCCTTCCTGGCCTGCTCGTTCTGGCTGGCCGACGACCTCGCGATGATCGGCCGGGTGCAGGAGGCGCGCGAGCTGTTCGACCGGCTGCTGTCGCTGCGCAACGACCTCGGCCTGCTCGCCGAGGAGTGGGACCCGCGGCTCAAGCGGCAGGTCGGCAACTTCCCGCAGGCCTTCAGCCACGTGCCGCTGATCGACACCGCGCTGCGGCTGACCGCCTGCGGCGGCGCCTACCTCTCCGCCCAGCCGGACGGCCTGGCCGCCGACCGGGCCGGCGAGCAGGCCACCGTCTGATCCCCGTCCGGCCCCCGTCCGCTCCTCCCGGGACGGGCTACCCGTCGCGCTGTACCAGTTCGTCGTAGGTGCTGAGCACCTGGGCGACGGTGGCGGCCTCGTCCGGCCAGGTCTCCGCCTGCTGCCGGCCGGCCGCCACCAGGCGCTCGCGGCGCGCCGGGTCGGCCAGCAGCTCGCGCACCGCCCGGCCGATCGCCGCCGCGTCCCCGGGCGGGACGAGCACGGCGGCGTCGCCGACCAGTTCGGGGATGCCGCCGACGGCCGTGGCGACCACCGGCACGCCCGCCCGCATGGACTCCTGGACCACCAGCGAGCGGGCCTCCCAGCGGCTGGGGACCACCACCACGTCGGCGGCGGCCAGCAGGTCGGGCACGTCGGTGCGGTAGCCGAGCAGCCGCACCGGCAGCCTCTCGGAGGTCACCCGCTCGCGCAGAGCGGCGGCCTCCGGGCCGTCCCCGGCGAGCAGCAGCAGCGGCTGCGGGTCCGTCGCGGACAGCTCCTGGAGCGCGTCCAGCAGCAGCCCGAACGCCTTCTGCGGCACGAGCCGGCCGACCGCCAGGACCAGCGGGCGGTCGGCTTCCCCGCCGAGCAGCGCGGCCCGGGCCCGCGTACGCTCCGGCCGGCCCTCGGGCATCGGCGGGGCGGCGACCGGGCCGAGCCGCGCATCGGTCGCGCCGAGCTCCCGGGCCCGGGCCACCAGGTCCGAGGAGGCGCCGAGGACGAGGTCGGCGGCGCGCGCCACCCGGCGCTCCATCAGCCGCTGGAGGCGGCGCTCCATGCCGGTGGCGAGCAGCGCGTGGTGCGAGGTGACCACCAGCGGCGTCTCCGGGCGCAGGCCCGGGAAGCGGCCGGCGGTGCGCAGCGCGAGGTCGGACAGCAGCGCCGCGCGCAGGCCGTGGGCGTGCACCACGTCGGCACCGGTGAAGGCGCGGCGCAGCTCGCCGATGGCGGTGGCGTCGCTGCGGGCGCCCGCGGTCGGGGTGATGTCGACCAGGTGGAACCGGGCGCCGGTGCGGGAGAAGCCGAACAGCGCGTCCGCGCCTGCGGGGGCGCACACCGTGACGGTCACTCCGTGCGCGACCAGGCCCTGTGCCAGCGAGCGCACATGCGCACCGATGCCGCCCGTACTGGCGGCCAGGACGAGCACCACGTGCAGCTGCCCCGGTTCGGGGGTGGCCGCGGCGGCCCGGGCGGCGGAATGGTCCACGTCGTATCGCTTCCGACTCGATCAGCTACGCGCGCCCCGGGCGGGGGTTTCCCGCCGGCGGCGCTCGGGACAGGAAGGCCAGTGTCCAGCGGCCACCATGCCAGGTCGGCGGCCCTCTTGGACAGTCGGCGCCCCCGGTGGGGCGCGTCGTGACCGGTCCGCGAGGGCCGCCGCGGGACGGCTACCGCCGCCGGGGGGCGCGGGCCGCGGCGAGCAGCTCCTCGGCGTGCGCCCGGCCGAGCTCGGAGTCCTCCAGGCCGGCCAGCATCCGGGAGAGCTCGCGCACCCGCTCCTCGTCGTTCAGCACCTTGACGCCGCTGCGGGTCACCGTGCCGTCGTTGGTCTTCTCGACCACCAGGTGGCGGTCGGCGAAGGCCGCCACCTGCGGCAGGTGGGTGACCACGACGACCTGGGCGCTCTCGGCCAGCTTGGCGAGCCGGCGGCCGATCTCGACCGCCGCCTTGCCGCCGACGCCCGCGTCCACCTCGTCGAACAGGTAGGTGGGGACGGGGTCGGCGCCGGCGAAGACCACCTCGACGGCGAGCATCACCCGGGACAGCTCACCGCCCGAGGCGCCCTTGGCGATCGGCCGGGGCTGGGCGCCGGGGTGCGGGGCGAGCAGCACCTCGACCTCGTCCACGCCGTGCGGGCCGTAGGCGACGGTCCGGCCCTCGATCTCGATCCCGGACAGGTCGTCCAGCCGGCCGATCGAGAAGGTGACCCGGGCGTGCGGCATGGCCAGCTCGGCGAGTTCGGCGGAGACGGCGTCCGCGAAGCGCCCGGCGGCGGCCTGCCGGGCGGCCGAGACCTCGGCCGCGAGCTCGGCCAACTCGGCGCGCAGCGCGGTCTCCTGGGCGCCGAGCTCGTCGATCCGGTCGTCGTCGCCGTCGAGTTCGGCGAGCCGGGCGGCGCCCGCCTCGGCCCAGGTGATCACCTCGGCCAGCGTGTTCTCCGGGCCGCCGTACTTGCGCAGCAGCTGGGACAGGACGGCCCGGCGGTCCTCGACGGCGGCCAGCCGGACCGGGTCGGCGTCCAGGTCGTCGGCGTAGCCGGCCAGGTCGCCGGCGACGTCGGCGAGCAGGTAGCCGACCTCGTTCAGCCGGTCGGCGAGGCCGGCGAGCCGCTCGTCGTGGTGGCGCACGGCGTCCAGCGCGCGGCGGGCCTGGGCGAGCAGGGTGCCCGCGTCCAGCGCCTCCGGGTCGGCCGGGTCCCCGGCCAGCGCGGCGTGCGCCAGGGTCGCGGCGGAGGAGAGCGCGTCGGCGTGGCCGAGCCGCTCGGCCTCGGCGGACAGCTCCTCGTCCTCGCCGGCCACCGGCTCGGCGGCGGCGACCTCGTCGAGGCCGAAGCGCAGCAGGTCGGCCTCCTGGGCGCGCTCGCGGGCCCGGGTGGTCAGCTCCTCCAGGGTGGCGGAGACCTCGCGCAGCCGGCGGTAGACCTCGCGGTAGCGGGCCAGCGGCTCGGCGACGGACTCGCCCGCGTACCGGTCGAGGGCGCCGCGCTGGCGGGCCGGGCGCAGCAGCCGCTGCTGGTCGGTCTGGCCGTGCACGGCGATGAGGTCCTCGCCGAGCTCGGCGAGGAGGCCGACCGGGACGGACCGGCCGCCGACGTGGGCGCGCGAGCGCCCCTCGGCGGAAACGGTCCGGCTGATCAGCAGCGCGCCGTCGTCCAGCTCGGCGCCGGCCTCCACGGCGCGGGCGGCCGCCGGGGAACCGGCGGGCAGTTCGAGGCGGCCCTCGACGACCGCGCGGGCGCTGCCGTTGCGCACCAGGCCCGGATCGGCTCGTCCGCCGAGCAGCAGGCCGAGGCTGGTCACCACCATGGTCTTGCCGGCGCCGGTCTCACCGGTCACGGCGGTGAAGCCGGGGGCGAGCTCGACGACCGCGTCGTCGATGACCCCAAGATCCCGTATCCGCATCTCGTCCAACACGGAGACGACCTTACGAGGTTCCGCCCCCGGCGCGCGACGAGCGACAACGGCGCGCGGCAACTCCGTACCCCGAAGTTCACCCCTTCCGGGAGTCCCCGGCGGGAATTTCCGGGCT
The DNA here is from genome assembly GCF_040296005.1 of Kitasatospora sp. NPDC002551. NCBI lineage: Bacteria > Bacillati > Actinomycetota > Actinomycetes > Kitasatosporales > Streptomycetaceae > Kitasatospora > Kitasatospora sp. NPDC002551. The sequence goes on along the minus strand of NZ_JBEOWI010000017.1, from coordinate 12,311 downwards.
GCCGGAGGGACCCGCCGTCGGGACGGTGCACCAGGGCAGGAAGAACTGCGCGAGCGGGCCGATGGCCAGGGCGTAGGCGACCGTGCCGACGCCGACGGTGCCGCCGAGCAGGACGCCCGCGGCCAGCACGGTCAGCTCGATGCCGGTGCGGATCAGCCGCAGTGAGCGGCCGGTGCGCCGGTGCAGGCCGGTCATCAGGCCGTCGCGCGGTCCCGGGCCGAGCCGGGCGCCGATGTAGAGACCGGTGGCCAGGCCGTTGAGGACGATCGCGCCCACCATCGTCGCGATCCGCGCCGGCAGCGGTCCGGGCGCGCCGACGAGGCGCAGGGTGGCGTCCATCGCGGCGCCGATCACCAGCACGTTGGCGAGGGTGCCGACGCCCGGCAGCTGGCGCAGCGGTATCCACAGCAGCAGGACCAGCGCGCCGCAGATCGTCACCCAGGCGCCCACCGAGAGTCCGAAGGTGCCCTGCAGTCCCTGGTGGAAGACGTCCCAGGGGTCCAGGCCGAGGCCGGAGCGCAGCATCAGGCCCATGCTGGCCCCGTAGAGGGCGAGACCCACGAACAGCTGCGGCAGCCGGCGGCCCAGCGCGTGGGTGTCGCCCAGCACGCGGACGGCGAGACCCGGCCGCCCGGGGGCGGGGGCGGCATCGGACGGGGACGGCGGCAACGGGGTCGCGGTGGTGGCCATGGAATCTCCGGGCAGGTGGTGCTGCACCGCCGCGACACGACGGCCCGGCGGTGGCGGACGAGACGGCCGCCCTGTCATGATGGCCAGGCCAATACGGCCCCCGACAGGGCCAATCCCCAGCAAGTGGACTGATGTGCCATGGCCGACTGGCAGACCACCGTGACGTCCCCGGCGCTCGCCCGGCTGCTCGCCACCGCGCGGCTGCCCGAACCGCCCGGGGCCGCCCGCCGCCCCGCCTACCGCACGCTCGCCGCCCAGGTCCGGCTGCTGGTCTCCGAGGGCCGGCTGCCGGTCGGCGCCCGGCTGCCCGCCGAACGCGAGCTCGCCCTCGCCCTGCGGCTCAGCCGCACCACCGTCGCCACCGCCTACGAGGCCCTGCGGGCGGACGGCTACCTGCGCAGCCGCCGCGGCTCCGGCAGCTGGACCGCCCTGCCCGAGGGCTCCGCCCCGCCCAGCGACGCGCTGCACCCGGTGCCGCCGGACGAGCAGGGCCGCACCCTGGACCTCGGCGTGGCCGCGCTGCCCGCCCCGCAGCCCTTCCTCTCCGCGGCCGCCGCCCGCGCCGTCGAGCAGCTGCCCGCCTACGCCGCCGGGCACGGCCACTACCCGACCGGGGTCCCGGTGCTGCGCGAGGCGGTGGCCCGCCGCTTCACCGAGCGCGGGGTGCCGACCACCCCCGACCAGATCCTGATCACCATCGGCGCGATGGGCGCCCTGCACCTGGTGCGCCAGGCCCTGCTCGGCCGAGGCGACCGGGTCGCCGTCGACGCGCCCAGCTACGCGCACACCCTCCAGGCGCTGCGGCTCAACGAGGCCCGCCTGGTCCCCGTCCCGCTCGTCACCGGCCCGGAGGACACCTGGCGGCACGCGGGCGAACCCGCCGCCCGGCCGGGGTGGGACCTCACCGAGTGGCGGCGGGTGCTGAACGGGGCCGCTCCGAAGGCGGCGTACGTCATCCCGGACTTCCACAACCCCACCGGCGCGCTGATCGACGAGGAGCAGCGGCGCGCGCTGCTCGCCGCCGCCCGCTCCGCCGGCACCGTCGTGCTGGTCGACGAGACCACCGCCGAACTCGGCTGGGGCCTGCCCGCGGGCGTCGCCCCGCCCCGCCCCACGGCCGCCCTGGACCGCGCCGCCCAGGTGGTCACGGTCGGCTCGGCCGGCAAGCTGCTCTGGGGCGGCCTGCGGATCGGCTGGGTGCGCGCCGCGCCCGCCCTGATCCGCCGGCTGGCCACCACCCGGGTCTACAGCGACGTCGGCGCGCCCGTGCTGGACCAGCTGATCGCCGCCGAGCTGCTGACCGAGGACCTGCCGGCCGTCCGCGCCCACCAGCTGGCCCGGCTGCGGGACACCGCCGAGGCGCTGAGCGCCGAACTGCGCGCGCAGCTGCCGCACTGGCGGTTCGCCGTGCCACCGGGCGGCCTGTCGTTCTGGGTCGCCACCGGCGGGGTCTCCGGCACGGCGCTGGCCCGGGCCGGCGAACGCGCCGGGGTCCGGATCGCCGCCGGCAACCGGTTCGGCTCCGACGGCGCCTTCGAGCACCACCTGCGGCTCCCGCTCACCGTGCCCGCCCCGGCCGTGCCGGACGCCGTCCGCCGGCTGGCCGGCGTCGCCGCCCGCGCCGAGGAGGAGGGGCGCTGGCAGGGCGGCGTCGACACCCAGCCGCTCGCGGTCTGACGGCCCGCCACTTCCCGGGCGGGCCGTCACACGGTCATACCGTCACACCGCCGCACCGTCAGCGGGTCGGCGCGCGGTGCTCAGTGGGTGTCCGTCCGGCCGCGCCACCCGGTCACCGGCAGCGCGAACTTCGCCACCAGCCGGTCGGTGAACGGCGCCCGGTGCAGCCGGGCCAGGCGCACCGGCGTCTGCCCCCGGCGCACCTCCACCCGCGCCCCGGCGGGCAGTTCCACCGAACGCCGGCCGTCGCACCACAGCACCCCGTGCGGGGTCTTCGGCTGCACCTCCACCGCCAGCACGGAATCCGGCGAGGTCACCAGCGGACGGGCGAACAGCGCGTGCGCGCTGATCGGCACCATCAGCAGCGCCTCCACCTCCGGCCAGACCACCGGCCCGCCGCCCGAGAACGCGTAGGCGGTCGAGCCGGTCGGCGTCGCGCACACCACCCCGTCGCAGCCGAAGTTGGAGACCGGGCGGCCGTCCACCTCGGTCACCACCTCCAGCATCCGCTCCCGGGACGCCTTCTCGATCGAGGCCTCGTTCAGCGCCCAGTCGTGGTGCACCACGTCGCCGTTGGTGCGGACGATCACGTCGAGGGTCATCCGCTCCTCGACCTCGTAGTCGGCCTCGACCACCCGCTCGACCACCACCGCCAGGTCGTCCCGCTCCGCCTCGGCCAGGAAACCGACCCGGCCCAGGTTGATGCCGAGCATCGGCAGGCCGTGCTCGCGGGCCAGCTCGGCCCCCCGCAGCAGCGTGCCGTCCCCGCCCGCGACCAGGATCAGCTCACAGCCGTCCGCCGCGCCCGGACCCCCGGCGACCGTCTCCACCCCGTCCGGCAGATCGAGGTCGACCGCCTCGGCGGCCAGCAGTCTGATCCGGATCCCCGCCTTGAGCAGGCCGTGCACCAGCCCCTCGACGCTGCGCAGGGCCGCCTCCCGGCCCGTGTGCGCGATCAGGAAGACCGTACGTTCATCACTCATGCCCGCTGCCCTCTCCCTACGCCGGCCGGGTCACCGTCGGCCCGGTACGGCCGCCCCACCCAGCATGACGGACCGGACGTCCGCAAAGCACCCTATCGGGGGCCTTCGGCGACGGCCCGGTCCGCCTCCGCGGGGTCCAGCGGCGGCGCGTCCCGGCGCATCCACAGGAAGTACTCGACATTTCCGGACGGGCCGGGCAGGGGGCTCGCGGTGACCGCCCGCACGCCCAGTCCCTGCTCCCACGCCTGTCCCGCCACCTGGCGCACCATCTCGGCGCGCAGCTGCGGGCTGCGCACCACCCCGCCGCTGCCCAGCCGCTCCTTGCCGATCTCGAACTGCGGCTTGACCATCAGCACCAGGTCGGCGTCCTCGGCGGCGCAGCCGGCCAGCGCGGGCAGCACCAGGCCCAGCGAGATGAACGACAGGTCTCCGACCACCAGGTCGACCGGGGCCCCGCCGATCATCTCCGGGGTCAGCTCGCGGACGTTGGTGCGGTCCATCACGGTGACCCGCTCGTCGCTCTGCAGCGACCAGGCCAGCTGTCCGTAGCCGACGTCCACCGCCAGCACGTGCGCGGCCCCGGCGCGCAGCAGCACGTCGGTGAACCCGCCGGTGGACGCGCCCGCGTCCAGCGCCCGGCGGCCCTCGACGACCAGGCCCTGCGGCACGAACGCCGCGAACGCCCCGGCGAGCTTGTGGCCGCCGCGCGAGACGTAGTCCGGGTCGTTCTCGTCCTTGGCCACCACGACCGCCGCCGAGGTCTCCACCTGGGTGGCCGGCTTGGTCGCGGTGGTCCCGCCGACGGTCACCCGGCCGGCCGCGATCAGTTCGGAGGCGTGCTCCCGCGACCGGGCCAGCTTGCGGCGGACCAGCTCCGCGTCGAGTCGGCGTCGTGCCACTGCCACTGGTGTTTCAGCTCCTACGGGTGGTTCTCGTTCGCCCGGTCAGTCCCGGTCGAGGGCGGCCAGCGTGTCGACCAGCCGCTGATGGACATCTTCGTACACCGGGACGTGCGCGTCGGTCGGCACCCCGTCCAGCGCCTCCAGCCGGGCCAGACCGGCGTCCACGGCCGGGTGCCCGGTCGGGGTCAGCCCGACACCGAGCGGCAGCGGTTCACCGGGGGCGGGCAGGGGCGCGGGGACCGGGACGGGGGCCCCGGCCGGGGTCTGCGGTCCGGGTTCGGGTTCAGGCATCGGGCTTCTTCGTGCTGGTCCGGCGGACGGTGGTCTTCCTGGTCGCGGTCCGCTTGGCGGGCGGCTGCTCCTGCCCGGCCTCGCCGGCCGCCCTCGCGGTCGTGGACTTCTTCGCGGTCGCGGTCTTCTTGACGGCCGTCTTCTTCACCGCGGTCTTCTTCGCCGCCGTCTTCTTCGCGGCCGTCTTCTTCCCGGCCGTCTTCTCGGCGGCGGTCTTCTTCGCCGCAGCGGTCTTCTTCGCGGCGACGGGCTTCCCGGTGGCCGCCTTCTCCACCGAGGGCGCCGGGGCCGCCGTCTGCGGCGCCCGGGCGACCGGAGCCGTCCCGGCCGGCGGCACCGGCGGGTCGACCTCCACCGGCTCGTCGACCGCTATCCGCTCGGCCTCCGCCGATCCCGCCGTCTCCCGCTCCCAGCCGTCCTCGAACAGCCCGCCGGCCCGGGGCGCGGGCGGAGCCGGCGCGGACCCGTCCGCCCCCGCCTCGTCCTCCTCGACCTCGCGCAGCTTGTTCTCCAGGTAGGCCAGCACCACGCCGACCTTGGTCACCTGGTCACCGACCCGCTCGAAGACCTTCTCGACCTCACCGCGCGCCACCCCCACCGCGAGGTCCACCCCGGCTCGGCCGGCGGTCACCGCCTCCTCGGCCAGCGTCTGGAGCGACTTCGCCGACGGCGGGAACTGCCCGCCCAGCCGGCGCTCCACCTCCGCGACGTCGACCCCGCCCTTCTCCAGCAGGCCGGCCGCCGTCCCGACGACCCGCTTGCCGACCTCCTCCACCAGCACGGCCGCGGCCGCCACCGCTCCTCGCACCGTCCTCGGCAGCATCCGGGTGCCTCCCATTCGCCTGCGCGCATCGCTCCGTCGCGTCGACGCCCGGACGAATCCGGGCATCCCACAGACGACGCTACCGCCAAATACGTCCTGCGGTACCGTGGCCCGGCAGTCACCCGCCGCCGGGTCCGGCCACCCGCCGGGGCACCGCGGCCCGCCGAGGGAGGGATCCGCCGTCATGGCCGACGCCGAGGAGTGCCGCGAGGCGCTGGAGCAGCTCAGCCGCAACCTCGCCAAGGCCACCGGCGACGTCCGCAAGGCCACCGAGCTGGACCGCTCGCTCAGCTGCCGGATCACCGACCTCGACCTCACCTTCACCGGGCGGCTGCGCGAGGGCAGCATCCAGGACCTCAAGGAGGCCCCCGGCAGCCCCGCCGGGAAGGCCGACATCCGGCTCACCATGACCAGCGACGACCTGCTCGCCCTGGTCGGCGGCCGGCTCAACTTCGCGTCCGCCTGGGCGAGCGGCCGGGTCAGGCTGGAGGCCGGCTTCCGCGACCTGCTGCGGCTGCGCACCCTGCTCTGACCCGGTCCGCTCCCCTTCCCGGACGGAACCCCGGCTAGAACCCCAGCTCGGCCAGCGCCTTGCGGCCGTCGGCCGGCTCGCCGTCCGCGTCCAGCGCCGTCCACGCCGCCGCGCACAGCGCCCGCAGCCCGTCCCAGCGGTCCGCCCCGACGCCCTCCAGCCGCAGCACGCCGTCCTGCGCCACCGCGACGAACCCGCCGCAGGAGAACCCGCCGCCTGGCTGCGCGCCGACCGGCGCGTGCCCGGTCAGCAGCCCCCGCAGGTCCGCCGCCAGGTACGTCGGCCGGTGCTCGGCCGGGGCCGCCAGCAGCTGCGCCGGCGTCGTCACCCCGGTGAAGACCAGCAGGCTGTCCACCCCGCCGTTGAACGCGCCCTCGATGTCGGTGTCCAGCCGGTCGCCGACCACCAGCGGCCGCTCCGCACCCGTGCGCAGCACCGTCTCCCGGTGCATCGGCGGCAGCGGCTTGCCCGCCACCTCCGGCTCCACCCCGGTCGCCGCGCGGACGGCCGCCACCAGCATCCCGTTGCCCGGCGCGATCCCGCGCGCGGTCGGCACCGTCACATCGGTGTTGGACGCCACCCACGGCAGCCCCGACTGCACCGCGTAGGAGGCCTCCGCCAGGTGCGTCCAGCCGACCGAGGCGTCGAAGCCCTGGACCACCGCCAGCGGCCCCTCGGCCAGCGTCCGGACCGCCACCAGGCCGCGCTCGGCCAGCGCCTCCTCCAGGCCCAGACCGCCCACCACCAGCACCTTCGCCCCGGCCGGCAGCTTGTCGGCGAGCACCCGGGCCGCCGCCTGCGCGGAGTTGATCACGTCCGCCGGCTCGGCCGGCACCCCCAGCTCGCTCAGGTGCGCGGCCACCACCCGGGGCGGGCGGGAGGCGTTGTTGGTCACGTACGCCAGCTTCATCCCGGCCGCGCGGGCCGCCGCCAGGGAGTCGACGGCGTGCTCGATCGCGTCCGGTCCGGCGTACACCACGCCGTCGAGGTCCAGGAGCGCCGTGTCGTACGCCTCGGTCAGCGGCGGCTCGCTGCCGCCCGGGGCGGTCCGTCGCACAGTGGTGGCCGTCTCGGTCATGCCTGCTCTACCTCACTCATCGCGTCAGTCCTGCTCGTCGGTGCTGCCGGCGCCGTCGACGGCGCGCACCGTCCCTCCGGGCTCAGCCGTCCTGCCGGTCCCGCTCACCCGTCGGCTCCGGGCCCGCCCCGGTTCCCGGCTCCTGCCCGGAAGCCCGCCCGCGCGGCTCATCCGCCCCGGCCGGCGGCTCCAGGTACCCCGGCGCGCCCGGCAGCAGCGGGCCGAACGCCCCGGCGCGGGCCGCCAGCGTCGCCCGGGTCTGCCGCAACGCGGCCCGGTAGTGGTCGGTGTCCGGCCGCATCGCCACGGCCAGCGCCAGGTGCTCGGCGGAGGTCTCGAAGTCCCCCAGCCGGGCCGCCGCCACACCCCACCCGAACTGAGCGTAGTCGTCCGAGGGATCGGCCAGCGCCACCGCCCGGAAGTTCTCCAGCGCCGCCGCGTACGAGCCCGCGTCGTACTGCGCCCGGGCGAGCGCCTCCCGGATGCTGCGCGAGGCCGGCTCCGCCGCGGCCGCCCGGGCCAGCAGCTGCTCGGCCGCCGCCGGATTGCCCTGGGCGAGCAGCTTCACACCCCGGCGGAACCACTCGTAGACGTCCCCCTCCGGCTCCCCGGACCGCCGCTGCTGCTCCGGCACGCCGCCACCACCGAAGGCCCCGCCGGCACCGCCGCCGACGCCGTCGTCCACCCGCTCGTCGCGCTCTTTCACCCCGTACCTCGCCCTCGGTCACGACACCCGCCCACCGGACCGGCACGGGTGTTCCGATCTCTGAACAACGCGTACCCGGTTACGATGCCCAGAATGAGCACACCCAGTGCAGAAAGCGGAGTGGAGTCTCCGCAGGGCGGCCCCGGCGATCCCGGGCACGTCGCCACCGCAGGTCTGTCCCTGTCCCCGTTCCGCGGCCTGCGATACGTCCCCGACCGGGTCGGCGCCCTGGCCGCCGTCACCTCACCGCCGTACGACGTCGTCGACCCCGGCCGCCGGCTCGATCTGGAGACCGCCGACCCGCACAACGTCGTCCGGCTGATCCTGCCGCGCCCCGAGCCGGAGGACACCGGCGACCGCCCCGACCGCGACACCCGCTACCGGCACGCCGCCCGGCTGCTGCGCGAGTGGCAGCGCGAGGGCGTCCTGGCCGCCGACCCCGAGCCGGCCCTCTACGTCTACGAGCAGCGGGTGCCGGCCACCGGCGACAGCCCCGAACTGCTGCAGCGCGGGCTCATCGGCGCCCTCGCGGTCAGCGGCAGCGAGGCCGGCGTCGTCCTGCCCCACGAGGACGTGATGCCCCGCCCGGTCGCCGACCGGGTCGGCCTGATGCGCACCACCCGGGCCAACCTCGAACCGCTGCTGCTCACCTACCGCGGCAGCGGCGGGGCCGCCGAGGTGATCGAGAACGCGGTGCGCGGCGAACCGCTGCTCACCACGACCACCTCCGACGGCACCCACCACCGCCTGTGGGCGGTCACCGGCTCCGCCGAGATCGCCGCGGTCGGCCGCGACCTGGCCACCTGCCGGGCGCTGATCGCCGACGGCCACCACCGCTGGGAGATGTACCTGCGGCTCCAGCGCGAGCACCGCCACCTGCCGCGCAGCCCCTGGGACCGCGGCCTGGTGCTGCTGGTCGACACCGCCCGCTACCCGCTGCGGGTGCGGGCCATCCACCGGGTGCTGTACCGCCTGCCGGTCGCCGAGGCCCTCCAGCGGCTCGGCGACCAGTGGCGGGTCAAGGAGGTCCCGGGCCCGCTGGAGACCGCCCTGCAGGCGCTCGCCGAGCAGAAGCGGCACGGCGGCAGCGGCTTCCTGCTGACCGGCGGGGACGGCGTCTACCGGCTCGTCGGCGACCCCGACGAGAGCCTGCTCGACGCCACCGTGCCGCACGACAAGCCCGAGGAGTGGCGCCACCTGGACGCCACCGTGCTGCACGCCACCCTGCTCGACCACACCTGGCGGGTCCCGGACGGCCCCGACGACATCGGCTACCTGCACACCGCGGCCGCCGCCGAGCGGGAGGCCGCCCGCAGCGGCGGGACGGCCGTGCTGCTGCACCCGGTACGGGAGAGCGTCGTCCGGCGGCTCGCCGAACAGGGCGTCACCATGCCGCGCAAGTCCACGTCCTTCGGCCCGAAGCCGGCCACCGGGCTGGTGCTGCGCAACCTCGAACTCGGCTGACGCGGACGGCCCGGGCCGCGCGGGCGCGGCCCGTCCGACACGCAGTGAGGCCCTGCCGCACTCCGGGATCTCCCGGGGCGCGGCAGGGCCTCACTCGTCGTCAGGTCCGGTGCCTACTTGCCGGCCTCGTCGTCCTGCTCCGGCTGCTCCGCCTTCTCGGCCTCGTCGGCCTTCTCGGCGGCGGGGGTGCGCTCGGGGACCACGCCGTCGAAGTCGTCGTCGATCTCGAGGTCGTCCTCGTCGTAGTACTCCTCGACGTCCTCCTCGTCCTCGAAGATGACGTGCTCGTCCGAGGTCTCGCCGCCCTTGCGCCGGGCCGGCTCGGTGACGGCCTGCTCGGCCTCCTCCTCGGCGACCTCCGGGTCGAGGGCGTCCACGAACTCCACACCGTCGATCTCGGCGAGACGCTCGGCGGCGTTGGTGGTGCCGTCGGTGTCCGCCTCGGCGGCCTTGGAGAACCAGTCGCGGGCCTCCTCGCCACGGCCTGCCGCGATCAGCGCGTCGGCGTACGCGTAGCGCAGGCGCGCGGTCCACGAGTGCACGGCGGGCGAGGCCAGCTCGGGGCTCTGCAGGGTGACGACGGCCGCGTCGAACTGCTCCATGTCGGTGCGCGCACCGGCCGCGACCAGGCGCATCTCGACCTGGCCGGCCTTGTCCAGCTGCTTGACCTCGGGCTCGCCGGCCATCGCCAGCGCCCGCTCCGGGCGGCCCAGGCCGCGCTCGCAGTCGGCCATGACCGGCCACAGGTCGGCGCGGCCGGTCATCCGGCGGGCGGCGCGGAACTCGGTCAGCGCCTCCGAGTAGCGCTGGGTCATGTAGGAGGCGAAGCCGGCCGCCTCGCGGACGGCGGCGACGCGGGAGGCCAGCCGCAGCGCCACGCGCGAGTACTGGTAGGCCTCCTCCGGCTCGCTGTCGAGCAGGCGGGCGACCATCACCAGGTTGCGGGCGACGTCGTCGGCGAGCGTCTTGGGCAGGCTCTTGAGCTCCTGGCGCACGTCGGCGTCGATCTCGAAGCCGGTGACGTCCTCCGGGATCGGCAGGCGCTTGACCGGCTCGTAGTTGCCCCGGCGGTCGTCCTGGTCCCGGCCGCCGCGCTCGTCACGGCCACCGCGGTAGCCGCCACGGTCGTCACGGTCGTCACGGCGGAACCCACCCGGGCGGTCGTCACGGCGGAAGCCGCCACGGTCGCCACCACGCTCGTCACGGCCGCCACGGTAGCCGCCGCGGTCACCCCGGTCGCCACGGTCGTCGCGGCGGAAGCCACCGCCGGCCGGGCGGTCGTCGCGACGGAACCCGCCACGGTCGCCACCACGGTCATCGCGGTCGCGGAAGGGACGGTCCTCACGACGCGGACGGTCGTCACGGTCGTCGCGGCGGAAGCCACCCGGGCGGTCGTCACGGCGGAAGCCACCGCCGGACGGACGGTCATCGCGACGGAACCCGCCACGGTCGCCACCACGGTCGTCACGGCCGCCACGGTCGTAACCGCCCGACGGACGGTCGTCACGGCGGAAACCACCGCCGGACGGACGGTCATCGCGACGGAACCCGCCACGGTCGCCACCACGGTCGTCACGGCCGCCACGGTCGTAACCGCCCGACGGACGGTCGTCCCG
>NZ_JBEOWI010000017.1:899-1456 GCF_040296005.1 Kitasatospora sp. NPDC002551 | reverse complement strand
ACGTCACGGCGGAAACCACCGCCGGACGGACGGTCATCGCGACGGAACCCGCCACGGTCGCCACCACGGTCATCGCGGTCGCGGAAGGGACGGTCCTCACGACGCGGACGGTCGTCACGGTCGTCACGACGGAACCCACCCGGGCGGTCGTCACGGCGGAACCCGCCGCCGGACGGACGGTCATCGCGACGGAACCCGCCACGGTCGCCACCACGGTCATCGCGGTCCCGGCCGTACCCGCCGGACGGACGGTCGTCACGGCGGAAACCGCCACGGTCGCCACCGCGCTCGTCACGGCCGCCACGGTCGTAACCGCCCGACGGACGGTCGTCACGGCGGAAGCCGCCACGGTCGTCACGGCCGCCACGGTCGTAGCCACCCGACGGACGGTCATCGCGACGGAAGCCACCGCCGGCGGGGCGGTCGTCACGGCGGAAACCGCCACGGTCGCCACCGGCCGGACGGTCGTCACGGCGGAAACCGCCACGGTCGCCACCGGCCGGACGGTCGTCACGGCGGAAACCGCCACGGTCGCCACCGGCCGGACGGTCGTCACG
>NZ_JBEOWI010000017.1:0-799 GCF_040296005.1 Kitasatospora sp. NPDC002551 | reverse complement strand
GCGGAAGCCACCGCGGTCGCCACCGGCCGGACGGTCGTCGCGACGGAAGCCACCGCGGTCGCCACCACGGTCATCGCGGTCCCGGCCGTACCCGCCGGACGGACGGTCGTCGCGGCGGGGGCCGCCACGGTCGTCGCGGCGGTCGTCGCGGCGCGGACCACGGTCGTTCGACCAGCCCCCGCGAGACCGGGGCTCGTAGCCGCGGCCGTCGTCCGATCGACGCTCGGGACGGTCCTGAGGCTGGTTCGCCATCGTGGTGACTCCTTCTGCTGCTTCATCTCCACCGCGGCCCGGGCAGCACCACTGCCCTCACGCGGTTCGGTGCCGACCTTCTGGCCGTGCACCATCTCCATTGTCCGGCATCCGGGGACGCTCCGCGTCCGGGCGGAAGTCCCGTTCTACCTGTCGTGCACACCTGCGCACATACGCAAAAAAGCCGCGGCCCCCAGCGAATCGCTGGGGGCCGCGGCTTTGAATAATTGTTCGGCGGCGTCCTACTCTCCCACAGGGTCCCCCCTGCAGTACCATCGGCGCTGTGAGGCTTAGCTTCCGGGTTCGGAATGTAACCGGGCGTTTCCCTCACGCTATGACCACCGAAACCCTATCGGGTATTCAGCGAAACACACTCTTCAGTTGATAAGTGTTTCTTTGTTCGCCGGCGATAGCTGTTCGCTACCCGGGAACCACACAGTGAACGCGAGCGTCTGAGGACAAGCCCTCGGCCTATTAGTACCGGTCAACTCCACCCCTCACAGGGCTTCCATATCCGGCCTATCAACCCAGTCGTCTACTGGGAGCC
>NZ_JBEOWI010000016.1:0-138480 GCF_040296005.1 Kitasatospora sp. NPDC002551 | reverse complement strand
ACCAGCAGCCCGACGGTGGGGAGGGTCCACAGCACCGTCACCGCGATCACGAAGACCGAGGCGAGCGGGGAGGAGAAGGCCTTCCGGACGGCGTTACGGGCCTTTCCCTGTGTCCGGTCCGCCCGGGCGCTCAGTCGGCCCAGGCCTTCAGGGCGGCCAGCCGCTCCTGGAGCGGCTCGTAGACGCCGGGGGCGGCGGCCACCGTCAGCACGCCGTCCGGGCCCTGCCCGGGGCGGCCGCCGACCAGGGCGCCGGCCTCGGCCGCGATCAGGCAGCCGGCCGCGCGGTCCCAGGGGGCCAGCCCGCGCTCGTAGTAGCCGTCCAGTCGGCCGGCGGCGACGTCGCAGAGGTCCACGGCGGCGGCGCCGGCCCGGCGGATGTCGCGCACCTCGGGCATCAGCCCGAGCACCACCTCGGCCTGCCGGACCCGCACCTCGCGGACGTAGGCGAAGCCGGTGCCGATCAGCGCCTGGCCCCACGGCGGGGCCGGGCGGGCCGACAGCGGCCGGCCGTCCACCCGGGCGCCGCGGCCGAGCACGGCGTGGAACAGCTCGCCGCGCGCCGGGGCGTACACCACACCGACCACCGCGCGCCCGTCCAGCTCGGCGGCCACGCTGACCGCCCAGGAGGGCAGGCCGTAGAGGTAGTTGACGGTGCCGTCGAGCGGGTCGACGACCCAGCGCACCCCGCTGGTGCCGGGCCGCTCGGCGCCCTCCTCGCCCAGGTAGCCGTCCTCGGGGCGGCGGGCGGTGATCAGCTCCAGGACGAGCTTCTCGGAGGCCAGGTCCATCTCGGTGACCACGTCGACCGGGCTGCTCTTGGTGCCGGCGACACCGAGGTCGGCGGGCCGGCCCTCCAGCAGCAGGGTGCCGGCCCGGCGGGCGGCGTCCAGGGCGACGTCGAGCAGCTCGTCGAGCAGGGCGGGGTCGGGCACGGCGGGGCTGGACACGGGTTCTCCTCCGGGGGCGGAACGGGTCAGCGCTCGGCGGCGGCCGGGCGCGGGGCGCGCGGGTTGGGGCAGCAGGCCACGGCGCAGACGTCGTGGCCCGGGCCGAGCGTGCCGAGGGCGCAGCGGGTCACCGGCGCGCCGCGCTCGGCGGCGGCCCGCTCCAGGACGAGTTCGCGCACGGCGGCGGTGAACCGGGGGTCGGCGCCGACGGTGGCGGCCCGGGCGACCGGCAGGCCGAGTTCGGCGGCCTTGGCCACCGCCTCGGTGTCCAGGTCGTACTTGACCTCCATGTGGTCGGAGACGAAGCCGATCGGGACCATCACCACGGCCGGGGCCCCCTCGGCGTGCTGCGCCTCCAGGTGGTCGCAGATGTCGGGCTCCAGCCAGGGGACGTGCGGGGCGCCGCTGCGGCTCTGGTAGACCAGCTCCCAGGGGCGGTCGGCGACCCCGGTGCGCTCGGCGACGGCGGCGGCGACCAGCCGGGCCACGTCCAGGTGCTGGGCGACGTAGGCGCCGCCGGGGCGGCCGCGGGCCGGGTCGTCGGGGGCGCCGGAGGTCTCGGCCATGCTGTCCGGGATCGAGTGGGTGGTGAACGCCAGCCGGGCGCCGGCCCGGACCTCCTCGGGCAGCCGGCCCAGGGCGGCCACGGTGGCGTCGATCATCGGCTCGACGAAGCCGGGGTGGTTGTAGAAGTGGCGCAGCTTGTCGACCCGCAGCTCCGGCAGGCCCTCGGCGGCCAGCGCGGCCAGCGCGTCGGCGAGGTTCTCCCGGTACTGGCGGCAGCCGGAGTAGCCGGCGTAGGCGCTGGTGGCCAGGACGGCGATCCGGCGGTGCCCGTCGGCGGCGATCTCGCGCAGGGTGTCGACCAGGTAGGGCGCCCAGTTCCGGTTGCCCCAGTACACCGGCAGGTCGAGGCCGTGCTCGGCGAAGTCCGCGCGCAGCGCCGCCAGCAGCGCGCGGTTCTGCCCGTTGATCGGGCTGACGCCGCCGAACAGGAAGTAGTGCTTGCCGACCTCCTGGAGCCGTTCCTTCGGGATCCCGCGGCCCCGGGTGACGTTCTCCAGGAACGGGACGACGTCCTCGGGGGCCTCGGGCCCGCCGAAGGAGAGCAGCAGCAGGGCGTCGTACGGAGCGGCGCCGGTGGCGGATGGGTTGCGCGCGTCGGACATGGCACCGATCCTGCCACCGGGAACAGGGAGGCCGGTGCCGGGGCTGCACACAGTGCCCGGAAAAATACCGTTTGCCAAGGTTCGTAAGCTGTCTTTGCCAGCAACGTTCCTTACCCCCTGCGGAGCCCCCGTGCTGTCCAGCTACCGCCAGATCTTCGCCGCGCCCGGCAGTCTGGCCTTCTCCTCCACCGGGTTCATATCCCGGCTGCCGATCTCCATGACGGGGATCGGCATCGTCACCATGCTCTCCCAGCTGCGCGGCTCCTTCGGCGTCGCCGGTCTGGTGTCGGCGACGATGGCGGTGTCCGCGGCGATCCTGGGACCGCAGGTCTCCCGGCTGGTGGACCGGCACGGGCAGCGCCGGGTCGTCCTGCCGGCCACCGCGGCCACCGTGGTCGCCGCCGTCGGCCTGCTGCTGTGCGCCCGGTTCGAGGCGCCGGTCTGGACGCTGTTCGTGTTCGCGGCCGGGATGGGCGTCATGCCGAGCACCGGCGCGATGGTGCGGGCCCGCTGGGCGCACCTGTACCGGGACGAGACGCCGAGGCTGCACACCGCCTACTCCTTCGAGGCGGTGGTCGACGAGATCTGCTTCATCGTCGGCCCGATCCTCTCGGTGACGCTGGCCACCGCGGTCTTCCCGGAGGCGGGCGTGCTGCTCGCCGGCGTCTTCCTGGCGGTGGGCGTGGCCCTGTTCGCCGCCCAGCGCTCCACCGAGCCGCCGGTCCATCCGGCCGCCCGGCAGGTCGGCAGCCCGGTGATCCTCAACCGGGGGCTCCAGGTGCTCATCCTGACCTTCGTGGCCACCGGCGCGATCTTCGGCTCCGTCGAGGTGGTCACCGTGGCGTACGCCAAGGCCCAGCACCACGACGCGGTCTCCGGGGTGATCCTGGCGCTCTGGGCGCTCGGCTCCTGCCTGGCCGGCGTGGTCTTCGGCACGCTCAAGCTGACCGGCTCGATGGCCGTGCGCTTCCTCGGCGGCGTGGTGTTCATGGCGCTCAGCATGGTCCCGCTGCTGCTGGTCGCCGAGTCGGTGAGCGGCGTCGGCGGCCTGGTGGCGATCGGCGGCGCGCTGCTGATCGCGGGCATCGCCATCTCCCCCACTCTGATCACCGCGATGGGCCTGGTCGAGCGGATGGTCCCGGCGGCGCAGCTGACCGAGGGCATGACCTGGACCACCACCGGGCTGGCGCTCGGCGTGGCGGCCGGCTCCTCGGCCGGCGGCTGGGTGATCGACGCGGCCGGTGCCGCGGCCGGCTACTGGGTGCCGGTGGCCGCCGGGGTCTTCGGCGTGCTGGCCGCGTTCGCCGGGCTCGGCCGGCTCCGGACCGGACTGGCCGCCGAGGAGGTCGCCGAACCGTCGGCCGTCACCGTGGACCTCGAACGGTGACCTGACTTACCCTCCTCCCTACCCGTGGCCTACCCACGGGTAGGGACCGAGGTGAGCCGACGCCGTTCGGCCACGGAGCAGGAGGCGCCGCAATGCCCCAGGCCAGTACCGCGACCCGCACCCGCTGGACGAACTGGGCGGGCAACCAGAGCACCGTGCCCGCCCGGGTGGTCACCCCCGGCACGGCGCAGGAGCTGGCCAAGGAGATCCTGCGCGCCGGCGACCAGGGCCGGACCGTCAAGGCCGTCGGCTCCGGCCACTCGTTCACCGCGATCGCCTCCGCCGGGGACGGCGTGCTCGTCCGCCCGCACGCGCTGACCGCCGTCCGGGAGATCGACCGGGAGAACGGCACGGTCACCGTCGAGGCCGGGCTGCCGCTGCACCGCCTCAACCGGCTGCTCGCCGCCTCGGGCCTCTCGCTCACCAACATGGGCGACATCGAGGTGCAGACCGTGGCCGGCGCCACCAGCACCGGCACCCACGGCACCGGCCGGGACTCCGGCGCGCTCGCCACCCAGATCCGCGGCCTGGAGATCGTGCTCGCCGACGGCGGCATCCGCCGCTGCTCCCCCACCGAGGACCCGCGGCTCTTCGAGGCCGCCCGGCTCGGCCTCGGCGCGCTCGGCGTGATCACCGCGCTCACCCTCGCCGTGGAGCCGGCCTTCCTTCTCACCGCGCACGAGCAGCCGATGCGCTTCGACGAGGTGCTGGAGCGGCTGGACGACCTCACCGCGGTCAACGAGCACTTCGAGTTCTACTGGTTCCCGCACACCGACCGCTGCTCCACCAAGCGGAACAACCGCAGCCAGGGGCCGGCCGCGCCGCTGCCCCGGTTCAAGGAGTGGCTGGAGGACGACTTCCTGTCCAACACCGTCTGGGAGGGCGCCTGCCGGGTCGGCCGCCGCTTCCCCGGCTCGGTGCCCGCCATCGCCGCGCTCGCCAGCCGCGCCTGGTCGGACCGCAGCTACACCGACACCGCGTACCGGGTGTTCACCAGTCCCCGCAAGGTGCGCTTCATCGAGATGGAGTACGCGGTGCCGCGCGCGGCGGTCGGCGAGGTGCTGCGCGAGCTGCGGGCGATGATCGAGCGCTCCGACTGGCGGGTCAGCTTCCCGGTCGAGGTGCGGTTCGCGCCGGCCGACGACGTCTGGCTCTCCACCGCACACGGCCGGGACACCGCCTACATCGCCGTTCACCTCTACCGGGGCACCGCCGAGCAGGGGTACTTCACCGGGGTCGAGCGGCTGATGACCGCGCACCAGGGCCGCCCGCACTGGGGCAAGCTGCACACCCGGGACGCCGAGTACCTCGCCGGGGTCTACCCGCGCTTCGCCGACTTCACCGCGCTGCGCGACGAGTTGGACCCGGACCGCCGCTTCGGCAACGACTACCTGCGCCGGGTGCTCGGCGCCTAACCCTGCGGCTGACCCTGCGCCTGCCCCGTCGGGGCGGCCGGGGCGGCCGGGGCCGCGGGCGGCTCGGCGGCGGTGGTCGGGGCCGGCGGCCTGGGCGTCGCGGCGCCGGAGGGCTTCGCGGCCCCGTCCCCGGCCGGCGCGGAGGGCTCGACGGACGCGGCGGGCGCGGACGGCTCGCCGGTGGGGCGCGCGGAGGGCGGGGCGGAGGGCGACGCGCCCGGCCCCGTACCGGAACCGGCCGACGGGGAGGCCGACGGCCCGCCGCCCTCCCCGTCCGGACGGGCGCCGGGACTCGGCCGCCCGGAGGCGCCGTCGTCCCGGCCGGCCGACGGCGAGGGCACCGAGGACGGTCCGGAGGAGGATCCGGAGGACGGCGCGGAGGACGGCGCGTCACCCGGTGGGACGGTCGGTTTCCGGTCGACCCGGCCACCGATCGAGGTACCGGTGCCCGACTCGCCCTTGACCGTCGCCGACACCGGCTGCCCGGTCGCCAGCTCGAAGGCCAGGATCGGCACCATCGCGAGGGTGAAGACCAGCGCCGACACCGCCGCGAAGGACTTCCAGGTCCACCGCCGACGCGCCCGGACCGTCTGCGGGGCGCTCCACGGGGTGGAGAGCGCCGGCTCCGCCGCGGTGACCGGCTCCGGGGCCTGCCGCAGTCCGTTCGCCAACTGCCCCGGCCCGCCGGTCCGGTCCACGGCGCCGCGCAGCTGCTCGCCGGTGCGCTTGAAGAGGTGCTGGAACACCGCGCTGCCGGTGGTCGCGCCGATGCTCACCACCGCCGCGCCGAGAATGGTGCCGTACACCCCGAGTTCGGACGCCAGCACCGCCCCCACCACGGTCGCCAGCGCGCTTGCGGCGACCTGAGCCACACTCAGATCAATTCGCCTGCGACCTTCCCCGGCTCCGTCCTGGTCGGGCTTCACCTGCGGCATCAACATCCCTCGCGTCAGTACGACTGTCCTTCGAACAAGTCACTCCATCTTGCCCAAAGAAGGACACAAGGGTCGAAAATGCGGTTCTTCGCGAGAGATATATGTGAAGATGATCACCGTTCATCGGCCGATCCTCGGCCATTGGGGTCGTGCGCTCTTGAGATTCCCGTGAATCGCGGGAGACTTGAGCGGCGAGCCGCCCCTTTGGATGCCACGAATGGAGTACTGTTCGTAAAGCCTGAGGCCCGGGTCGACTTGTCGACTGCCCATCAACCGGCAGTTCGACGAAGAGCTGTGGCGCAGGCACGCACGGCGACGCCCGTCCCGGATCGTCGCGTCACTGCGCGTGCGAGGACGGCCGGGACACCCAGGCGCGACGCCGACGGACGGCGTGGCAAAAAGGCAACCGTGCCACAGCGGCGTGGCCGGGCGTAAGCCCGACACGCCGGGGAACTCAGCAAGGTTGTGGCCAGTCGCGAGCGGGCAGGCCACACTCAGTACGGGAGCAGCGACGCAGGTGACGTCGGCAGGCACCACCCGGGAGGTAACCGTGCCCGAACTGCGGGTTGTGGCCGTCAGCAACGACGGCACACGGCTGGTGCTCAAGGCTGCCGACAGCACGGAGTACACCCTTCCCATCGATGAGCGGCTGCGCGCCGCCATCCGTGGTGACCGTCCGCGCCTCGGCCAGATCGAGATCGAGGTCGAGAGCCACCTCCGCCCCCGGGACATCCAGGCGCGGATACGAGCCGGTGCCTCCGCCGAGGAGGTCGCGCAGGCGGCCGGCATCTCCGTCGACCGGGTCCGCCGCTTCGAGGGTCCGGTGCTGGCCGAGCGCGCCTTCATGGCCGAGCGGGCCCGCAAGACCGCGATCCGCCGGCACGGCGAGGCCCCCGGCCCGCAGCTGGGCGAGGCGGTGGCCGAGCGGCTGGCGCTGCGCGGCGCGGAGAAGGAGACCGAGCGCTGGGACTCCTGGCGGCGCGACGACGGCACCTGGGAGGTCATCCTCTCCTACCGGGCCGACGGCGAGGGCCGCAGCGCCTGCTGGACGTACGACCCGCCCCGGCGGCTGGTCCAGCCGAACGACGACGAGGCCCGCGCGCTGATCGGCGAGACGGTCGAGCGCGAGGAGGAGTCGGTCTTCCCGTTCATCCCGCGGATCGCCCGGCTCCCCCAGGACCGGCCGCCGCGTCCGATGATCGACCGGCCCTCGGCGGACCGGATCATGTCGGCGCGCGAGGTCCGGGAGTCCCGCGAGGCGACGGCCGAGTCCCGCGACTCGCTCACCAGCCTGCTGGACGTGGTGCCCGCCTTCCGCGGCGACCTCGCGGTCGGCGCGCCGCCGCCCATCGAGCCGGTGCCCGCCGAAGTGGCCGAGGAGGCCGAGGAGCCGGCGGCCGCCGCCCCGGCGGTCGGCGCGGGCTCGGCGTACGCGGACATCCTGATGCCGCGCGCGGTCGCACCGCACCGGGAGCGGCTGGTCGGCACCACCGACCGGCAGGCCGAGGCGGACGGTGTCCGGCCCGGGCGCCGGGCCACCGTGCCGAGCTGGGACGAGATCGTCTTCGGCAGCCGCCGCAAGAAGCAGGAGTAGCGGCAGGACCGCTGAACCGGAGGGGCGGACGGCTTCGGCCGTCCGCCCCTCCGGTGTGCGGGCTCAGCCCGGCTGGTCGGTGACGGCCACCGGGCGGGTCTCGTCGCCGGACCACTCGCTCCAGGAGCCCGGGTAGAGGGTGGCCGGCAGGCCGGCGACCGCGAGGGCCAGGATCTGGTGCGCGGCCGTCACCCCGGAGCCGCAGTAGACGGCGGTCTCCCGGTCGCCCGCGCCCAGCGCCCGGAAGCGCGCGGCGAGTTCGGCGGCGGGCCGGAAGCGCCCGTCCGGGCCGACGTTCTCGGTGGTCGGCGCGGAGAGCGCGCCCGGGATGTGGCCGGCCCGCGGGTCGATCGGCTCGGTCTCGCCCCGGTAGCGCTCCCCCGCCCGGGCGTCCAGCAGCAGGGCCTCGCGGGCCCAGGCCGCGGCGCCGTCCGCGTCGGTCACCGGCAGCTGCCCGGGCACCGGCTTGAAGTCGCCGTCCCCGGTCGGCGGCACCTCGGTGGTGACCGGCAGGCCCGCCTCCTGCCAGGCCGCGTAACCGCCGTCCAGCACGCGGACGTCGGGGTGGCCGGCCCAGCGCAGCAGCCACCAGGCGCGGGCGGCGGCCATCGCGGTGGCGCCGTCGTAGACCACCACCGGGCGGTCGGCCGAGACGCCCAGGCGGCGCAGCGCGGCGCCGAACTCCTCCGGGTCGGGCAGCGGGTGGCGGCCGCCTCGTCCGGGCGGGCCGGCGGGGGCCGCGAGGTCGGTGTCGAGGGCGACGAAGCGGGCGCCGGGCAGGTGGCCGGCGGTGTAGTCCTCGATGCCGGGCGGGCCGCCGAGCTGCCAGCGCACATCGAGCAGGACCGGCGGGCGTCCGGAGGCGAGCGCCTCCCGCAGGTCGGTCACCGACACCAGCGGGGAATCATCGTGAAGCGTGGTCATGGCGGTCATTCTGGCGCAGAGCGATCACCTCGGTGCTCTTTGTGCGGTCTTTGCCGGACTTTCCGCGCGGCCCGAGGGTTCGACGCGCCCCACGGTGGAAGCATCACCCTCACTGCGCCGTTTCGTGCGCCGTCCGCCCCCCGAGGAGACCTGTCATGTCCGCGCTGACACTCCGGCTGGCCCAGGGCACCCCGTGCTGGGTCAGCCTGATGACCGACGACCTGCCCGGTGCCCGGGCGTTCTACGGCGAACTGCTCGGCTGGACGTTCACCCAGGGGCCGACGCAGCTGGGCGCGTACGTGCGGGCCCGGCTCGGGGAGGAGCCGGTGGCCGGGCTGGGGTTGTCCTCGGTGACCGGTTTCCCGGTGCAGTGGACCACCTACTTCGCGGTGGACAGCGCGGACCGCTCGGCCCAGCTGGTGCGCGAGTGCGGCGGAACGGTCGCGGTCGGGCCGCTGCAGGCGGAGCGGGCCGGGCGGCTGGCGATCGCGGCGGACGTCTCGGGGGCGGTCTTCGGCCTCTGGCAGGGCGAGGAGCACCCCGGCCGGGAGGCCGGGTCCGAGCCGGGCGGGCCGGCCTGGGCCGAGCTGCTCACCCCGGACGCGGACGGCGCGGCGGTCTTCTACCGCGCGGTGCTCGGGGTGCCGGTGGCGCAGGACGAGGACGGGGCGGCCCTGCTGGTCGGCGGCCGGCCGGTGGCCGGGATCCGGCGCGACGCCGAGCTGCGCGGCCACCCGCCGCGCTGGCGCACCCACTTCGCCGTCACAGACGCCCAACTGACGGCCCGCCGGGCGGTGGAGCTGGGCGGCCGGGTGCTGGTGGAACCGCACCCGACGCCGCGCGGCCTCGCGGTCCGGCTGGCGGACCCGCGCGGCGGGCACTTCTCCGTGCTGGAGGCGGTCTGAGGCCGAGCCTCAGGCCTGCTGCTCCTCGAAGGGGAGGACGTCCGGGGAGAGCACGGCGGCGCGGGCGGTGGCGGCGGTGAGCCGGCGGCGGTGGTGGCGGCGGCAGAGCACCTCGTAGCCGACCTCGTCCTCGCGCACCGAGATGTCGCCGATCACCACCTGCGCGCCCTCGACCACCATCACCCCGCCGACGGTGCGGGCATTGTGGGTGGCCCGGGCGCCGCACCAGCAGAGCGCCTCCACCTGGAGCACCTCGACCCGGTCGGCGAGCTCGATCAGCCGCTGCGAGCCGGGGAACAGCCGGGTGCGGAAGTCGGTGGTGATGCCGAAGGTGTAGACGTCGATGTCGAGTTCGTCGACGACCCGGGCGAGCTGGTCGATCTGGCCGGGGGTGAAGAACTGGGCCTCGTCGCAGATCAGGTAGTCGACCCGGCCGCCGGCCGAGAGCCGGTGCACCACGTGGGCGTGGAAGTCGAAGTCGTCGGACACCTCCACCGCGTCGGCGCGCAGGCCGAGGCGGCTGGAGATGGTGGCCGCGCCGGCCCGGTCGTTGCGGGTGAGGATGATCCCCTGCCGGCCGCGGGCGGCGTGGTTGTGGTCCATCTGGAGCGCGAGCGTCGACTTCCCGCAGTCCATCGTGCCGGAGAAGAACACCAGTTCAGCCATGGGTGGTGCAAAAGCCTTTCACATCAGGGGGTTCAGCGGCGGAATTCGAGCAGCGGCACGTACTGCTCGACCGGGGTCATCGAACCGTGCAGGCCGATCATCGCGGACTCGCCCGGCTCGTTGCGGGAGGCGGTGATGGCGATGTCGTCGCGCGCGGCGGCGACCACGTCGCCGATCCGGTGGTAGACCCGCTCGTCCACGGCGGGGCCGAACCAGCCGGCCCCGATCGCCTGGTCGCGGGTGGCCACCCACATCCGGTCGCCGAGCACCTCGCTCCACACCGCGTGCACGTCGGCCGCGGCGCCGGGGACGGCGTAGACGTGCCGGGCCCGGCCCTCGCCACCGAGCAGGGCGACGCCGGCGCCGAGCTCCCAGTCCTCGTCGAAGTCGATCCGGTCCTCCGGGGCGATGTCGATCATGCCGTGGTCGGCGGTCACGTACATCACCGAGCGCGGGGGCAGCTGCTCGGCGAGCCGGCGGGCCAGCCGGTCGACCGCGTCCAGGGTCATCCGCCACTCGTCGGAGTCCACGCCGAAGCGGTGGCCCGCGCCGTCCAGCTCGCTGACGTAGGTGTACACCAGGGCGCGGTCGTGCTCGGCCAGCCAGGCGGCGGCCCGGTCCATCCGCTCCTCGCCGGTGGTGCGGCCGAGGAAGGTGCCGCCGGAGAGCGCCACCCGGGTGAGCGGGGTCTGGGCGAACAGCGGGGAGGAGACCTGGGCGGTGGCCACCCCGGCGGCGTCCACCCGCTCGAAGACGGTCGGGTACGGCTGCCAGGTGCCCGGGTCGGTGTGCGGCTGCCAGCGGAGCTGGTTCATCAGGTGGCCGGCGCCGGGCACCGCCACCGTGTAGCCGGCCAGGCCGTGCAGCCCGGGCGGGGTGCCGGTGCCGACCGAGGCCAGCGAGGTGGCGGTGGTGGACGGGAAGCCGGCGGTCAGCGGGCGGCCGGTGCCGCCGAGCGAGCCGGGCGTCAGCGAGGAGAGGAACGGCGCGTACTCGGGGTGGCGCAGCAGCAGTTCCCAGCCGAGGCCGTCGACCAGGAAGACCACCGCGCGGTCGGCGGGCGCCAGCGGCAGCGCGGCCTCGAAGCCGGGTACGCCGAGGCCGGCCGCCACCGAGGGCAGCAGGTCGCAGAGCGAGCCGGTGCCGTACGGGGGCGCGGGCGCGGCGGCGGGGTCGAGGAGCTCGAAGGCGTCGTGGCCGTCGGGGGCGAAGGGCATGGTGGCGGGGGTGGCTTCCTGGCTGTCCGGTACGGTCCGGGCCACCGGGGGTGGCGTCCGGACGACGCGGGTGGGCGCGTGACGGCGGTACGTGGCGATGGCGCGGGACGGCGGGTGCGGACCGGCGAGTGGGGCGGCGGGTGCGGGACGGCGGTGCGGATCAGACCCGGGGGCGGTCGGTGACGGTCGCCTCGGACAGGGCGCGGGCGAAGACCAGGGCCTGGGCGACCGTCTCGGGGCCGTCGCCGGCCTCGCTGACCCGCAGGGACAGGTCGTCGGCGGTGGCCGAGCCGGTGTAGCCGTGGTCCGCCTCGCAGTTGGGGTCGGAGCAGCCGGCCGGTTCGAGGTCCAGGCGCTGCACGGCGCCCCAGCCGATGGTCAGTACGACCTCGCGGGGCAGGGTGCCCGGGGTGTAGGTCTCCGGGTTGGCGACCATCCGGCTGACCACGACGGAGTTGATCCGGTCGAGGCGGACGCTCTCGGTGGAGGTGGTGGCCAGCGGGACGGCGGGGCTGCTGGCGTCGCCGGTCTGCTCGTCGGTGTGGCTCACCACGAAGCGGGTCGGGGTCAGCACCAGCACGGTGACGTGCCGGCGGACCTCGTTGGCGTCGAAGGTGGTCTCCTGGTGCACCAGGTAGGAGCTGATCGGCTCGGGACCCACCGCGGACTCCACCGCCTCGGACACCAGGGCCGGGTAGTAGCCGCTGCGCTCGATCGCGGAACGCAGGTCCTGCGTGGTGGTGGTACCGGTCTTCGCCATAACTCCATCCTGGCATGGTCCGCCGACGAAGCGGGCGGCGCGGCGCCGAGCTTCGGACAACGGCGCCCGCGGTCCGGACGCAACCAAGGAAGGTTACAGCGTGCTCATGGCGCGCGGACCCAGATCGCTGCGGACCGGCAGGGGTGCGATGCGCACGCGCGCCCCCAGGATCGCCAGTCCGTGCGGGGCCACGACCACCGGTTCGAGATCCACCGAGGCGACCTCCGGGAGGTCGTCGACCAGCCGGGACACCCGCAGCAGCAGCTCCTCCAGGGCGTCGGTGTCGACGGCCTCGGCGCCGCGCCAGCCGAACAGCAGGGGCGCCGCGCGGACCTCGCGGACCAGCGAGGCGACGTCCTGGTCGGTGGCCGGAACCAGCCGGTGGGCGACGTCGCCGAGCAGTTCGGCGGGGGCGCCGGCCAGGCCGAAGGAGAGGATCGCGCCGACCGCCGGGTCCACGGTGGCGCCGATCACGGTGTCCACCCCGCGCGGGGCGAGCCGCTGGACCACCAGTTCGGCCTGGGCGGCGCCGCCGAGCAGAGCGTCCAGCTCGTGGTGGGCGCGGCGCAGGCCGGGCTCGCCGGTCAGGTCGAGCCGGACGCTGCCGAGGTCGGGGCGGTGGCGCAGGTGGGGGGCGGTGGCCTTGAGCGCGACGGGGTAGCCGAGGGTGGCGGCGGCGCGGACGGCGCTCTCCTCGTCGGGGGCGGGCAGGGTCGGCGAGACGTCGACGCCGTAGCGGGCGAGCAGGGCGGCGGCGTCGGCGTCGGGCAGGGTGATCCGGGCGCCGCCGGGCTGGGTGCGGGCGGCGATGGCCGTGCGGGTGGAGAGCGCCTCCTCGACCAGGGCGCGGGCGCCGGCCTCGTCGATCCGGTCGAGTTCGGGGACCCGGGCGGTCTCCTCGGCCTCGGCCATCCGGCGCCGCCAGTCGGCGTAGTGGACGGCGTGGGCGAGGGCGCGCACGGCCCGCTCGGGCGCCGGGTAGGAGGGGATGCCGCCCTCGCGCAGCCGGCCGGGCAGGTCGGTGAGCGCCAGGTGGGCGAGGACCAGCGGCTTTCCGGCGGCGCGGGCGCGCTCGCCGGCGTCGAGCAGGGCGGCGGCGATCTCCGGGTCGTCGGAACCGAGTTCGGGGTCGTCCGGGGCGGTGAGCCGCCCGCCCACGCCCGGGCCCCACATCTGGGTGCCGATCGGCGGGATGGCGACGGCGATCACCGCGTCCACCCCGGGGTCGCTCAGCGCGGTGTCCAGGGCGATCCGGAAGTTCTCACCGGTGGCGGCGGTGGTGAGGTCGACGGGGGTGCGCGGGCGCAGGCCGGCGGAGAGGCAGGCGTCGTGGGTGAGCAGGCCGAGCGAGTCGGAGTTGCCGATCACGGCCACCCGGTCGCCGGGCGGCAGCGGCTGGAGGGCGAGCAGTTCGCCGGTGTCGTACAGGTCGGTGATGGTCTCCACCCGGGTGACGCCGGCCTGCTGGAAGAGGGCGTCGACGGTGGCGTCCTTGAGGCCGGTGGCGGTGGCGGGGACGGCGTGGCCGGGCGGCAGGCTGCCGGTGTGGCGGGCGCCCTTGACCACGACGACCGGCTTGGCCTGGGCGAGCCGGCGGGCGATCCGGGTGAACTTGCGGGGGTTGCCGAAGGACTCCAGGTAGAGCAGGACGACGTCGGTGGCCGGGTCCTCGGCCCAGTACTGGAGGAAGTCGTTGCCGGAGACGTCGGCGCGGTTGCCGACCGAGGCGAAGGAGGAGATGCCGAGGCCGCGCCGGTGGGCGGCCTCCAGCAGGGCGACGCCGATCGCGCCGGACTGGCAGAAGACGCCGAAGCCGCCGCGGGCGGGCAGGACGGGGGCGAGCGAGGCGTTGAGCGGGCGCTCGGGGTCGGTGGAGAGCAGGCCGAAGGCGTTCGGGCCGATCACCCGCATGCCGGCGGCGCGGGCCTGGCGGACCAGGGCGCGCTGGCGGTCGCGGCCCTCGGGGCCGGTCTCGGCGTAGCCGGCGGTGACCACGACCAGGCCCTGGACGCCGTGCGCGCCGCAGGCGGCGACCGCCTCGGGGACGGCGGAGGCGGGGACGGCGATCACCGCGAGGTCGACCGGGCCGGGGATGTCCAGCACCGAGCGGTGCACCGGGACGCCGTCCAGCTCGGTGCCGGGCTCCGCGTTGCGGTTGACCGCGTAGACCGGGCGCTCGTCGCCGGCGAAGCCGGTGAGCAGGTCGCGCAGCAGGGCGCGGCCGACGGTCTGCGGGTGGCGGGAGGCACCGATCACCGCGACCGAGCGCGGGGTGAGCAGCCGCTGGACGGAGCGGGCCTCGGCGCGGTGCTCGCGGGCCCGCATGACGGCGAGCGAGGCGGCGGTGGGTTCGAGGTCGAACTCCAGGTGGACGACGCCGTCGGCGAAACTGCGGCGCTGGACGTAACCGGCGTCGGTGAAGACCTTCACCATCGCGCGGTTCTCCGGCAGCACCTCGGCCTGGAAGCGGCGGATGCCGCGCTCCTGGGCGACGGCGGCGATGTGCTCCAGCAGCGCGGAGGCGACGCCGCGGCCCTGGTGGGCGTCCTGGACCAGGAAGGCGACCTCGGCGTCGGTGCCGGTCTCGGAGGGGCGGCCGTCGGGGTCGATCCGGTCGTAGCGGACGGTGGCGACGAAGCGGTCGCGGATGACGACGGCGAGACCGACCCGGTTGACGAAGTCGTGGTGGGTGAAGCGGTGGACGTCCTTGTCGGAGAGCCGAGGGTAGGGCGCGAAGAACCGGAAGTACTTGGACCGGTCGGAGACCTGTTCGTAGAACTCGACCAGGCGGCCGGCGTCGGCGGGGGTGATCGGCCTGATCCGGGCCGTGCCGCCGTCGCGCAGCAGGATGTCGGCCTCCCAGTGCTGGGGGTACTCCGGCTCGGGTCGCGCTACCGCAGAGTCGTCCACGAGCGTCAGGTTATCCGGCGGTGGGCCGAATGGCGCCGGGCGTGTGTTCACGGCAGGGTGGACAGGGCCGCTGAACGGGGATTATTGCGTCGTTTATGCCTCCGAAAGAAACAATCACAAGTCCCGAACGCGGTGGTTCGCAGGCGCCGCCTGCGTGCAACACTGGTCTAGACAACACGTCCGTTTCCCCCCATCACGGCCGTGACCAGCATTACCGGAAAGGCACGTCTCATGGCTGAGCGCCGCGTCACCATCGGTTGGGCCGAGGGCCTGCACGCCCGTCCCGCCTCCGTCTTCGTCAAGGCCGTCGCGGCCACCGGCGTGCCGATCACCATCGCCAAGCCCGGCGGCAACCCGGTCAACGCCGGCTCCATGCTCGGCCTGCTCGCGCTCGGCGCCCAGGGCGGCGACGAGGTCGTGCTGGCCTCCGACGCCGAGGGTGCCGACCAGGCCCTGGACCGCCTGGCCAAGCTGGTCTCCGAGGGCCTGGACGAGCTGCCCGCCGCGGCCTGAGACCGCCACCGCACACGTCCGGAGCCCGGGCCCCGTTGGTCGGGGGGCCCGGGCTCCGGTGTGCGCGCGGCGGGTCAGCCGGCCGCGATGGCCCGCAGGATGTCCAGCCGGGCCGCCCGGCGGGCCGGCCGCAGCCCGGCCACCGCGCCCGCGACGATGCCGGCCAGCAGCACCACGGTGAGCTGCACCGGCGGGACGGCGAAGCTGCCGGTGCCCTCGGTGTCGGCCGCCCGCACCAGCGCCCAGCCCAGGAACGCCCCCAGGCCCAGGCCGCCGACCGTGCCGAACAGCGCCACCAGCACCGACTCCCAGCGCACCATCGCCCGCAGCTGGCCGCGGGTCTGGCCGACCGCGCGCAGCAGGCCCAGCTCCCTGGTCCGCTCGTGCACCGCCAGGGTGAGCGTGTTGGCGATCCCGAGCAGCGCGATCAGCACCGCGAGCGCCAGCAGCGCGTAGACCACCGAGAGCATGATGTCGACCACCGAGGCGGCGCTCTTCGCGTACTCCGAGCGGGTCTGCACCTTCGGGTCGCCGAACGGTGCCGCCGCCGCCGTCACCGCCGCCTTGCCGGCCGACAGCGAGACCCCGTCCTTCAGCGCGACCGCCACCAGCGAGTCGGCGTCCTGGCCCTTGTGCGGGGCCCAGGCCTGCCGGGTGATCAGGTAGTCACCGGCCAGCTCGCCGCCCTGGTAGAGCGCCTTCACCGTGAACGGCGACTCGACGCCGTCGCTGAAGCGCACCGGGACCGTCGTGCCCACCTGCCAGCCCTGCTTCCCGGCCTCGGTGCGGGACACCGCCAGACCGTCGGTGCCCAGCTCCAGCGAGCCGTCCACCCGGCCGAGGTCGACGATGCCGGCCAGCCGGGCCGGGTCGGTGACGTCCAGGGTCCGGCCGTGGCCGTCCACCCGGGCCACGCCCCGGCCCAGGCCCACGCTCTGCCGCACCTCCGGCAGGGCGCCGACCGCGTCCGCCAGTTTCGGGCTCAGCCCGCCGCCGCGGAAGCCCCCGGTGGAGACCGCGAGGTCCCCGGCGAAGGTCTTGCTCACCGTGTCGTCCATGGTCGCCTTGATCGACGCGCCGAAGACGGTGAACAGCGAGACCACCGTGACCCCGACCATGAGCGCGCTGGCCGTCGCGGCCGTCCGCTTCGGGTTGCGCGCCGCGTTGCGCTCCGCCAGCACGCCCGGCATGCCGCGCAGCCTCGGCAGCGGGGCGCCCAGCAGCCGCACCACGAAGGTCGCGAACACCGGGCCGAGCACCACCACACCGAGCAGCGTCGTCACCGCGCCGCCCGCGGTCAGCGCCACCGAGGGGCCGTTGGTCGCGCCGACCACCGTGCCGGCCACTCCGGCCGCCACCAGCAGCGCGCCGGCGATCCAGCGGATCCGGCCGGCCCGGCCGTCCGCCGCACCGTCCACCGCCACCGCCCGCATCGCGGCCAGCGGCGCCGTGCGGCCCGCCCGCACGGCCGGCGCGACCGCCGAGCCGACCGCCGTGACCGTCCCCACCAGCAGCGGCAGGGCCACCGAGACCGCGCCGACCACCAGGCCGCCGGTCGGCAGGTTGAAACCGATCACCTTGAAGAGCGACTTCAGCCCCGCCGCCACCCCGATCCCGCCGAGCAGTCCGGCCACCGAGGCGGCCACGCCGACCACCACCGCCTCCGCCAGGGTCGCCGCCAGCACCTGGCCGCGGGCCGCGCCCAGCGCCCGCAGCAGCGCGTTCTCCCGGGTGCGCTGGGCCACCACGATGGCGAAGGTGTTGTGGATGGTGAAGGTCGCCACCAGCAGGGCGATGCCCGCGAACACCAGCAGCAGGGTGGTGAACATGGTCAGGAAGCGGCTGGACACCTGCTTGGTGGCCTCCTCGCTGACCTTCGTCCCGGTCACCGCCTCCAGCCCGGCGGGCAGCTTCGCCGACAGCGCCGTCACCAGCTCCTGCTGGGAGACCCCGCTCTCGGCCCGGAACTGGATCGAGGTGGCCTGGCCCTGCCCCTTCGGGGTCAGGTAGCGCTCGGCGTCCTCCAGAGTCAGCCCGGTCCAGGTGTTCTGGCCCATGCCGTCGGCCTGGGCGCCGAAGGTCGCGATGCCGACGATCGTCACCGTCACCGGGTCGGGGGCGCGCAGGACGGTCGTGTCGCCGAGCTTCAGCTCGCCGGCCTTGGCCGCGCCCCGGTTGATCACCGCCTCGCCCGGCCGCTGCGGTGCCCGGCCCTCGGCCAGCCGGTACGGGTTGAGCCCGCTGTCGGCCTGCCAGTAGCCGGCCAGGGTGGGCGGACCCTGGCCGCCCACCGCCTTGCCGTTCTTGCCGATCAGCTGGCCGGAGCCCTGGATCGCCGGCTCGGCCGCCGCCACCCCCGGCACCTGGCGCAGCTGGTCGGCCAGCGCCAGGTCCACCGGGGCCCGGACGCCGCCGAAGGTGTTCTCGGTGTCCATCACGTCCGCGCTGCGCACCACGGCGTCGGTGCCGCGGTTGGCGTCGGCGAACAGGGTGTCGAAACTGCCGCGCAGGGTGTCGCCGAGCACCAGCGTGCCGGACAGGAAGGCCACCCCGAGCAGGATCGCGGTGAACGTCCCGGCCAGCCGCCGCTTGTGCGCGGCCAGCGAACGCAGGCTGATCCGCAGGGTGGCGGTGGCGCTGCTGCTCATGACCGGACGCCTCCCCGTCCGGCCGCGGGGGCGTGGTCGAAGGCCTTCATCCGGTCCAGCACGTCGGCCGGGGTGGGCCGCTCCATGCGGTCGACCAGGCGGCCGTCGGCGAGGAAGAGCACCTCGTCCGCGTAGCCGGCGGCGGTCGGGTCGTGGGTGACCATGACCACCGTCTGGTTCATCTCGTCCACCGCGCGGCGCATCAGCTCCAGCACCTCGGCGCCGGTGCGGGAGTCCAGGTTGCCGGTCGGCTCGTCGGCGAAGACCACCTCGGGGCGGCCGGCCAGCGCCCGGGCCAGCGCGACCCGCTGCTGCTGGCCGCCGGAGAGCTCGCTCGGCCGGTGGTCGAGCCGCTCGCGCAGCCCGACCGCGTCGATCAGGGTCTCCACCCACTGCCGGTCCACCTCCCCGCCGGCCAGGTCGACCGGCAGGGTGATGTTCTCCCGGGCGGTGAGCACCGGCACCAGGTTGAAGGACTGGAAGACGAAGCCGATCCGCTCCCGGCGCAGCAGGGTCAGCCGGCGGTCGCTGAGGTTCTCCAGCTCGGTGTCGCCGATCATCGCGGTGCCGGCGGTCAGCCGGTCCAGCCCGGCCGCGCAGTGCAGCAGGGTGGACTTGCCCGAGCCGGACGGGCCCATGATCGCGGTGAGCCGGCCGGCCGGGAAGCCGACGGTCACGTGGTCCAGGGCGCGCACCTCGGTGCGGCCCACGCCGTAGACCTTGACCGCCTCGGTGACGCGGGCGGCCATCCGGTCGGTGTCGACCAGTTCGAGGACCGGGAAGGACGTCACTTGGCACCGCCCTGGCCCGGCTTGGTGTCGTCCGGGCCCTGCAGGTGCTCGAGCAGGGTGTCCCGGCGGGTGCGGTACTCCTCCTCGCTGATCTCGCCCTCGGCGTACCGGCGGGCCAGGTTCGCCAGCGGGCCCTCGGGGCCACCCGGCCAGCCACCGCGCCAGCCCGGGCCGCCGCCGTTCCACGGGCCGCCCCACTGGCCGGCCCACGGCGGGCCCCACGGGCCGCGGCGGCCCCACGGCCCGCGGCGGCGCAGCACGGTGAACACGGTGATCAGGACGAGCAGCCAGAACAGCGGGAAGAGCAGGAACCACGGGCCCGGGCCGCCCCCGTTCCACGGGCCCCAGCCGTCCCGGCAGATCGTGTCGGCGAGCAGTGCGGTGCTCTGCATGTCGGTCAACTCCTCGGTGAGCCCCGCGGGTTCGGACGGGGGCCTCGCGTCGGCCCCGGACCGTTCCCGAGGCCACCACGAGCGTCCCGCCGAGGAGGGGTCCGGCGCGTCCTCCGGGGAGCGGCACCGGGGGTACGACGGGGGGAGTACGGGCCGGGGGCGGCGCTGCTCCGCGCCGGCCGGCGGGTGGCCCCCGGCTACAACCAGCCCGGCCGGACCAGGCCGGACTCGTAGGCGAGGACGACCAGTTGGGCGCGGTCGCGGACGCCGAGCTTCACCATGGCGCGGCTGACGTGCGTCTTCGCGGTGAGCGGGCTGACCACCAGACGGCGGGCGATGTCGTCGTTGCTCAGGCCCATGCCGACCAGGGCGAGCACCTCGCGCTCCCGGTCGGTGAGCGAGGCCAGCAGCCGCCCGCTCGCGGCGGGCTCCCGGGAGCGGCTGGCGAACTCGTCGATCAGCCGGCGGGTCACGCCCGGGGAGAGCAGCGAGTCGCCGACGGCGGCCACCCGCACGGCCCGCAGCAGGTCGGAGGGTTCGGTGTCCTTGGCCAGGAAGCCGGCCGCGCCCAGCCGCAGCGCCTCGAAGATGTACTCGTCCAGCTCGAAGGTGGTCAGCACGACCACCCGGACCGCGGCCAGCTCGGGCCGGGAGCAGATCCGCCGGGTGGCCTCCAGCCCGTCGGTGCCGGGCATCCGGATGTCCATCAGCACGACGTCCGGCCGCAGTTCCTCGACCAGCCGGACGGCCGCCTCGCCGTCGTCCGCCTCGCCGACCACCTCGATGTCGGGCTGGGCGTCGAGCAGGGCCCGGAAGCCCGCCCGGACCAGGACCTGGTCGTCCGCCAGCAGTACTCGGGTCATCCCGACCGCCCCTTCTCGCTCGCCGTGCCCGACCCCGCCGGGTCGGGCAGCCAGGCCCGCACCCGGAAGCCGCCGCCGTGCGGTCCGGCGGTCAGCTCGCCGGCGAAGGCCGCGGCCCGCTCGCGCATGCCGATCAGGCCGTTGCCGGAGCCGCCGCCGTCGCCGCCGGCGGCCGGGCCCGGGTCGTCCACCCGGAGCAGCAGCCCGTCCGGGGAGGACCAGTCCATCAGAACCGTGGCGGTGCGCGCGGCCGAATGGCGGATGATGTTGGTGAGCGCCTCCTGGACGATCCGGAAGGCGGCCAGCTCCACCTGGGCGGACAGCGGCCGGGCCGGGCCGGCCGTCTCGACCGTGACGGTGAGCCCGGCGTGGCCGGCCTGGGTGACCAGTTCGGGCAGCCGGGCGAGGCCGGGGGCGGGGGTGCGCGGGGCCTGGCCGTCCGGGCCGCGCAGGGTGCCGAGCACCTGGCGCACCTCCCCCAGCGCCTCCTTGCTGGTCGCCTTGATGACGGTCAGCGCGGCGCGGACCTGGTCGGGGTGCTCGTCGATGAGCTCCAGGGCTACCCCGGCCTGGAGGTGGATCACCGAGATCGAGTGGGCCAGGATGTCGTGCAGTTCGCGGGCCATCCGCAGCCGCTCCTCGGCCGCCCGGTTCTCCTCGGCCTGCCGCCGGGCCAGCCGACGGGCGGCCAGCTGTTCGCCGCGGCTGCGCATGATCTCGGCGCCGGCCAGGACCAGCAGCAGCCAGGCCGCCGCCCCGGCCTCCTGCCACCAGCTGGGGCCGGGTCCGGGCGCGCGCTGCCAGGCGTGCGGCAGCAGGTGGGAGCTGGCCAGGTGGACCAGGTAGCCGACGCCCAGCGAGGTCCAGGCCCACCGGCGGCAGCCGCGGGCGAGCGCGCCGTAGACGGCCACGCCGAGGCTGAAGAACACCGGGCCGTACGGGTAGCCCGCCAGCAGGTAGCCGGTGGTCACGGCGGAGACGGCGGCCACCACCGGTCCGGGGTAGCGGTCGCGCAGCAGCAGCAGGGCCGGGCCGAACAGCAGCAGCGCGTACCCGGCGGCGTCCAGCGCGGCCCGGTCCGGCTGCTGGTGGGAGGCGGCGGTGGAGCCGATCACCTGGACCAGGGCGACCAGGAGCGCGGAGAACCGCGTCCAGGCCGGCCTGGTCCAGGGCGGTCCGCCGTAGGGGTAGGTCTCGTGGTCGGTGCTCATGGACAGCGGAGGGTCACCGCCCCGGCGCCGCGGCGGCGGCGCGGCCGGTGCGCGCGGCACGGGCCTCGGCGGCCAGGCGCCGGCCGCGCTTGGTCATCCCCCAGGGCTTGACCACGGACAGCACGGTGGCGGTCAGGTAGATGGCGAGCGCCACCGAGGGCGCGATGACCAGGACGTGCGGGGCGCGGCCGTCCGGCGGGACGGTGCCGGCGGCGACCTGGCCGGCCGCGTCGTGGATGAAGGCGCGCAGCGCGAAGATCGAGGCCAGGGTCGCGGCCAGGGTCAGCCAGAACTTGGTGGCGACCCAGCGGTACCGCAGCAGGCCCCAGGTGGTGCCGAGGGACAGCAGCAGGCCGGAGAGCAGCGAGAGCAGGCTGACCGGGATCAGCAGCCAGTCGGCGAAGATCTGCTGCGCCAGGTAGGCGGCGCGCACGGTGTCGGGGTCGTCGGAGAAGCGGCCGGCGATCCCGAGGGCGAGCACGCCCGCGGTCAGGCCGAGCCAGCCGACCGAGAAGGCGACGTGCACGACCAGCCAGACCCGGCGGGCGTGCTTGGGCAGCCGCAGGCGGCCGGCCCGGCCGGCCGGGGGTCCGTCGGGCACCGTCGTGGCCGCGGACGGCTCCCCCGCGTCGGCCCCGGTCGGGGGCGCGGGGGTGTCGGCGGCGGGCGGACCGGAAGGTGTGGGCATCGGCTGTGCTCCGGAGGGCGAGGGGCGACGCGGGCCACGGGCCGGCGGCCACCGGGGTGGATGGTGTGCGGCCGCCGGCCCACGGCTTGGGTGATCCGCGGGATCACTCCTTACTCTGCCCGGTCCGCGGGGGCCGGGCATCGCACCCAGGGAGTAGCCGGCCGTACCCCTCGTTGAGTACGGGCGGTGGGTGGGCGCTGCCACGGGCCGGCGGGCCGGCGGGGCGGGCGGTCGCTGGACGGGCGGTCAGTACGCGATCTCGACGACCGCGCGGCGGGCGGCCGGGTCGCCGAGCGCGCCGAGCAGGTAGTGCGCGAGATCGGCGCGGGATATCGACCACGCCCCGGACAGCCGCCGCCCGGCGGCCGTGCGGTAGCGGCCGCGGGCCCGCCCGCCGGTGAGCCGGGCGGCCCGGACCAGCGTCCAGTCCAGCTCGGTGTCGGCCAGCAGCAGCCGTTCCATCCGCGCCATGTCGGCGTACGGCCGGCGGAGCATCGGGTGCAGCACCCAGGAGGTGAGCGCCCGCTGCAGCGGGGCGGCGCTCCAGGGCGCCGGGCTCATGCTGGTGGTGGAGACGCAGAGCACCCGGGCCACCCCGGCCGCGTGCATGGCCTTGAGGATGTGGCCGGTGCCGGCCGAGTAGACGGTGGTGGCGGCCCGGCTGTAGCCGATGCCGAGCGCGGAGACCACCGCGTCCGCGCCCCCGACGGCCCGGGCCACCGCGGCCGGGTCGAGGACGTCGCCCTGCCGGATGGTGGTCGGCCGGGCGTCGGCCAGGGCCAGCGGATCGCGGGCGAAGGCGACGGTGGAGTGCCCGGCCGCGGCGGCCAGCTCCAGGAAGTGGCGGCCGGTGCCGCCGGTCGCGCCGAAGACGACGATGTTCACGGTGCGTTTCCCCCTCGGTCAGCGGCGGCGGTGGCCCTCCGGCGCGCGGCCGGCCCGCGCCGCGGACGTGCCGCGGGCGGGCCGGCCTCCGCCGGGGGTCATCAGTTGGCCACCTCGACGCGCCGGCCGTAGGTGGCCGGGTCATCCAGATGGGTGACGATGTAGTCGGCGACGTTCGCCCGGGCGACGCGCGACGCCTTGGGGATGTGACCGCCCACCACCGCCTGGTAGTTGGGCGTGGCCGGGCCGTCGGTGAGCATCGGCACCCGGACGATCGTCCAGTCCAGCGGGCTGGCCTCGACCTCGTCCTCCATCCGGCCCAGGTCGAGGTGGATGTTCCGGTAGACCCGGTCCACCACGAACTCGGCGACGAAGCGCTGCATGGCCGGCAGGTGCGCGGTCTCCAGGCCCGCCGAGGACATCGTGAGCAGCCGGCGCACCCCGCCCGCCCGGGCGGCCGTGATGACGTTGCGCACGCCGTCGGAGAACACCGTCGTCGTGGTGCGGCTGGTCACGCCCAGCGCCACCACCACGGCGTCCTTCCCCTGCAGCGGTCCGGTCAGCGAGTCGACGTCGAACACGTCGCCGCGCACCTTGGTCAGCCGCTCGTGCTCGACCGGCAGCTTGGCCGGGTCGCGCAGCAGGGCGGTGACGCCGTGCTTGTTCTCCAGGGCCTTCTCGACCAGCAGCCGACCGGTCCGGCCGGCCGCTCCCACCACGACGATCTCCATGACTTTCCTCCTTGCCAGGGCCGGCGGCAACTGAACGCCGCCGGCCGTGAGTTGACCTTCGCTTACGCCGACGGGTCCTACCGTAGGGAAAAGGCGAGCAGCGCGCCGCCCGAAGTGCTCGGGTACTGCGGGTAGTACGCCGCCTGGACGTAGAGCATGCCGTCGGCGACCACCGCGCCACCGCCGCCGGACAGCGCCGTGCCGTGCGCCGGCACGCCGTTGACGGTGGTGAAGTCGCGGACCACGTCGTACTGCCAGAGCACGGCGCCGGTGCTCGCCGAGAAGACCCGCATCTTGCCGTCCGCGCCGCCCTCGTAGACCAGGCCGCGGCTGGCGCTCACGGCCGGGGTGAAGGCGCGCTGGCAGAGCTCGGGGTTGGCGGCCGCGCCGCCCCACTGGCAGCCGTCGGCCGGGCTCTCGGTCTGCCAGAGGATCGCGCCGGTCGCCGGGTCGAGCGCGTACAGGGTGCCGGGGTTGGCGAACCAGGTGGCGACGTAGAGCCGGGTCCCGTCGTAGCTGGTGCCCCACTGGATGCCCGAGCTGCCCCCCTTGGTGTTGGGGTCGGCGACCACCGCGCGGTCCCACACCTTGGCGCCGGTCAGCGCGTCGTAGACGTGGTAGACGCCGTTCTTCTGGCCGATGCCGACCACCCGGCGGTTGCCGATGCTGAAGACGTTGGCGCTGGAGCCGAAGTCCCAGTCGTGGTCGGTGCCGTTGGCCTTGCTGGGGCAGTAGGCGTCGGCGCCGGCGATGCCGCAGGCGACGGTGAAGGTGTCCGGGAAGACCTCCTGCGCGCGCCAGCGGACGGCGCCGGTGGCGGCGTCGAGGGCGAGCACTGAGTCGGTGTCGCCGCCCGCGCCCGAGTAGTTCTGGCCGGTGCCGACGTAGATGGTGCCGCTCTCCCGGTCGATCACCGGCGAGCTCCAGACGGCGACGCCGGAGGGCTCGTAGCGGTTGGCGCCGTTCGGCCAGGTGCCGACCGGCTGCGGCTGGGGGCTGGTCCAGTGCCGCCAGGTGAGCTGCCCGGTGTACGCGTCGACGGCGACGACCGAGCCGCGGAAGGTGCAGCAGGGGTAGGTCAGGTCGAAGGTGGCGCCGGACTCCTTGCTGGATATGCCGACGTAGACCTGGCCGTTGTACACCAGCGGCGAGCTGGTGATCTGGGCCTGCGGGTGGTTGTCGAGCTTCAGCGACCAGCGCAGCGCGCCGGTCCAGCGGTCCAGCGCGTACAGGTAGCCGCGGTTGTCGCCGAAGTAGACCGTGTTGCCCGAGACGGCCGGGCTGCTGCGCACCGGGTCGGGGTTGGTGGTGGAGTGGGCGCCGGCCACCGGCGCGACGTCGAAGGTCCAGCGGGCCGCGCCCGTCCGGGCGTCCAGGGCGTGGAAGGTGCCCTCGACGCCGCCGGCGTACAGGGTGCCGTCCGCCACCGCGGGCTGGCTGCCGAGGTAGACG
Source organism: Kitasatospora sp. NPDC002551 (assembly GCF_040296005.1). Lineage (NCBI taxonomy): Bacteria > Bacillati > Actinomycetota > Actinomycetes > Kitasatosporales > Streptomycetaceae > Kitasatospora > Kitasatospora sp. NPDC002551. The sequence continues at coordinate 113,475 of NZ_JBEOWI010000016.1, read as the reverse complement.
CCCGGGACCTTGGCGTGGCCGAAGGCCCACTTCAGGTCGAGGTTGCCGACGGTGGACGGGGTGATCCGGTACTCCTGGTCGTTGAAGCGGCTGCCGGCCGGGTCGTGCTGCCAGCTGGTCCAGGCTCCGGAGCGCGGACGGGACTCGGCGTCCTCGGCGCCGGCGCCGTTGGTGGCGGCGAGCAGCACGAGGGCGGTCAGCAGAGCCACCAGGCCGGTGCCGAAACCGGCTGCCCGGGGCCGTCTGGGCTGGGACACGTGGATCAACTCCTCGATGAGGTCGAGTGGTTCACGTACGGTCCGGGGTGCCGGCCAGACCGGCGGCGGCCTCCGCGTGGGAGAGCACGGCAGCGCAGTCCAGCTCGCCGAGGCCGGCCTCGGCGGCGGCGACGAGCGTGTCGTGGGTGGCGTCGCAGACGGGGGTGGCGACGCCCAGGCGGCCGGCCTCGGCGGTGGCCAGCCGGAGGTCCTTGCGCATCAGGTCGAGGCGGAACTGCGGGTCGCCGTACGCCCGGCGGCGCATCACGCCGGCCTTGTAGCGCATCACCGGCGAGCTGAAGCCGCTCTCGCTGATCATCGACAGGGCGAGCTCGCGGTCGATGCCGGCCCGCTGGGCCAGCGTCACGGACTCGGCGAGCACCTGCATCTCGACGCCCATCAGCACGTTGAGCATGACCTTGGCGGTGGCGCCCAGACCGCTCGGGCCGAGGTGGCGGATCTCCTTGGCGAGCGGCTCCAGCACGGGGCCCAGCCGCTCGAAGGCCTCGGCGGATCCGCCGACCATGAAGCGCAGTTCGCCGTCCTTGGCGTGCTGGCCGTTGCCGATGATGCAGGCGTCGACGGAGCTGCGGCCGCGCCCGGCGACCCGTTCGGCGACCGAGCGGGCGAAGTCCGGGGAGACGGTGCTGGTGTCCATCACGATGCCGTGCGCGGGCAGGGTCTCCAGCACCCCGCCGGCGCCGAAGAGCTGCTCCTCGACGGCCGCCTCGGAGGCGAGGCTGAGCAGTACCACGTCCACCCGCGCGGCCAGGTCGGCCGGGGTGGCGGCGACCTCCGCGCCGCGGGCGGCGAACGGGGCGGTGCGCTCGGGGGTGCGGTTGTGGACCACGATCCGGTGGCCCTGGTCGAGCAGCCGGGCGGCCATCCCGCCGCCCATCACGCCGAGACCGATGACACCGATCCTGGTCGCCGGGGGTATGCCGGGGGCGGCGGCGGGCGGGAGGTCCCGGGAGAGTGCACGCCGCGGGCTGGGTATGTCGGCCATGGAGTCGACCCGCTTCCTGGTGGGCTGGTCGCGCCGGGTTTCCCGGCGCTCGGACTGCGGCGGGGAAGGCCGTGCCAGACACCCCGCCCCACCGCGGCCGGGGTGCCGACTGCCCGTCCAGCCTAGCGGGTGAACACTCACTCCGCGATGGCTTCCGGCGTCCGTTTCGAGCCGTATCCCACGCCGGCCCCACGATTGATGTCCCGTCAGTTCCGTTTCCGGACAAGCCTCCTCCCCCACCGCCGGGGGTAACGGTGGGGGAGGAGGAGTCGAGGGGACGGACACCGGTCCGGCCACGCGGACGGTCCCGCGGCGACCGTCAGCCGGCCGCCGTCTCCGGTCGGCCGCCGGCCGGACCGCCGGGACCGGGCTGGGCGCCGGGGGCACCCTGGCCGGCCTGGCCCGCCGGGGCGCCCTGACCCTGCCACTGGCCGCCACCGGGGCCGCCCTGGCCCTGCTGCTGTCCGCCCGGACCGCCGGGGCCGCCCTGACCGCCGGGGCCCCGGCCGCCGGGCGCGCCCATCGGCGCCCGCATCGGCCGCTCCTGGAGGAAGAGCACCACCACGGCGCCGATCAGCGCGATGACCATGCCGATCAGGTAGACCACGTGCAGCGACTCGGCCAGCGCGGCGGAGACGCCGTCGCGCACCGGCGGCGCCTGCGCCCGGACCTTGGCCGGCGCGGTCAGCAGGCCGTCCGTGCCGAGCCGCTGCAGGGCGTCGGCCGGCACCTTCTTGGGCAGCCACTCGCGCAGCTGCGAGTTGAGGATGGCGCCGAAGATGGTCACACCCATGGCGCCGCCGAGCGAGCGGAAGAAGTTGGCCGCCGCCGTCGCCACGCCCAGCTGCCGCATCTCGACGGAGTTCTGCACCGCCACGATGAGCACCTGGGTGACCAGACCGAAGCCGATGCCGAAGACCGCCAGGAAGATGCCGGCGGAGACCTGCGAGGAGTCCGCCTTGAGGGTCGACATCAGGTAGAGGCCGACCGCCATGACCAGCAGGCCCACGATCGGGAAGATCTTGTACTTGCCGGTCTTCTCGACGACCTTGCCGGAGAGCGTCAGGCTGGCCACGGTGGCGAGCATCATCGGGACCAGCAGCAGGCCGGACTCGGTGGCGCTGTCCCCGTTGGCGACCTGGAGGAAGAGCGGGGTGTAGACGGTCGCCACGAACAGCGAGACCGAGGTGAGGAAGAGGCCGAGGGTGGCCACCAGGACCACCGGGTCCTTGAACAGCGCCAGCGGGACGACCGGCTCGCTGGCCCGGTTCTCCTGCCAGACGAACGCGGCGAGCAGCACCGCGGCGAGCAGCAGCAGGCCGATGATCTGCACCGAACCCCAGGAGTACTGGTCACCGGCCCAGACCGAGACCAGCAGCACGGAGACGATGGCACCGCTGAGCAGCGCCGAGCCGAGGTAGTCCAGCTGCTTCTTCTGCTTGTTGACCGGCAGCTTCAGCACCGAGGTGACGATCACCAGCGCGACCACGCCGATCGGCAGGTTGATGTAGAAGATCCACGGCCAGGACAGGTGGTCGACGAAGGCGCCGCCGATCAGCGGGCCGACCACGCCGGCGAGCACGAAGCAGGACTGCGCGTAGCCCTGCCACTTGCCGCGCTCGCGCGGCGGCACCAGCTCGGCGATGAGCGCCATCGCCAGCGCCATCAGACCACCCGCACCGAGCCCCTGGAGGGTGCGGAAGCCGATCAGCTGGCCGATGTTGCCGGAGAGGCCGGACAGCGCGGAGCCGAGCAGGAAGATCGCGATGGCCGACTGGAACATCAGCTTGCGGCCGTAGAGGTCGCCCAGCTTGCCCCAGAGCGGCGTGGCCGCGGTGGCGGCCAGCATGTAGGCGGTGACGACCCAGGCCAGGTGGGTCACGCCGCCGAGGTCACCGGCGATGGTCGGCAGGGCCGTCGCCACGATCGTCTGGTCCAGCGCCGCCAGGAACATGGCAAGCACCAGGGCGGCGAAGATCGTCAAGAAGGTTTTACGTGGCACTTCCGGGGCGGGTGCAGCGTACGGGGCGCTCATGGGGTACTCCTCGAGGAGGCGCTCGCCGACTCGGAGTCCTTGCTCCGAGCTTGAATTCGTATAGACTATACAATCAAAATTAGCCGTCAAGAGCCAACATCAAGGGCGGCCCCCGGCCGCCCGGAAGGGCAGCTAACGATGAGTCAACTGCAGGGAAAGATCGCGCTCGTGACCGGTTCTACCTCGGGCATGGGGGCGGCAACCGCGCTGGCGCTCGCCGCCGCGGGGGCCCACGTGGTGGTCTCCGGCCGCCGCGCCGAGCTGGGCAACGCCGTCGTGGAGCGGATCCGCGAGAAGGGCGGGCAGGCGGACTTCATCGCCGCCGACGTCACCGTCGAGGATGATGTCGCCCGCCTGGTGGGTACCACGGTCGAGCGACACGGCCGGCTGGACGTCGCCTTCAACAACGCGGGCGGCGGCGGGGCGTTCGGCCCGCTGGACCGGGTCCCGGCCGAGGCCTTCGCCCAGGTGATCGCCGTCAACCTGATCGGCACCTACCACTCGCTCAAGCACGAGATCGCCGCGATGCGGGCGAACGGCGGCGGCAGCATCATCAACAACGCCTCCACCGCCGGCGTCCAGGGCACCGCCTTCGGCCTGGGCGCGTACACCGCGGCCAAGCACGGCGTGGTCGGCCTGACCCGGGCCACCGCGCTGGAGGCCGGCCCGGCCGGGATCCGGGTCAACGCGCTGATCACCGGTCCGGTCGACACGGAGGACTTCCGCCAGCGGGTCGGCGGCCAGCCGGGCGCGCTGGAGCGGGCCGGGGCGGCCACCGCGCTGGGGCGGATCGCGACCGAGGAGGAGGTCGCCAACGCGGTCGTCTTCCTCGCCGGCGACGCGGCCAGCTTCATCACCGGTTCGCTGTTCGGGCTGGAGGGCGGCATGACGGCCGGCGTCACGGCCGGGACGATGGGGCGGCCGGGCGGCGGCGGCCCGGGCCAGGGCGGTCCCGGCGCGGGCGGCCCCGGCCGTCCGGGACCGGGCGGCCCGGGTGCTCCGGGCGCGGGCGCTCCGGGTGCGGGCCGACCCGGCGCGAACTGACCGGAACACGGTCCCCACCGGCGCGCACCATTGCCAGCGAACCACCCCCGGGATACTTTTTCGGCATGCTCGTAAAAACCACGCGAAACACCGAAAAGTTCGTCTCGGAAACCGGTGAGTGGATTGCCGGCAACCCCGTCGAGAATTCCATCCTGCTGACGATGATGGCGGGGGCGAAGTTCCGCCCGCCGACCGCCCCGCCGATCACCTGGAGCCGGGTCGAGGACCCGGACTCCGGCGCGGCGCCGGTGGTCGGCGTGGCGGCCTTCACCGCGCCGCACCTGGTCGTGCTGAGCGGGATGCCGGACGCCGCGGCGGCCGCCCTCGGCGCCGAACTGGGCGCCGGACCGGACCTCCTGCCCGGCGTGATCGGGCCGGACACGGCGGCCGCGGCGTTCGCCGCCGCCTGGTCCGAGGCCACCGGCCGGCCGGCCCGCCCGGACCGCCGCGAGCAGGTGCTCAGGCTGGACGGCGCACCGCTGCCGCTCGGCCGCCCGGCGCCGTCCGGGCGGACCAGGGCCGCCGCGGCCGACGAGTCCGAGCTGTTCACCGACTGGTGCCTGGAGGCCGCGCACGGCGCCGGGCTCAGCCGGGAGACCGCCGCACGCTCGGTCCAGGGGCAGATCGCCGGCGGTCTGCTGCGGGTCTGGGAGGAGGACGGCCGCCCGGTCGCCATCCTCGGCCGGACCGCCACCGTCGCGGGCGTCGTCCGGTACAACCCGATGTACGTCCGGGCCGAGAACCGCCGGGGCGGCTACGGCCGGGCGCTGCTCGCCGAAGTGCTGGCCGAGGTGCACGGCGGGGAGCGGCCGCCGGTCGGCCTGGCCGTCACCGCCGAGGGGAACAGCGCCATTCGGAATCTCTTCGAGTCGTTCGGGTTCCGGCCGTCCGGCGGCCTCGCGGAATTCCGCTTCGACTGACCGGAACCGCCCCCGGGGAATTTCTCCGGGGGCGGCCCGGGGAAAAGCCAGGGGCCCGGATCCGCGAGGGATCCGGGCCCTTTTCCGTGCTTCTCCGGAATTCCGCCGGAGCGGTTCCGGAGGAATGCTCCGGAACCGGCCGTGCTCAGTCCAGCGGGTCGGGGTCCGGCACGGCCTCCAGCTGCGAGAAGGCCGTCCCGGTCGACACCACCCGGTTCAGCCGGTAGCCGCCGCGCCGGAACACCTCGGCGAACTGCTCCTCGGTGCGCACCTCTCCGCTCATGGTGACCAGCATGACCAGGTCGAAGTTCTTCACGAACCGCGGCACGCCCTCGCGGTGCACCAGCTCGGCCGCGACGAAGCGGGCGCCCGGCGAGGCCTCGCGGCACCGGCGCAGCAGCCGCACCAGCGCCTCGTCCGGCCAGGAGTGCCAGACCTGCTTGGTGACGTAGGTGCCGATGCCGGCCGGGACCCCGGCGAAGAAGTCGACCGGCTGGAACTCCAGCCGGCCCTGCTCGGCCAGCTTGGCGACGTCCGGCTGGGTCCGGGCCTGCTCGATCACGCTCGGCAGGTCGGCCAGCACACCGCGGCCGACGGCGTCGTACCGCTGCAGGATCGCGGCCAGGTAGGTGCCCTGCCCGCCGCCGAGGTCGCAGACCGCGCCGGCCTCGGCGAACTCGGGGTACGCGGAGACCAGGGCGTCGGAGAGCGCGTCGGTGAAGTCGGTCATGGCCTGGTTGAAGGTCGCGGCGGCGGCCGGGTTGCGCTGCAGCCAGGGCCAGAGCGCGGTGCCGTGCACCTTCTCGAAGCCGGGTTTGCCGGTTTCGAGGCTGTGGTCCAGCGCGCCCCAGGAGGACCAGAGCCACTCGGCGCCGACCATCCGGGCCATCGCGTCCATCGAGCCCGGCACGCCGGGGCGGAGCAGCTCGGACAGTTCGGTGTTGGCGAAGACGCCGGGCTCGGTCTCCTCGAAGACGCCGTCCTCGGCGAGCAGCCCGAGCACCTTGGCCAGCGGTCCGGCGGCCACCCCGGCGCGCCCGGCGAGTTCGGCGGCCGGAAGCGGGCCGTCGGCGAGCAGCTCGGCGATCCTGAACTCGGCGGCCAGGGCCAGGCAGCGCGGGGTGGACGGGAACATCAATTCGGAGAGGAACACCGCGCCGGCCGAGGCAGGGGCGGTCTGGGGAACGGCGGTCATGGGGTGAGGCCTCCCTGCGGGGACCGGGCCGGGGGCGGACGGCGCCCCGGCCCGGGGGTCAGCGGTCATGGGTGGGCGGGGCCGGACGGGCCCGCGCCGGGCGGCCCTGGACGGGCCGGGGCCGCCCGGCGTTCGCACGTGGCCGGGCCTCAGCCCAGCAGGGCGAAGGCGAAGCCGCCGCCCGGGTTGGCCATGAACTTGTTGGTCGGCGGGATCTCGCCGCCGGCGGCGATGCCCACCGCCGGACCGGCCAGCGCGATCCGGGTCGGGGTCGGGACGATCTGGACCTGGCCGGCGGCCAGCTGGCCCCAGTTGTTCCAGCCCCAGCCCTGCACCGAGCCGTCGGCCAGCAGCGCCAGCGCGTGCCCGCCGTTGCCGGGGGCCGCGTCGGTGCCGCCACCGCCGGCCGTCACCGCCTTGACGCCGGTCAGGCCGGGCACCGGGGCCGGCACCGCGCGGTCGGCGGTGGTGCCGTCGCCGAGCTGGCCGCCGTCGTTCAGGCCCCAGGCCCAGACGGTGCCGTCGGCCAGCAGGGCCACCGTGTGGTGGTAGGCGCCGACCAGCTGGGTCACCGCGTGCAGGCCCGCGATCTTCTGCGGGGCGGCGCGGTCGACGGTGGTGCCGTCACCGAGCTGGCCCCGGTCGTTGAAGCCCCAGACCGAGGCGGTGCCGTCGGCGTGCACGACCATGCTGTGGCCGCCGCCGGCGCCCAGCCGGACGGCCGGCTCCAGGCCCTCGACCACGGCCGGGCGCGGCCGGCAGTCGAAGGAGGCGGTCATGTAGGACCGGACGATCCGGCCCTCACGGGTCGAGCCGGGGCCGTCGCCGAGCTGGCCCCGGTCGTCGCGGCCCCAGGACCAGACGGTGCCGTCGGCCTTGAGCGCCAGGTTGTGGGCGCCGCCGACCGCGAGGTCGACGACGTCCTCCAGGCCCTCGACCCGGACCGGGACGGGCTGCACGCCGAAGTTGGCCTCGCCGAGCGCGCAGAAGAAGCCGGCGCCCCAGGCCCAGACCGTGCCGTCCTCCAGCAGCGCGGCGCTGTGGCCGCCGCCGGCGCCGGCGGTGCGGACCCGGCCGGGCAGTCCGACGGTCCGCGCCGGGCTCGCCTGGTTCTCGGTGGTGCCGTCGCCGAGCTGGCCGAAGGCGTTGCGCCCGAAGCCCCAGAGCTCGCCGTCGCCGGTGATCGCCAGCGCGTGGCCGCTGCCGGCCGCCACCCGGACGACGTTCTCCAGGCCCTTGATCTCCTGCGCGACGGACCGGTTGACGGTGCCGCCGTCGCCCAGCTGACCGTTGGTGTTGTCACCCCAACTGCTGATGATGCCTGCCATGGTGATGCGACCTCTCAATCGTCGGGGGGCGGTCAGGCCCAGAACTGGTCGACGGCGTACTGGTCCTCGGGGTAGGTCCAGAACTCGGCGATCAGGCCGTCCTGGATGCGCGCCACGTTGACGAAGGGCATCTCCAGGCTCTTGCCCTCGCGCTCGTAGCGGGTGAACACGGTGGCGAAGGCGAACGAGTCGCTGGCGCCGATCTCGTGGATCTCCATCTGGATGCGGCCCTGGCAGATCTCGAACATCCGGCCGGCGAAGGCCAGGGCGGACTCGATGCCCTCGTGCGCGCCGGACAGCTCGCTGGTGCCCGGGTAGTAGTGCACGCAGTCCTTGGTCCAGTAGCCGGCGGCCTTCTGCACGTCGCCCACGGTGAACGCGGCGTAGACCGCTTCCATGAGCTTGGCGTTCGGGTGGTCGACGACCTTCATGACTCTCCTCCTGTGGCTGGTGCGGTGCGGGGCTTTGCCCGAAAGGAATCCGACGAAGCGTCAGACGGCGGCGCGACGGACGATGTCGACCAGGGTGGCCCGGTCCGGGGCGGGGAACGGCGGCGGCGAGCCGGCCGCGGCCTGCTTGACCCGCAGCCGGATCTCCTCGTCCTCGTACAGGCCGGCCGGGTTGTCGAGCGACATCATGGTGCGGACCAGCCGTCGCCAGACCACCTCGTCGGTGGCGGCCGCCTCGGCGACCGTCCCGAAGGTCAGCACGTCCGGCGGCAGCGGCGGCAGCTGCTGGCCGGCCACGGTGGCCCGCCAGAGCCGGGCGCGGCCCGCGTCGTTGCGGACGGCGTCCTCGAACCACGGGCGGAAGGTCCGCCCGGCCAGGCCGGCCGCCAGCGCGGCCTGCTCGGCGTCCGGCTCCGGGTGCTCGCGCACCAGGTCGGCCAGCCCGAGCACGTGCGCGATGGCCAGCGAGACGCCGCGGCCGAACGCGGGGTTGGTGGTGCAGACCGCGTCGGCGACCGGCAGGAAGCCGGGCACCGGCTGGGCGTCCTGGCCGTACAGCTTCAGCGAGTTGTCCAGGCCGCCCATCGCGTGCACCGGGGAGATCGGCACCGAGGCCTCCGGCGCCACCCAGGGGGCGAGCAGCGGGGTGGCCCGGACCACCGCGGTGAAGACGTCCTCGGCGCGCATCCGCTTCAGCTCGGCGTCGTCCGGCAGGATGCCGAAGGAGATGGCGAAGGTGTTGTTGTCACCGAGGAACATCACGCCGGTGTAGTGGTCCCAGAGGCCGCCGGCGCCGAAGCCGCGGTTGAGCGGGCCCACCGGGCGCGGGCCGAGCGCCCGGTAGTAGCGGGTGTAGTAGGTGATGTCGGCGCTGTGCGCGACCAGTTCGGGCTCGGTCAGGCCGTGCTCGCGCAGCCACTCGTGGCCCTGCGAGCGGCGGCCGCTGGCGTCGATCACCAGGTCGGCCTCGACGGTGCGGCCGTCCTTGGTGACCACGCCGGTCACCCGGGCCGGCCCCCGGTCGGCCACGGTCAGGCCGCGCACCGTCTCGCCCCGGCGGAACGAGACTCCGGGCTTGCGCAGCGCCTCCTGGCGCAGGATCAGCTCGAAGGTGGTGCGCCGGCAGCCGAGCATGCGCAGCTCGGCGTCGGCCGGGTGCGGCGTCTTGTCGGCCAGGGTCGGCGGCATGGCCTTGCCCAGCTCGATCTCCCGGGCGCCGGCCGCGACCAGGGCCCGGTAGACGGACGGCAGCCGGTCGCGCAGCAGGTTGGTGCCGAGCGAGCCGAAGGCGTGCGAGTGGTGCAGTTGCGGCACGGTCGGCCGCTGCCAGTCGCCGTGGGCGTCGTCGACGGTGTCCGGCGCCTCGTTGGCGTCCCGTTCCAGCACCGTGATGTCGTGTCCCAGGTCGGCGAACGCCAGCGCGGCCACCAGGCCGGCGACGCTGCCGCCGATGATCACTGTCCGTGTCATGACCTCACCCCGCGGTGGTAGGAGTGGAAAGGCCCGCCCGCGGGGTGTCCCGCGAGGTCTCGGCCTTGATGTGGAAGCGGATGGACCGGGCGTCGCTGAAGCACTCGCGCATCGGGCGCACCAGGTCCCGGTGCTCCTCGGTCCGCTCCCAGGCGACGAAGTCCTCCAGCGAGCGCCACTCGCTGGTGATCAGCCACTGCTCCGGGTCGGTGGAGGACTGGCAGACCTGGTCGCGCACGTGCCCGGGAACGCCCTCGGCGACCAGGTGGCGGATCTGCTCGTACGCCGTGAGGAAGTCCTCCCGGCGCTCCTCCTTGACGGTGATGAGGAAGAGCACGCGGCCCTGTGCCGCGCCCTCGGCGACCGGCATGGCGGTCTCCTTCCGGGTCGGTGGGTGATCGGGATCAGGAGTGGGCGCGCAGCAGGACGGCGCTGTTGAAGCCGTCGAAGCCGCGGGCGCCGATCAGCGCGTTGCGCACCTCGGCGGACTGCTCCTCGCGGACGAAGGGCAGGTCGCAGCCGTCCGCCGGACGGGCCGGGCCCGCCGAGGGCGGGATCAGGCCGTAGTCCATGGCGAGCACCGCGGTGGCCGCGTCCAGGGCGCTGCCGCCCTGGTAGAGCCGGCCGGTGAGCGGCTTCTGGGTGGTGACGGCGGCCGGCCCGTCCGGGCCGAAGACCGCGCGCAGCGCCTCGGCCTCGGTGCGGTCGTAGCCGGGCACGCCCACCGCGTCGGGGAACGCGACGTCGACGTCCGACGGCGCGAGGCCGGCCCGTTCGATCGCGGTGCCGAGCGCCCGGGCGTACTGGCGGACCGAGCCGGTGGCGGTCCGGGTGGCGGCGACGGCGTCCTGGGTGGCCGCCCAGCCGGCGATCTCGGCGCGGATCCGGGCGCCGCGGGCGAGCGCGTGCTCCAGGTCCTCGACGACGAACACCGCGCCGCCCTCGCCGGGCACGTAACCGTCCGCCCGCTCGTCGAACGGCAGGTAGGCGGAGCCCGGGTCGGTGCCGGTGTACAGCCGGCCGCTGCGCTGCTGGCAGGCGAGCGCGTACGGGCCGAGCGGCGCCTCGGTGCCGCCGGCGAGCACCACGTCGGCGCCCCTGCGGACCAGCCGGGCGGCGTGCGCCAGCGAGTCCAGGCCGCCGGCGCCCTCCGAGACGAGGACGCTGGACGGGCCCTTGGCCTGGTGCCGGATGGCCAGCTGCCCGACGGTCGCGGCGTAGAACCAGGCGATGGACTGGTAGGCGCCGACGGTCCGCGAGGTGTCCGGCTGCCAGAGCCGCTGGAGCTCGCGCTGGCCGAACTGGTTGCCGCCCGAGGAGCTGGCCAGGGCCACCGAGAGCTTGTACGGCTCCACCGTGGACGGGTCCAGCTCGGCTTCGCCGAGGGCGAGTTCGGTCGCGGCGTAGGCGAGGTGGGTCCACCGGTCGGTCTGCACCTGGAGCCGGCGCTCGACGTACCGGTTGACGTCGAAGTCCGGGACCTCGCCGGCCAGCGTGGTCTCGTACGACGTGGCGTCGAAGAGCGTGATCGGCCCGATCCGGCTCTCGCCGCCGCAGACCGTCTTCCAGTGCGCCTCGCTGCCGATGCCGCTCGGCGCGACCACGCCGATGCCGGTGATGACGGCACGCCGCGTGCTCATCGGCCCCTCCCCAGCTTGGCGAAGAGCATCGCGGACTGGAAGCCGCCGAAGCCGCTGCCGACCGAGAGCGCCGCGTTCACCCGCACCTCGCGGGCGGTGTTGGGCGTGTAGTCGAGGTCGCACTCCGGGTCGCGGTTCTGCCAGTTGGCGGTCGGCGGGACGACCCCGCGTTCGACGGCCAGCGCGCAGGCGGCCATCTCGATCGCGCCGATCGCGCCCAGCGAGTGGCCGACCATCGACTTGATCGAGCTGATCGGCACCCCGTAGGCGGCGTGCCCCAGCGAGCGCTTGAAGGCGCCGGTCTCGTGCCGGTCGTTCTGGCGGGTCCCGGAGCCGTGGGCGCTGATGTAGCGGACGTCCTCGGGGTTGAACCGGGCCTGGCGCAGGGTGTCGTTGATCGCCTCGGACATCTCCAGGCCGTCCGGGCGCAGACCGGTCATGTGGAAGGCGTTGCCGCGGTTGGCGTAGCCGACCACCTCGCAGTAGACCCGGGCGCCGCGCCGGCGGGCGTGCTCCAGCTCCTCCAGGACGAGCACCGCGCAGCCCTCGCCGAGCACGAAGCCGTGCCGGTCCCGGTCGAACGGCCGGGAGGCGTGCTCCGGGTCGTCGTTGTCCGGGGTGGTGGCCTTGATGGCGTCGAAGGAGGCGACGGTGACCGGGGAGATCGGCGAGTCCGAGGCCCCGGTGATCATCACCTCGGCCTCGCCGTCCAGCAGCAGCTGGTAGGCGTGGCCGATGGCGTCGATGCCGGAGGTGCAGCCGGTGGAGACGACCACCGCCGGGCCGTGCGCCCCGTGCCGCACGGCCACGTCGGCGGCCAGGCTGCTGGGGATCAGGCCCTGGTAGAGGAACGGGCTGGTGACGTCCGGGTCGACCAGCCAGTTGCGGCCGGAGTCGCTGGCGACGACGAACTCGTCCTCCAGGACGATGGTGCCGCCGACCGCCGAGCCGAGCACCACGCCGGTGGCGTCCCGGGTGCGCTCGTCGAGCTCCAGGCCGGCGTCCAGCACCGCCTCCTGGGAGGCGGCGAGCGCGAACTGCACGTAGCGGTCGGCGCGGCGCAGCTCCAGCGGGGTGAGCCCGGCGGCGGCGCCGTCGAAGTCGGCCTCGGCGGCGATCTGCGAGCGGAACGCCGAGGCGTCGAAGGCGGAGATCCGGCGGGTCGCGGTGCGGCCCGAGGTGATCAGGTCCCAGAAGGTCTCCCGGGTGGTGCCGCCGGGCGCCACCACGCCGATCCCGGTGACCACCACCCGGCGGCCGTCCGTGGCGGGGAAGGCGGTCATCGCTCCCCCAGCACTATGTGCGCGTCCGCGGTGGTGCCCGGGCCGTCCTCGGTGTCGACGTGGCCGAGCTCGGGGGACGGCGCCAGCGGGCCGAGGTGGAAGACCGCGAAGGCCTCCTCGGAGCCGGTGTTGCGCAGCCGGTGCCGGACGTCCTTGGGGATGACCAGGCCCTGGCCGGCGAACAGCTCGAAGGGCTTGTCGTCGAGGTCGAGGGTCAGCTCGCCGCGGATGAGGAGCAGGAACTCCTCGCTGTACGGGTGGTAGTGCTCGCTGATCCGCTCGCCCGGCTGGAGCCGGGCGATCCCCATGAAGCCGGAGGTGGAGCCGACGGTGCCCGGGGAGAGCACCGCGCGGGTCTCGCCGCCGCGCTTGCGGTTGGCGGGGACGTCGTCGACGGCGATGATGCGGATGTTCCTGGCGGCCACGGCGCTCACTCCTTCTCGGCGGTGCTGGGGTCGGCGGTGTTCGGGTCGGCGGCGAGCGCCTCGACCTTGGCCTTGATGACCTCCAGCTGGATGGGCGAGTTGGTGTTCAGCCGGTCGGTCATGCCCTGGTCGTCGACCGGGGCGGTGGGCTTCATCGCGAAGTCCTGGATCCAGGTCATCCGGGTGCCGCCCCCGGGCAGCTCCTCGTAGCGCCAGTGGATCTGCATGTAGGCGAACGGACCGGTCTCCACGCGGTGGGCGTGGACGGTGCGGTCGGCGGCGTTGACGGTGCGGTCGCTGACCCAGCTCCAGATCCGGCCCTCCTCGTCCGGGTGCATGGTGAGCCGGAAGCGGACGGTCTCGCCGCGCCGCTCGACGATCTCGGCGGCCGCGTACTCGGTGAACAGCTCCGGCCAGCCGGCGACGTCGTTGGTGACGTCCCAGACGAGCTTGAGCGGAGCCTGGATGACGATGCTGTTCTCGGTGTGCCCGGCCATCGCTCAGCCCACCGCCCCTGCGGTCTGCAGCTCGGCGACGATCTGGTCGACGCTGAGGGCGACGGCGCCGTCCGGGACCTTCAGGCCGTAGCGGTCGGCGATCACCGCCTCCAGCTCCAGCACGGCCAGCGAGTCGAGGCCGAGCTCCTCCAGGGGGACGTGCCGGGAGCCGTCGAAGACGTCCGGCGCCGCGCCGGCGCTGGTGATGAGGACGCTCTCGATCTCCTCCGCGGTGACGACGGTGGTCGTCCCGCCGGCCTGGTGGTCGGTCATGGTGCTGCCTCTTTTCTCCGGTGTAGGGACTGCTCCTGGGCCGCACGGCCGGCCGGGGTGAACGGACCCCGGGTCGGCCGTGGCCGGCGGCGGAGGGCGGGCTCACCGACCGCCGGCGCCGGGCTCCCAGCTGTAGAAGCACCGGGCGACCGCGTCCTGCGGCGAACGCCAGGTGGGCAGGTAGGGGGAGATGAACGGGGTGAGCCGTTCGCTGACCCGGGCGAACTCCGGGTGCCGGCGGGCGGCCTCGACCGCCTCCTGGCCGGGGTCGTCGGTCTCCAGCAGATGGACGTAGGCGTCGCCGAGCAGGTACAGCGAGCGGTGGGTGACGCCGGCGAGACGGGGCAGTTCGGTCTCGTCCGACTCGCCGAAGACGCGGGCGACGTCGCCCTCCGCGCCGGGCACCATCCGGGCGATGATCAGGGTGCGGTGCATGCGGGCTCCCCTCGGGCTGGTTCGGGTGGGTGGGCTGCTCAGGGCCGCGGGCTCAGTGCCGCGGGCTCAGGGCCGCGGCCTCGGTGCCGCGGGTGGCTCAGTGCTGCGGGCGGCCGACCGGCTGGATGGCGCCGATGTCGAGCAGGATCCGGGGCACGTTGTCGCCGATCCAGGACTCGACGACCCGGCCGTCGACGACCCGGTGGCAGGACATCTCGTGCACGGTGACCGGCTTGCCGGTGGGCGGGATGTCGAACAGCCGGCCCTGGTGGGTGCCGCGGGTGGTGAACCGGGCGTAGACGCGGTCGCCGTCGCCGGCCACGTCCTCGACGGTCACGTGGACGTCCGGAAAGGCGTTGCGCCAGAGCAGCACGGCCTGGCGGAAGGAGTCCGGGCCGGGCGGCATCGGGGGCAGGCCGGGGGCGTGCACCACGTAGTCCTCGGCGAAGCGGTCGCCGATGGCGGAGAGGTCGCCGTCGTTGAACGCCCGCTCGGTCAGGTCGCGGATGAGGGCCTTGTTGGCCTCCACCGCACTCTCGGTGGACGAGGTCATGACAGTCCTTTGCTCGGCGGACGGCCCGGCCGGCACGGGGCCGGGGCCGGGGGCGGGTCCGGGGACGGAAGGAGAGGGGGAGACCCTGGTCAGAGCAGCGAGGCGAGCACGAAGCAGGCCGCGGCGCCGATCGCGCCCATGGTCCGGGTCTCGTGCGCCAGGTGCCAGCGGCGGCGCTTGCCGCGCCACGCGGCGTCGCTGTCGCGATACGGGCTCCAGCGCTCGATCTGGCGCCAGATCGGGCGGTTGACGCCCTCGGAGGCGACCGCGACGGTCGCCATGCCGACGGTGCCGGCCGCGTACAGCACCTTGGCCACCTTGCTCTCCGTCCGGACGGCCTTGGTGGCGCCGACGGCGGCGGTGGCGAGGCCGTTCCAGAAGGCGATCGGGTGGAACACGTGCATGTCGATGAGCTGGCAGGTGTTGACGTACCGGTCGTAGGGCAGCGAGTTCAGCATCGGCAGGATCGAGGTCTTCATGATCCACAACGTGCCGAGCTGGACGCTGGACGACGTCACCAGCCAGACGTCCGAGTTGCTCTTCAAGTCCTTCATATCGATTCCTCGAATCGATCCGGGATCGCGGGACGTCCGCCGCGACGGGGCGCGGCGGACCGGGGCGGGGTCGCCCGATACGGAAGGGCGGGACCCCGGGGGCCGGGGCATCTCGGCCCCCGGGGCGGCCCCGCGGCCTCATCCTTGCCGCCGGGCGGTCCCAGTGTCAGGAGGCATCCGTCTCCACCGGGCTGGGACGTCGCCCGGGCACCCACGGACCGCGTCCCGGCCGTCCCGGGCCGTGCGCCCAGCCCGTTCGTTGCACCAACCGGCCGCTTCCCAGGCCGTGTTGACGCGCCCACCGAACGCACCCTACGGTGCGAGCGGGCACTCACTCACAGCGTGCCCGAGGCCCGTGACCACCCCGCCGCGCCGACCGGCCGGCGGCCGTCCCAGGAGGTGCCGAGCCGATGACGATCGATGTGCACGGCCACATCACGTCGCCCGAACTCTTCCGCCGCTTCCCCATGCCGCCGAGCCTCGCCGACGTCGACGGCATGGTGGAGCTCAAGGCGGCGGCCGGGATCACCATGTCCCTGGTCGGCAGTCCCGTCGGCGCGGGCACCATGGTGCGCACGCCCGGACTGGACAACTACCGCCAGCCGCTGGACACCCTCGAACGCTTCCACGACTGGCTCGGCGAGCAGGTCCGCGCCCGGCCCGCCGCGCTGCGCGGCTACGTCTACACCAACCCGCTCGGCTCCGACGCCGAACTCGCCGCCGCCGCCAAGCGGTTGGAGCAGGAGGAGTTCGTCGGGCTGATGGTCAACTCGAGCATCGCCGGGCGGTTCCTGGACACCCCGCAGGCCGACGCCTTCTTCGCGATGGCCGCGCAGTACCGCACCCCGGTGATGCTGCACCCGCCGGCCGAGCCGGCCGGGGCCGGGGAGCTGGACGACCTGCGGCTGGTCGAGCAGATCGCCCGGCCGTGCGACGTCACGCTCGGGACGGCGGCGGTACTGTTCGCCGGCTGGCTGGAGAAGTACCCGGAGCTGCGGATCGTCGCCCCGGTCTGCGGCGGCGGGCTGCCGCTGCTGCTGGAGCGGCTGGAGCTGGCCCGGCGGATGCCGGTCACCTTCGGGCGGCCGGGCGCCGCTCCCGGCGGTCCCACTGGTGGGCCGCCGCCGGGCGTCGGCGGGCCCGGTGCGGGCGGTCCCGGCGGACCGGGGACGGCCGGGCCCGACGGCCCCGCCGTCCCACCGCTCGCCGGGGCGCTGCGCCGGGTGTTCGTCGACACCGCGACCCCGAGCCTGCGGGCCGTGGCCGCCGCCGTCGACGCCTTCGGGGCCGGCAACGTCATGTTCGGCACCGACTCCCCGCCGATGAGCGCACCGCTGGACGCCTCGCTGGCCCGGCTGAACGGCCTCGGCCTGGACGCCGCCACCGTCGCGCGGATCCGGCACGACAACGCCGCCGAGCTGTTCGGCCTGCCCGCCGCGCCCGCCGCGGCCTGACCGCTTCCGACCGACCGTCGGAGCTTCCGCAATCACCGACACGCGACAGGGAGGTGCTGCCATGACGGCAGCCGCACCGACCCAACCGCCCGGCCCGCCCGGCGGACGCCCGGGCGGCGGACCGCCCCCGGGAATCGCCGGCCCGCCGCGGGGCCCCGGCGGACCACCCCCGGGAGCCGGTGGACCGCCCCCGGGCATCGGCGGCCCGCCCGGCGCCGCCGTCCCGCCCCGGCCCGCGCCCGAACGCGTCCCCGCCGACCGGGAGTTCGTCGGCCGCCGGGTCCTGCTGGTCGGCGGTTACGGCAGCATCGGCGCCGCCGTCGCCGAGGACCTCGCCGCCCAGGGCGCCAAGGTCGCCGTCGCCGGCCGCTCGCTGAAGAAGGCCGAGGAGGCCGCCGAACGGCTCGCCCCGCTCGCCGCCCGCGGCGGCACGGTCGTGCCGCACGCCGTGGACGTCGCCGACCGCGCCGACGTCGAGCGGCTGGTGGACGCGGTGGCCTCCGACTGGGGCGGCGTCGACGTCCTGGTGAACTGCGCCAGCGCGCTGGTCACCGTCGGCGCCGAGACCATCTCCGAGGAGGACTGGCGCACCATCGTCGACACCAACCTGCTGGGCGCCTTCTGGCTCTCCCAGTCGGTCGGCCGGGCGATGATCGCGGCCGGCGGCGGCCGGATCGTCCACCTCTCCTCGGTGCGCGGCAAGTTCGGCGCCCGGCGCGGCTTCAGCGCGTACGGCGCCAGCAAGGCCGGCCTGGACCTGCTGGTCAAGCAGCTGGCCGCCGAATGGGGCCGGCACGGGATCGCGGTGAACGCCGTCGCCCCCGGCTTCGTGCGCACCGACTTCGTCCAGGAGAACGCCGCCAACCCCGAGTTCATGCGGATGGTGCTCGGCCGGATCCCGCTGGGCCGCACCGCCGAGCTGCACGAGGTGGCGGACGCCGTCACCTTCCTCGCCTCACCGCGGGCCGGCTTCATCAGCGGCCAGGTGCTGTACGTCGACGGCGGCGTCACCGCCAGCCAGTGACGGCACCCGCCCCCGCGACATCCCACCCCACCGACGGGCCGAGCCCGGCCCCGAACCGTCAGGAGACGACCATGAGCACGTGGCACGCGCTGTACTACCCGCTGCTGCCGGGCAGCGAGGACACCGTCAAGGAGCTGTTCCGCAAGAGCGGCCGCCCGGACTTCGACGTCAAGACGCCCGACGGCACCGTGGTCGGCAAGCTGCTCGGCACCCAGGCCTTCGTGGGCAAGGAGCTGGCCGTGCGGGTCATCGAGATCGAGGGCCCGCTGCCGCTGGTGGCCGCGCACATGAGCCAGCAGCCCGCCGTCCGCGAGTTCGAGCGGGAGCTGGAGAAGCACCTCGCCGTTCCGCGCGACATGACCAGCCGCGAGGGCGCGCAGGCCTTCTTCCGGCTGGCCTCGATGGAGAACGTGCTCTCCCGCCGCCACGACCAGCCGATCGACGGTGAGTGAGATGAAGATCGGGATCGGACTGCCCACCTCGCTGGCCGGTGCGGCCGGCACCGACGTGGTCGCCTGGGCGCGGCTCGCCGAGGAGGCCGGGTTCTCCACGCTCGGCACCATCGACCGTCTGGTGCACACCAGTTGGGAGCCGCTCACCACGCTGGCCGCGGCCGCCGCGGTGACCGAGCGGATCGGCCTGGCGACCAGCATCCTGATCTCGCCGCTGCGCAGCAACACCGCGCTGCTGGCCAAGCAGGCGGCCACCGTGGACCGGCTCTCCGGCGGGCGGCTGACCCTCGGTCTGGCGGTCGGCTCGCGCCCGGACGACTTCGAGGTCGGCCGGGTCGAGAAGACCGGCCGGGGTGCCCGCACCGGCACCCAGGTGGTCGAGCTGCGCCGGCACTGGGCCGACGCGCAGTCCGGCCGGGAGCCGGCGGTCGGCCCGGCGCCGGTCCGGCCGGACGGTCCCGAGCTGATCCTGGGCGGCCACTCGCCGGCCGCGCTGCGGCGGGCGGCCCGGCTGGCCGACGGCTGGATCGGCGGCGGCACCGGCCCGGTGATGTTCGCCCAGGGCGCCCAGGCGCTGCGCGAGCAGTGGGCGGCCGAGGGCCGGACCGGGGCGCCGCGGCTGGTGGCGCTGGCGTACTTCGCGCTCGGCGAGGACGCCGGCAAGCACACCGAGGGCTACCTGCGGTCGTACTACCGGGACGCCGGGCCGTTCGTCGACCACATCCTGCGCGGCGCCGCCGACAACCCGGGCAAGCTGCGCGGGATCGTCGGCAAGTACGCCGAGGCGGGCTGCGACGAGCTGCTGCTGATGCCGTGCGCCGGGGACCTCGGCCAGGTCACGGCGGCGGCCGGCATCCTGGGGCTCCAGGGCTGAACCGGCGACGGGAGGGGCGGACGGCGGGCGGGGCGGGGGGCCCCCCCCCCCCCGCCCCCGCGCCCCCCGCTCCCCCCCCCCCCCGCCCGCCCCCCGCGCCGGGCCCCGGCCCGGCCCGGGGGCCGGGGGGGCGGCCGGGCGCGCGCGGGGCCCCCCGCCCGGCGCGGCACCACGATCGATGAGCCGGGCTCATCGGTCGATGAGCTGATCGATCTTGTTCGGCCCTTCCGCCGGCTGGTGAGCTGGCCGCATGACAGACGCCGAAGTCCTCGCACCACCGTCGGCCCCACCCACCGCCACCCGCTGGCCGCCGGTCCTCGCCGTCGCGCTCGCCACCTTCACCGTGGTGTCCTCCGAGATGATGCCGGTCGGCCTGCTCACCCCGATGTCGCAGAGCCTCGGCGTCACGGACGGGGTCACCGGTCTCTCCCTCACCATCACCGGACTGCTCGCCGCCGCCCTCGCCCCGTTCGCCCCGAGGATCGTCGGCCGCCGCGACCGCAGGGCCGTCCTGGTCGCCTTCATGCTCCTGCTCGCCCTGGCCGACGCGCTGTCCGCCCTGGCACCGGACTTCGCCGTCCTCGCCGCCGCCCGGATCCTGCTGGGCGTCGCGATGGGCATCGTCTGGGGCCTGGTCGCGAGCCTCGGCCCGCGCCTCGCCGAGGGCCCGCGGGTCGCGCTCGCCATGACACTGATCTTCTCCGGAGTCTCCGTCGCCTCGGTCCTCGGCGTCCCGCTCGGCACCTACCTGGCCGCCCTGCTCGACTGGCGCGCCGCGTTCTGGGCGCTCGCCGCGCTCGGCGTCCTCTGCGCCGCCGTCCTCGCCGCCACCCTGCCCCCGCTGCCGGCGCGCGGCCCCGCACACCGGCGCGGACCGGCCCACGCCCTGCGCCACCGCGGCGTCGCCACCGCGATCGCCGTCACCGCCCTCGTCGTGCTCGGCCACTTCGCCGGCTACACCTACCTGCGGCCCGTCCTCGAAGCCGACGCGGGCCTGAGCAGCGGTGCGATCGCCGCCTGCCTGCTCGGCTACGGACTGGCGGGGGTCGCCGGGAACTTCACCCTCGGCCCGCTGTCCGGGCGCCACCCGAGGACGGCCGTCGCCCTCGCCCTCGGCGGCGTCGCCCTGGCCGCCCTGCTGCTCCCGCACGCCACCGGAGGCGTCGTCACCGTGCTGCTCGTCCTGCTCCTCTGGGGTGTCGCGTACGGCGGGGTGTCGGTCTCCACCCAGACCTGGGTCCGCACCGCCGACCCCGCCGCGATCGAGGCCTCGGCGGCGCTCTGGGCGGGCGTGTTCAACGCGAGCATCGCGCTCGGCTCCCTCGCCGGCGGCCAGGTGGTCGACCGCGCCGGCACCGGCGCCGTCCTGCTCACCGCGGCGGGGCTGGCCGGCGCCGGACTGCTGCTCACCGCGCTGTCGCGGCCGCGCGGCCGGCGACGCGACGGGTAGCGCTCAGTCGACCTGCCCGGCCAGCAGCGCGACGAACTCCGCGGCCAGCCGGTGCGGCCGCCGCTCGTGCTGGACCACCTCCAGGGTGGTCGGCTCCAGCTCGGGCACCGGCAGGAAGCGCAGGTCCGGGCGCTGGACGTACATCGTGCTCCGCTCGCAGAGCAGCAGCCCCCGACGGGTGCCGGCCACCATCGACAGGCCCTCCTGGATGGTCGCCGCCCCCGCCGGGTAGCTCAGCTCCCGTCCGCTCGGCGTCCGCCGGGGCGCGTTCACCTGCCGCCAGTACGCGGGCGCCGGGCCGCGCGGCTCGATCAGCGGCAGCGCGGCCAGTTCCTCGGCGCTCACCCCGTCCGTCCCGCCCGCCCCGGCGAGGCGCTGCCCGGCGGAGATCGCCACGTGCACCGGCTGCCGGGAGAACTCCATCAGCACCTGGAGGTCGGGCTCCCGGCACGGGGCGAGCACGATGGCGAGGTCCACCTCGCCCCGGGCCAGGTGGCCGAACGGGTCCGCCCACGGCAGCTCGACCAGCTGCGTGGTGCCCTCCGGCAGGCCCGCGATCACCCGGGCAACCGGCTCGTACACCGCGCACTGGAAGCCCAGCCGCAGCGGCCGCGCCGTCGCCGCCCGCGCCCGGGCGCTCCCGTACCCCTCCCGCAGCCGCTCGAAGGCGGGCACCACCTGCTCGGCCAGCTCCCGCCCCAGCGCCGTCGGCTCCACCCGGCGGCTGGTCCGCCGGAACACCGGAGCACCGATCCGGCTCTCCAGCCGCTTGATCAGCTGGGAGACCCGCCCCTGCGAGAGCCCCAACCGCTCCGCCGTCCGCCCGAAGTGCAGCTCCCCGACCAGCACGGCGAAGCACTCCAGCTCCTGCAGCGGCAGCTCGGGAAGCAGGGGTCCCACCGTCCGTCGTTCCATCTCGGCAGCGTACGCCCACCTCCCGCCGCCCTCATGACGGTCAATCGGTCGGCCGCTTCCTTTCGTCCGTGGTCAAACATGCTGACAGGTGTGCCGGACTGTGGAAAGGTCTGGACCGATCCGCCGGCCGGTCCGGCCACCGCCGGGCCGCCGGAGCGGATGCGAGGTCCCGACCGAGGCTCTCGCATCGCGACGTCGAGGAGTCTGCCGTGATGTCTCGTACGCGCTCGCGTCGGTCCGGCGCGCGTGCCGCTGTCGCCCTGCTGTCGGCCGCTCTCGCGCTGACGGTCTTTCCGGCCCCCACGGCGGTCGCCGCCGAGGCCTCCCCACCGCCCGCCGGCGGCCGGGCCGTTTCCTCGCTCCAGGTGCCGCCCGGCGTCACCGCCGGGGTGGCGGTCTACGACCGGCAGAGCGGCACCTTCACCGAACAGCTCAACGCCACCACCCAGTTCCGCTCCGCCTCGGTGGTCAAGCTGCTGATCGCCCTGGACTTCCTGTGGAACCGGGGCCCCGCCTACGACATCCCGTCCGCCGACCGCGCCCGGCTGGACGCCATGCTGCGCAGCAGCGACGACGACGCGGCGAGCTATTACTGGGCGAACAACGGCGCCGGCGCGATCGTCGACCGGATGGTCACCCGGCTGGCGCTGACGGGCACCGCCCGCCCGCCCGCGACCTACGAGGGCTACTGGGGCTACACCGCCCTCACCGCGGCCGACACCGTACGGATCTACCGCTACCTCCTGGAGCAGGCGCCGGCGGCGGTACGCGACCACGTGCTCGGGAACCTGCACGCCTCGACCAGGTGCGGCACGGACGGCTTCGACCAGCGCTTCGGGATCGCCGGGGCCTTCGAGCAGCCGTGGGCCGCCAAGCAGGGCTGGTCGGGCTTCTCCTCGGGCGGGTGCACACCGCAGCCGCCCCACCCGCCGACGGTCGCGCCCGCCGGCCCGGCGGGCGGCACGGCCGTGGACCTCACCCGCCCGGTCCTGCACAGCACCGGCACCGTCGGCACCGGCGACCGCACGATCGTGGCCGTCTACACCTCGCACCCCGTGGGCACCACCTACGGAAAGGCCTACACCGATCTCGGCCGCCTCACCCGCTCGCTGAACGTCCCCGGTGCCGTCCAGCCGGCCGGCAGCTGGTTCGGGACCTGGGGCGAGAACGTCCGGGTACGGCCGGGCCCCGACACCTCCCAGCCGCCGATCACCGTGCTGCCCGCCGGCGTCGAGGCGCTGGTGACGTGCCAGAAGCAGGGCGAGTCGGTCTCCGTCCCGCCCTACCTCAACGACTGGTGGGCGTACCTGCCGCAGTACGGCGGCTACGTGACGAACATCTACCTGCAGTCGCCCGGCAACCAGCTGCCCGGCGTCGGCGTCTGCTGAACTCCGCCCGCCACCGTCCCGGCCCGGGGGATTGGGAACGGGAGCGGCGGGCAGACGGACCCCGCCCTCCGCGACCGGCGGAGCGGGCGGTGTCCGGCGGGAGCGGAAGGCAAGGGGGCGGGTCGTCGTGCTGGGTCAGTCACACGCGCTCAGCGGGGCACTGGCCTACGCGGCGACCGCGCCCTTCCTGCCGGAGGCGCTGGTGGGCGTGGAGCCGCGGCCGGGCGAGATCCTGGTCGGCACGCTGCTCTGCGCCGGGGCGGCGGTGCTGCCCGACCTGGACCACCGCGACGCGACGCCCGCCCACCTGTTCGGCCCGCTCTCCAGGGGGCTGTGCGGCCTGGTGGGCCGGCTGTGCGGCGGCCACCGCCACGCCACCCACTCCCTGGTGTTCGTGGCGCTCGCGGGCTGGGGCACCCGGGCGGGCGTCACACGCCTCGGAGACGGCTTCACCCTCGGCCTGACCTTCTTCCTCCTCGCTCTCGCCGCCCGCGCGCTGCACCTGCACCCGCCCGGGCACGGGCCGACGGCATGGCTGACCTCCGTCGGCCTGGCCGGTGTCGGGACGGCCACGGTGGCCGCCTGGTTCCCCGGCATCGCCGTCTGGATCCCGTACGCGGTCTGCCTGGGGACCCTGGCCCACCTGCTGGGGGACTGCCTGACCCCGCGGGGCGCTCCCCTCCTGTGGCCGTACCGGAGGCGCTTCGAGCTGGTGCTGATCCGGCGGACCGGCGGAAGGCTGGAGACCCGGTTCGTGGTGCCCGTGATGACCGTCGCCACCTTCGCGGCTCTCTGGTTCGCGGCCTTCGCCCCCCTGCTGGCCACCGGCTGAGAGCCGCCACCCGGCGCGGCGGCACGCCGGCCTGCCGCCGCGCCGGGAGCGGTGGCGCGCCGCCGCACCGGAACCGTCAGAACAGCGGCAGCCGGCGCAGGAAGACGTCCTGGTGCTGGTTGGTGTCCCCCGGAATCCCGGGGGCGTCGGCCGAGGCGATCATCACCGACGTACCCAGCGCGTCGACGGCCGGACCGTCCGACTCGACCGGGGGCTGCGAGCCGTCGGTGGTCAGACCGACCCGTTCCACCGCCCCCGTCCACAGGTCGCGCCGGAAGACGTCGGCGACCCCGTTGCCGTCACCCGGCACCAGGTTGGCGGCGTTCGAGGCGAAGTAGACCCGTCGGCCGTCGGCGGTCATCACGGGGGAGTACGACTGGCCGTCGCCCGCACCGGGCGCGCCGTCGTGGGCGGTGCTGACCAGGGTGGTGGTACCGGCCCGCAGATCGTGGACGAAGACCTGCGGGTGCGCGTAGCCGGTGGCCGGCGACGTGTAGGAGCTGAAGAGCGCGAAGCGGCCGTCCGGGCTCAGCCCGCCGTCGAGGACGCCGTAGGTCCTGCCGTCGGGGCCCACGCTCGCGGGGCGGGTGGTCCCGGTGCGCAGATCGTGGACGTAGAGCGGATACGTCCGGGCGAGCCGCCCGTCCGCCGCCGCCCCCTCCTCCGGGTCGCCGCCGGAGCCGGGGGCGAGGCTGTCCCGGGAGATGAAGGAGACCCGGCTGCCGTCGGCGCTGATCGCGGGGTGGCGAGCGGGGCTCTCGGCCTGCGTGCCGTCGTCGGCCACGTTGGCACGCCGGGTGGTGCCGGTCCGGCGGTCGTGCACGAAGACGTCGGCCACGTGGTTGGTGTCCCCGGGCACCAGGTCGCCCCGCCCGGAGGCGAAGGCGACGTACCGGCCGTCCCAGCTGATCACCGGGGTGTCGGTGCCGCCGGTCTGTGGCTGCGACGGGTCCCCGACGGAGATCCGCTCGGTGCGCCCGGCGACCCGGTCACGGACGTACACGTCGAAGACACCGTTGGTGTCACCCGGGACCAGACCGCCGGCGTCCGAGGCGAAGGCGACGTAGCGGCCGTCGGCGCTGATCGCCCTCCCGGAGGAGGAGCCGGTGGCCTGACCGCCGTCGTCGGCGACGCTGACGCGCTCGGTCCGGCCGGTCACCAGGTCCCGCACGAAGACGTCGGAACTGCCGTTGGTGTCGCCGGGCACCAGGTTGGCCGCGTCCGAGGTGAAGACGGCGTAACGGCCGAAGGCCGAGAGGCCGCCGAGGTAGGAGTCGCCGTCCGGCTGCGCCCCGCCGGGCGCCTGGCTGATCCGTACGACCGGCGGCGGCACGGCGGCGGGCCCCGCGGCGGCGGGCCCCGCGGTGACCGCGCCGAGCACGACGGCCACCGCGCCGGCGAGCGCGGTGCGGGTTCGGGCAAGGTGCGGTACGGGCATGGTTCCTCCCCAACAGGCTTGTCCCCGGCCTCCGTTGGCCGGGACGATGCCCCGAGCCAACAGCCGGGAAGGGCCGGCGGTCAACGCCCGCTCGGCGACTGCCGCAGCGCGCAAGGACATCAGGGCGCCACCAGCCCGCGCTCGTCGGGCCTGGCCGTCGCGGGCGGCATCACCCCGCGCGGGTACGGCTTCGAGTGCGCCGAGGTCCGGAAGGCGCTGGACCAGGGACCGAAGCCCCGCGAGGTGGCCCGGGCCGTCGGCAGCCACGGGTTCTACGTCCCCGGGTTCTACGTCCCCGGGCGGGCCGACCCGAACCGGCCCGCCCGGAGCAGTTCGGCCCAACGGCACCACCGTGGACTCCCCGTTCCGCGGCTTCTACCGGTTCGCCGAGCGCTCCGCGGTCCACGCGGAGACGGTTCGGCGGCATCCCGGTCCAGACCCCCGGAACCGAGCGCTGAGCCCTTCCCCCGACCGCCGGCGGTCCTCGCGGCCGGCGTCCAGGCCGATGACGTGATCACCCGCCACGGCGGCCCGCGCCGTGCGCCGCGACGTGGGCGAGCACCGGGGCCGCGCCGTCCTCGGCGGCGAGGCGCCCGGCGAGCCCGGCCGCGCGGCGGCGGCGCGCCGGGTCGGACAGGCAGGCCGTCAGGGCGTCCCCGAGGGCCTCGGCGGTGAGGTCCCGGAACGGCAGGGGCCTGGGCGCCACGCCCAGCCGGTGGAGCCGGGACGCCCAGAACGGCTGGTCGGCCATGACGGGGACGGGCACCGCGGGCACCCCGGCCCGCAGCCCGGCCGCGGTGGTGCCCGCGCCGGCGTGGTGGACGACGGCGGCGGTGCGGGGGAACAGCCAGTCGTGCGGGAGGTCACCGACGGCCAGGACGTCCGGGCCGTGCCCGCTCAGTCCGGCCCAACCGGCCTGCACCACCGCCCGCACGCCCGCTCGCCGCACCGCGGCGGCCACCAGTTCGCCGAGCCGTTCGCCCTGCCCGGGCGCCATGCTGCCGAAGCCGATGAACACCGGCGGCGGTCCGGCCCCCAGGAAGTCGACCAGGTCGGCCGGGGGCCGCCAGCGCTGCGGCCGGGCGGGCCACCAGTAGCCCGTCACCTCGACCCCGGGCGGCCAGTCCGCGGGGCGCGGCACCACCAGCGGACTGAAGCCGTGGAAGACCGGCCGGACGCCCCCGGGCGCCGGGCGCGCGTCGGCGGGCAGCCCGAGGCGGGCGCGCAGCCGGGTCACGGCATCGGCGAAGAGCGCCTCCGCCCGGCCGAGTACGGCCCGGCCCGCCGCGAGGTTGCCCTCCGGCCCCGATCCGTCGGCGTCCCGGGCACCGGGCAGGGGGAACTGCCCGGTGGCGAACGCCGGCGCGAGGTAGGTGCCGACGACGGGGACGCCGAACGCCTCCCCGGCCGTGCGGCTGAACGGGGACGGGCCGAAGGCGGTGAGCACCAGGTCCGCCCCGTCGGCGACGGCCCGCGCCACGCCGTCGGCGAGCCCTTCCACGTACGCCCTCGACGCCGCCCGGGCCTCCTCGGGCGAGGCCGCCCGGGCCCGGACCAGCTCCTGCGGGTCTCCCGGGACGGACCGGTGGTCGAGCCCGCAGCCGCCGACGAGCGCGGCGAACGACGGGTGGGCGGCCACGGAGACGCGGTGGCCCGCCTCCAGCAGCCGCCGCCCCAGACCGGTGAAGGGCGCGACGTCGCCCCGCGAGCCGGCGGTGACGATCAGGATCCGCATACCGCGATTCTCCCCGGGCGGACGCCCCTCGGCCCGGCCGCGGCTCCCGGCGGCCGTCGCCGTCGGACCGGACCGGGCACCGGTCACCGCTCGCGGGGCAGGGACCTCCCGGAGACCTCCGGGGGCCGGCCGGTGGCGGCCACGCGCGGGTGCAGGGTCAGCTTGATGTGCTGGGTGTCGGTGCGAGTGCGCGAGGCGTCGCCGCCCATTTCGACGACCCAGAACCGCACCTTGGCACCCGCCTGCCCCGAACGCTCGACCGCCACGGCGACCTCCAGTTCGATGTCGCCGAGCTCGAAGGCGATGGTCCGGCCGACGGCGTCGGCCATGGCCTTCTCCAACTGGCCCCGCAGGTCGTGGATGACATCCGACAGCTCGATCACTGGTCGCTCCGGGGTCGGTTCGGGCTGGACGCGACCCCACTATAGGACTTCTCGAAGTCCCGCATGGCGCGCCGCGGCCCTGGGCAACTCCCGGGCATGAACGTCGTATTGGGACTTGACGGAGCCTCCCCGGGCATCGGCATCGGCATCGGAATCGGCATTGGCATCGGTATCGGCCCCGGCGCCGGGGCGGCGGCACGGCGGTGACCGGAC
The DNA here is from genome assembly GCF_040296005.1 of Kitasatospora sp. NPDC002551. Classification (NCBI taxonomy): domain Bacteria; kingdom Bacillati; phylum Actinomycetota; class Actinomycetes; order Kitasatosporales; family Streptomycetaceae; genus Kitasatospora; species Kitasatospora sp. NPDC002551. The sequence goes on along the minus strand of NZ_JBEOWI010000016.1, from coordinate 85,953 downwards.
TGCGCGGCGAGCGGGCCGCAGAAGTGATCGTCCGGCACACCGACGGCCGCGAGACCCGCGGCTCGGGCTACCTGGTCCGCGCGGGCGTGGTGCTGACCGCCGCGCACGTGGTGCGGCTCGCCACCCGCGTCACGGTCCGCTTCGAGGCGGACCGCCCGGCGCAGTGGAGCGCTCCGGCACGCGTCCTGTGGTCGGACGCGCGCGCCGACGCGGCCCTGCTCGCCCTGGACGCGGCCGACCCCGGGGGCGAGGGCGATGCGGACGGCGCGGACGGCGCGGGGGGCGCGCGAAGGAGCGCGCGGCGCGTCAGGGCGGCGCGCTTCGCGGCGGTCCGCGAGCGCGACGCGGGCCTGCGCTCCAGCGCGCTCGGTTTCCCCTTCTTCAAACGGCGCGACGACGCCGACGGCCTCACCTCGTACCGGGACTCCTGCCACGCCCGCGGCGAGATCGCGCCGCTGGCCGACCGCAGGGAGGGCACCCTGGAGCTGCGGGTCCAGGAACCCGAACGGGACCCGGACCCGGACCGCTCCCCGTGGGAGGGGATGTCGGGATCGGCCGTCTGGGCGCACGGCCGGATCGTCGGGGTGGTCTCGCTGCACCGCCGCGAGGAGGGCCTGGGCACCCTGACGGTCAGCCGCGCCGACAGGTGGGCGGCCGCGGCCGACGAGGCGGGCCGCGAAGCACTGCGCGCCGTCGGCGTCACCGCCGCACTGCCACCGGCCGCGCCCCGGTGGCGCGAGCCGCGGCTGCTCCTGTGGAGCGGCACCGGCGCGGTCCTCCTCGCCCTGACCGCCTGGTTCGCCACCGCGCGCCTCACCGCGCAGCCGCCGCTGCACTTCCGCGTCACGGGCAGCTGCGACAAGCCCGGGACGAGGCTCCTCAACGCGTCCTCCGGGTTCACCCCCGGAGGCCGCTACACCAACGAGATCCGCTCACCCGACGGGAAGCTCTTCCCGCTCGGCACCCGCCAGAGCAACATCGTGACCGACAGCGGCTCGCTGACCTGGCAGTGGACCTGCGCCCGCACCGACAAGCCGGGTACCTACCAGGCCCGCGTCACCGACGAGACCACCCACCGGCAGACCGGCTGGGTCCCCTTCACCGTCGCCCCCTACGCCCCGTACGCCTGTGCGTTCCGCGAGGAGAACGGCCTCTGGTACGCCGGCCTCAGCGGGACCACCACCCTCCCGCTCCCGCCGCCGACGGGCGGGACCTCGATGGACGACGTCGCCGAGGCCCAGTGCCTCCTCCAGCGCCTGGGCTTCGACCTCGGGCAGGGGAACGTCGACGGCTGGTACGGCGAGCGCACCCGGCAGGCCGTCGTCGCCCTGCAGCAGCAGGCCGGAGCCACCGCGGACGGCCTCATCGGCCCGGCCACCTGGCGGCTGCTGCGCACCCGTTCACCTCAGGGCGTCGGCTGACCCGAGCACCGCGGCGTCACTGGTCGGAGTAGCTGAGGTCTCCCACCGTCCAGCTGCTGATGTCGGCGATGGCGATGCGGTACATGCCGCCGGTGTGGGGCAGGCCGTAGCTGCCCTGCAGGATGCGGGCGACGTGCAGGTGCAGGTGGGTCGGCCGTGCGGTGGCCGGTGTGCCGTGCTCACCGGCCCCCGTACCGGCCGCCGCACCGGCGCCGTCGCCGCCAGCCTGCGGCGTGAAGAGCGCGGCGAAGGGCTTCAGGAAGTCGGAGGCGGTGAGGACTTCCGCAACCCGCTCGAGCCACAGGCTCTCCGGCGCCAGCCGGCCGGTGATGACCGCACCGGGGACGACCACGGTCAGGGGCATCTGGTTACTGCGCTCGGACTCCACCATCGCGGCGATCTTGACGAGCAGTCCATCGGGATTCGACATGGAACCGAGGGTAGTGCCCGCCGGGCCGTGTCGACCCGATCGCGCGTCCGCCGCCCCGCCCGTCCGCCGCCCCCGCTCACCGCTCGGCGGGATCCTCCGCGTGGTCGCCGAGGGTGAGCAGGACGCGCCGCAACAGGGCGGCGAGCTGGTCGCGTTCGCCGGTGGTGAGCCCCGTGAGCTGGCGCTCCTCGCCGGCCAGGTGGTGTTCGACGAGACGGTTGGCCAGCTCCCGCCCGCTGTCGGTCAGCGAGATCAGCACCCGGCGGCGGTGGGCCGGATCGACGTCCCGGTCGACCAGGCCCTTCTCGACGAGGCGGTCGATGCGGTTGGTGAGCGCCGCGGAGCTGACCATCGCGGCCGAGCTGAGCTCGCCCGCGTTGAGGACGTGCGGCGGCCCGGAACGCAGCAGGGTGGCGAGGACGTCGAACTCCCAGGGTTCGACGCCGTGCACGGCCAGGTTCTCCTTGATCCCGCGCTCCAGCAGGCGCGAGGCGCGGGAGAGACGGCCGATCACGGCCATGGGGGAGGCGTCCAGGTCGGGGCGGACCGCGCGCCACTGCGCGGTGATGCGGTCGACGCCGTCGTGCTGCGGCTGCTGTTCCGTCATGCGCCCAGCCTAACATTTCGACGTAGAAGTGTTTGACGGCGCGGACCGAATCTGCCTATAGTTTTGACATCGAAATGTTCGACACTGGGGGATGACATGAAAACCCTGCTCACCGGTGCCACCGGTTACATCGGCTCGGCCGTGACCGAGCACCTCGTCGCCGCCGGCCACCAGGTCGTCGCACTCACCCGCGGCAGCGAGCCACAGCCCGGCCGGGCCTGGCACGCGCGGGTGATCGGCGACACCGCCGACCCGGCCTCGCTGGCCGGTGCGGTGACCCCCGACATCGAGGCCGTGATCCACCTGGCTCCCCCGAGCGGCGACGCCGACGTCGACGCCGCCGTCATCGAGGCGCTGGCCGCTCCGCTGCGCGGCACCGGCCGCCCGTTCGTCTACACCAGCGGCGTCTGGGTGCTCGGGGCCACCGGCGAGGCCCAGGAGGTCGCCGAGGACGCCCCGACCCGCCCGATCGACATCGTCGGCTACCGCCCGCTGATCGAACAGCGGGTCCTGGCCGAGAGCGCCGAGGGCGTGCGCGCGGTCGTCGTCCGGCCCGGCATCGTGTACGGCCGGGGCGGCGGCATCCCCGCCATCCTGGTCGACCGGGCCCGCCAACAGGGCGTGCCCGAGTACTACGGCGCGGAGGGCGTGCGCTGGCCGGTCGTCCACGTGGACGACCTCGCCGAGCTGTTCGTGGCCGCCGCCGAGCGGGCCGAGGCCGGCACCGTCTGGCACGGCGTCGGCGAGTCGGCCGTCCCGGTGCGCGACCTCGCCCGCGCCGCCGGCCGTGCGGCCGGCGTGTCCGGCGCCCCGCAGGCGGTGCCGGTGGAACAGGCCGCCGAGACCTTCGGCCCGCTCTTCGCGGGCGCGCTCGCCCTTGACCAGAGCGTCAGCGGAGCCGCCGCCCGGACCGCCCTCGGCTGGCGGCCGGAGCGGCCGGACGCGGTGACCGAGCTGGAGTCCGGCTCCTACCGGCGCGTCGACGCCGCCCAGGAAGCCGTCGCGGTCGACTGACCCTCCCAACCCCCACACCCCCACCCGGCCGGCCCGGGGGCACACCCGCCCCGGGTCGGCGGGGGCCGCGCGGGCCCGGACGGGGGTCGGGCCCGCGCGGCCGCCCCCGTACGGAACGGCCGCCCCACCGCGCGTACCGCGCCCCGTCTCCCGTCGCCCGTACGAGGTCCCGCCCGGCGGCGGTCAGGGGCGATCGGGGAGGGCGCGGGCGAGGGAGTCGAGGGCGGCCACCGGATCGGGGCCGGCGGGGGAGAGGACGACGCAGGTGGCGCCCGCGGCGTGCCGGGCCGCGATCGCGGCGCGCGCCTGGGCGGGGGTCCCGGTCACGCCGAGGGCGCGCACCCAGTCGGCGGGAAGGGTGCGGGCGAACTCCTCGGGACCGGAACTCGCGGCCCGGTGGGCGCGCAGCTCGGCGGCGAAGGGCAGCGGGTCGATGTGGGGCGCCCAGTCGGGTTCGCCGATCGCGGAGAGTCCGGTCCGGGCGCGGTCGAGGGCCGCGTCCTCGTCGTCGTCGACGGCGGCGATGTCGTACACGACGACCTCCGGCTCCGGTGCTGCGGCGGCGCCGGGACGGGTGAGCGAGGCGGTGATGTAGGCGGGGGCGGACGGTTCGGCGAGCAGCAGCCCGTCGGCGGCCTCCCGCGCCATGGCCTGCGACCTGGGCCCGCGCACACCGAGCACCACCGGCGGAACGGCGTGCGGGACCTCCGTCAGCACCACCCCCTCGCACCGCACGTACCGGCCGTCCGCGGGGCCGGGCTCGCCGCGCAGCAGCGCGCGCAGGGCGGTGGCGTACTCGCGGAGCAGGGTGAGCGGGCTCTCGGGCCAGCTGCCGATCCGGCGCATCCAGTCGGGCATGCCGTGGCCGATGCCGGCGATCAGCCGGTGGGGGTGGAGCTGGGCGAGGGTGGCGAGTTCCATGGCGGTGAAGCAGACGTTGCGGGCGCCGGCCGGCATGATGCCGATTCCCACGGTGATCCGCCCCGTGGCGGCGAGGAGGGTCGCGGCCTGCGCGATGCCACCGCGGTAGCCGAGGTCCTCGACCACCCACACCTCGTCGAACCCGAGTTCCTCGGCCCGACGCGCGTACGGGACCAGCTCGTGCGCGGGCAGGTCGCGGGGCAGCAGGACGCCGACCCGGCGGCGGTGGGTGTCGGTGCGGGGCATGCGGCTCCTCGGGGGTGCGGTGGGCCGGTGGCCGGCTCCGCCTGCGAGCCGGTGAGGATCAGTCGATCGCGCCGCGACCGCGGTGTCCAGCCCCGGCCGGGCGCGAGGTGCCCGGCCGGGTGTACGGACGGGTGCGGATCAGCGGACGGGGACGCAGATCTCGCACAGGTGCCGGGCGAGCAGCGCGGGGCGGTAGCGCTCCAGAACGGGCCGGGTGGCGTCGAACGCGAGGCCCTGGGCGGCGAGACCGTCGAACAGCCCGGCCCAGGCCCGCGCGAGGCCCTCGGGGGTGTGGGCGGCGGTGAGGACGGCATGGCGCCCGCCGGCGAGGCGGGCCACCTGTATCCCGGGGCCTCGCACCGCGGTGTCCTCGGGAACGACGAGGCAGGTGTCGTAGCGGCAGGCGTGGGGCGGGGTGCGGGACGGGTCGTCATGGGCGATGCCCAGAACGGCGGAGTCGGCTCGCAGCAGACCGTGGGCGGCGGCCCAGGACTTGAGCTCCTCCATCCGGATCCCGTTCGCCTCGCCATAGGGGCCGGTGCGCCTCGAATAGGCGATGCGGGATTCCTCGATCATTTCCAGCGTGAACACGTGAATCATCCTCCGCTCGGGTGGTGTGGAGGAGACGGTAGCAAGGTATAAAAACGAAATCGGCGGGCTTTTTGAATTCCGTCATGCCGGTCGGCCCGCTGACCTGACCGGCCCTTGGTGCAGCGCTCGGTGGCGAACGGGAGGAGTCGGAGGTCCGGCCGGACCATGGCGATGAAAGGGAATTCGAGCGATGTCGACGGACCGTCGCCCGTCCGGCCGGAATTCGGCGAAACCCGCGGCCCGCTATCCGAGTCCGAGCATCGCCTCGGCCATCTCGCCGACCGCCGCGGCGGGGATCGCGGTGGCGGCCCCGTCGAGCACGAGCAGCCGTGCTCCGGGGACCGCGTGCGCGATCGCCTCGCCGTTGCCGAGGGGGAAGAAGCGGTCGCGGCGGCCGTGGACGACGAGCGTGGGGACGGCGATCCCCGGCAGGCGTTCGCGCCAGCGGGGCGCGCAGTCGAGCCTGGAGAACACCAGGCCCATCTGGTTGGCCATCTGGACCGGGGGCGCCGTGCCGGGCGTGCGGTCCCAGACGCGCGCGGCGACGGCGCGCGCGGCGGCGGGGTCGTCGCCGAGGATCTCCGCGGCGGCGCCCGCGAACTCCGCGACCGCCCGGCGGTCGCTCCAGTCGGGCAGCGGACGGGCGAACAGCCGGCTCATCGTCGCCGGGTCGTGGTCGGGGAGGTCGCCGTCGGGCGGGCCGGGGGCGACCGGGCGGGTGCCGGCCAGGGTGAGCGCGCGGAACGCGTCCGGATGGTCGAGCACGGCCACCTGGGCGACCATCCCGCCGACACCGATCCCCGCGAGGTGCGCGGGAGCGCCGCCGAGCGCGTCGGCGAGGGCCGCGGCGTCGGCGGCGAGGTCGCGCAGGGTGTAGGCGGGTGCCTGCGGATCGGCCGCCGTCGACTCCCCGCTGTCGCGCAGGTCGTAGCGGACCGCCCGCCGCCCGCCGGCGGCGAGGCGCTCGCAGAGCGCGTCGGGCCAGGAGAGCATCGTCGGCCCGCCCGCGAGCAGGACGAGCGGCGCGCCGTCGTCGCCGAACGACTCGACGCCCAGGTCCGTCCCGTTGACATGGACGGTGGTCATCGGATCACCGGGCCCCGTCGTGCCCGAGACCGCGGTCGGGCGCGCTCATGTCGCCCGTCGCGGGCGTCCCGTCGGCGAGCCCGTAGCGCAGGTACACGGTGCCCGTGGGGCCGGCCACCGGCGGTTCGAGGAGCGTGACGTTCGTGGGCACCGCGCCGCCGTCGAACACCTTCTTCCCGACGCCGAGCACGATCGGGTGCACCCACAGGTCGAGGCGGTCGAAGAGCTTCTCCCGCAGGAGGGACTGCACCAGGTCCAGGCTGCCGACGACCTTCACGTGCTGGTGCCGGTCCCGGATCTCGCGCACCGCGCCCGCCAGGTCCGGGCCGAGCCGGGTGGACCCGGCCCACGGGAGGTCCGGCGTGCCGCGGGAGGCCACGTACTTCGGGACGCGGTTGAAGAGCTCGGCGATCTCGCCCTCCTGCTGGTGCGGCCAGTAGGAGGCGAAGAGGTCGTAGGTGCGCCGGCCCAGCAGAAGGGCGTCGGTGCCCTCGTACGCGGCCAGGATCTGCGCCCCGGTGGCCTCGTCCAGCAGGGGCGCCTGCCAGCCGCCGAACGGGAACCCCTCCGGGTCCTCGTCGGGTCCGCCGGGCGCCTGCCCGACGAGGTCGAGGGTCGTGAACAGTTCGATGTGGATGAGGCCCATGTCTGTACTCCCGATGAGTCGGTCGTCCCGGTTCGCGATGTAGACCTGCCGGGGCCGGAAAACTCATCGCCGCGTCGGCACCCGGTTTCCCCGCCCGGCGGCCCCGTGGGTGTCCCGGACCGGGCGGACGGTCGGCGGCTCCACGCTGCGAGCGTAGCGCCAGGCGCTCGCCGGGGCGGGTGGCCGGTTGACCCGTTCGTGTGAAGGAGGACGCCGCCCTCGACGGCCGCCTCCGCCCGTCGGGCTGTCACAGGCGCCGGGCAGAATCATCGGCGTTCGCGATCACCACACCGACCCGGAGACCGACGTGTCCTCGCCGTACGATTTCACGACCTGGGAGCCGCTGCTGCGGCTCCTGCGGACCGCACACGCGCGGGAGGCGGCCGCGCCGGGAGGGCAGGTGTCGGGGAGCATCGGCCGCGACACGGACGACGTGCCGCTGACGGACGACCGGGAGGCGCGCGACGCGATCGAGCGGGTAAGGACCGCCCTCGCCTCGGCCGGGATGACGGACATGGGCTTCGCCGCCCGGATTCCGCCGAGCGGAGCGGTGGTGCTCCGGCTGTTCGACCGCACGGCGGCGACCGAGGACGCCGTCGGCAGCGTGCTGGGCGCGCTGACCCTGGTCGAGGGCGCCGTCCCCGAGCCGTGGCGGCGCCTGCCCGAACCCGTGGACGGGGCCCGGCCGGCCCCGTCCGCCGACCCGGAGTTGCTGGAGCGCAGGCTCCGCGACCTGATACCGGACGCGATCGGCGCCACCGAGGAGGAGATCGCCGCCGCGGAGGAGCGCCTGGGGCTGACACTGCCCGAGGAGGTGAAGGCGCTCCACCGGGTGACGCGCGCGCGGTGGGAGGACTGGCGGGACGACCACGAGGCCGAGCAGCGCGTCCTCGGCGCGGTGGGCTTCGACCCGATCCCCCTGGAGCACCTCTTCGTCGCCGACCTGTCGATGCGTTCGTCGTTCTCCTGGGAGCACGCGGCGACGGGGGCCGTCCTCACGGGACCGGAGGACGCCGTGCAGGACCTCGTCGGCTCCCCGGGGTGGATCGTCATCGGCGACACCGGCGGAGGGGACCAGGTCGTCGTCGACCTGACGCCCGGCCCCCGCGGCCACCTCGGCCAGATCGTCGTGCTCGACCACGAGCAGGCCGTCGGCGCGTCGCTGTGGGCCGACTCGCTGACCGATCTGGTCCTCGGCCCCGAACGCACCTGGTACACCGGACACCGTTGGGAGAAGCCGCCGCTGACGGCCATGGTCCACGACGGGAGCGCCGGGAGCATCGAGGCCGTCGCCCAGCCGGCGCTTGAAGTCCTGAGCATCGTGTCGCGCACCGGCGCACCCCTGAGCCTCGCCCCCCTCGTCGGGCTGCCCCGCCTGCGCACGCTCCGCGCCGCCCCCGGCACGCTCGCCGACCCGCTGCAGATCGCCGAGCTGACGGGCCTGGAGTTCCTCGAACTCGCGCCCGAGGACTGGCGCGTCCTGCTCGACGCCGGAGCGGTGCCGCGCAGCCTCTCGGCCGCCTCGTTCCAGCGCTTCGGGCATCAGGACCCGAGGTTCGCCGTGGCCCTGGCCGACGAGATCCTCGCCCTCTGGGACCGCCCGCTGACCACCGAGACGGTCATCAACGGCGACCTCGGCCCCCTGTCGTAGCCCCGCGCCACCGGCGGGACGGAGGCCAACTCGATCCGGAGGGAAGCCGCGATGCACACGGCGGTCGAGGTCGCCCCGCGCCGCGGCAGGCACGGCCCGGGGTCCTCCGGCACCCGGGCGCCGGCGGCCAGGTCGGTCCCGGAGGTGTGCGGGCTCGCCGGGCACGGTGTGCTGACGGTGCGTTAACCATGGGGGAAAGGTCTGTTCCAGGGCCGTGAAATCTCGGTCATGGCGATCCGGGAACCATGCGAAACCGGGCAGTGGCGCGGTCGACGAATGTTAAGTTACCCGTCGGTCAGGAGCGGCGTGCGGCTGCTCCGGGCCGTGCGCCCCGCCACAAGTCACCCCCGATCCAGCATTGTTGACCGGAAGGGACCCTCCACGTGACCGTGCGCAAGCTGACGATGTCAGCAGCCGCGACAACCACCGTGCTCCTCCTCTGCGGCGCCGTCCTGAACGGAGCGGCGGCAGCACCGGCCGCCGCTGCCGGCACCACCACCATCACGACCACCACGACCACCACGACCAACTCGACTACCGAGACGGCCGCTTCGGCCACATCGCCCGGCGCACCGGCGACGCTGGCACCCCCGGCGTCCGGGACGGCCGCGGCGACCCTGGCGACCCCGGCGCAGGGCGGCGCGCCGGCCACCGCCACGGCCGACCCCGGCGTCGCGCTCTCCTCCTACGACCCGGCCACCGGCACCGCCGTGCTCGCACCGGCCGCCACCGCTCCGCAGGCGCCGTCCCTCCGGGCCGAAGCCCCCGGCGCCGCCGCCGCTGCCGCTGCCGCCGTCCGGCCCGGGCAGCTGATCGACAGCCCGCCCACCCCCGCGGCCCCGCACGGCGCGCTGGTCGCCGTCACCGGCGTGCAGCCGGCCGCCGACGGGACGGTGGCCGTCACCACCCGCCCGGCCACCCTCCCCGAACTGCTCGGCGCGACCAGCACCAGCCTGCACAGCGCCGTCAGCCCGAGCGCGTTCCAGGTCCAGCCCCGGCTCGGCGGCGTCCAGGTCACCACCGACCTCGGGCCGGCCGGCGGCCAGGGCTCCGTCTCCGGAAGCCTCGGGCTCAGCGCCGACGCCACCGTCCCGCTGCCGAACGGGTCCTCGGTGACGCTCTCCGGCTCGGTCTCGCTCACCCCGGCCGTCGACTTCTCCTACCAGGGCGGCCTCGGCCTGATCGACCCCCAGCAGGCCCGGATCGGCTTCAGCCTGGGCGCACACGCCGACTGGCGCGTCAGCGGGAGCCTCGCGGGCGCCACCTCCGCCCGGATACCGCTGGCCACGTACAGCGCCAGCCCCGTGGTGATGGTGGGTCCCCTGCCCGTCGTCATCAACCTCACCTTCACCCTCTCCGCCGACATCGCCGCCGACGGCACCGTCACCCTCGACGCCGAGCAGGCCTACGACGGCCGGTGGGGCGTCCACTCCGACTACGTCAAGGGCCCGGGCTGGACCACCACCACCGACCCCGGGACCTCCACCGTCACCCCGCTGCGCCTCGACCTCAGGGGTTCCGCCTCGGCGAAGGCCGGTCTGCTCGCCGAAGGCTCGATCGCCCTGTACGACACGATCGGCGTCAAGGCGTCGATCGAGCCGTACCTGCGCGCCGCCGTCAGCGGCTCGGTCGTCCTCGACGGCGCCGGCAGCGCGCCGGAGGTCAACGGCACGGCCGTGCTCTACGGCGGACTCGACATCAACGGGGCCCTGATGGCGAAGCTCGCCATCCTCGGCACCCCGGTCCTCTCGGCGGACCTGCCCTTCCTCGCCTTCCACCGCGAATGGCGGCTGGCCTCGGTGAGCACCGGCCCGAACCCGCCGCGCATCGTGGACTGGACCCCGCTCAGCTCCGGCCTGGCCGACGACAACCGCTCCGCCCACCTGAAGACCCGACCGGACTGGGACCCGTACGCCCTCAAGGCGTCCTGCCCGGACGGCAGCCGGCTGATCGGGCTCAGCCACGGCGGTGACGACGGCCTGTGCACGGACGTCACGCAGGCGGACCTCTGGGACGCCGGCCGCGCGTACGCCGTCGACCACGGCGGCACCTACGTGACGACCGACTGGGCACCGGGGTACGCCAAGGCCCAGTGCCCCGCCGGTTCCTTCGTGTCCGGCTACAGCCGCAACGGCCGGACGATGGGCGTGCTCTGCGCGAAGTCGGCGACCCCGCCGGGGGCGTCGACCCGTACGCTCCGCTTCGACGACGGCGACAACCGCCCCGCGGTGGCCGGGGGCGGTGACTTCGCGTACGGCTTCGCCAAGGGCCAGTGCGCGGACGACGAGTTCGTCGCGGGGGTGGCCTACGGCCAGCCCTGGTGGCAGCTGTGGGCGGCGCGGCCGTACGCGCTGCTCTGCCAGAAGCTCGCCTGACGGCGACAGGACCGTCCGCCGCGCCGGACCCTGCCCACGGTGGTGTGGTGGGCGGGGCCCGGCACGGCGATCCGGCCGGTGGTGCGGCCGGCGGATCAGTGCAGGGGCACGACGGCGAGCGGGCAGGGCGCGTGATGGACGACCGCGTGGGCCACCGGGCCCAGGTGGGCGCCCAGCGGGTTGTGGTGGTGCCGGGCCCCGATGACCAGCAGGCCGGATCCGGCGGCCGCGTCGACCAGGGTGATCCCGGCGTGGCCCATCAGCACCTCGGTGGACACCGCGACCTCCGGGTGGTGCTCGCGCCAGGGGGCGAGCGCCATGCCGAGCGCCTGCCGCGCTTCGGCGGCCAGCTGCTTCTCCAGGCCGCCGATGGAGCCGAAATGCAGGTACTCGGTGCCGGCCGGCGGCCCCCAGGCGTGCACCACGGTGAGCGGGTCCCGGCGACGGGCGGCGGTCCGGAAGGCGAAGTCGAGCACGGGATCGCACGGATGCGCGAGGTCCACGCCCGCGGTCACGCCGCCCGGCTCCTCCGCCCGTCGCGCGCCCGCGCCGCCCCGCACCAGCACCACCGGGCAGCGCGCCGCGCCGAGGACCCGATGGCTCACCGAACCGGTCAGGAAGCCCCGCAGCGAGCCGAGGCCGCGGGACCCGAGCACCAGCAGCACGGCCTGTTCCGAGGCCGCCGCCAGCGCGGAGACCGCGTCGTCCGGCGCCTGGGAGACCCGTACGTCCAGGCCGGGAAAGAGGGTCCGCAGCGCGTCGGCCTCGGTCGTGGGCGCCCGCTCCGGCCCCCGCGAACCGGCCTGCAGCACGTCGAGCGGCAGCCCCTGCCGAACGGCCTCGCGCGCCGCCCAGCGGGCGGCGGCCCGGCTGGGCTCCGAACCGTCGAAGCCGGTGATGATCCGGTCACGTGCCACGGTCCGCCTCCGATCCCGCCGCCCGCCACCGGCGGGCCGCCCTCTCCATGCTGCGCGCCGCCCGGCGCGGAGCGCGAGCGGTGGCCGCCCCGGCCGTGCCGCCCTGCCCGCCCGCCGTGAGGGGCCCCGGCGACGTGACGCCGGACCTCAGGGGGCCATGGTGAGGCCCGCCGAGGCGGCGCCCCGGCTGAGGACCACCGAGCGGATGTGCTCCAGGGCGCGGGTGTAGTCGGCGCGCTCGGGGGCGCGGCGGGCCGCCTGCCGGAGGTCGAGGACGCGGTAGGGCGGGCCGAGGTCCGTGACCTGGGGGATGAACTCGGCCTTGGTGACCGTCCAGCGCCGCTGCGGGGTGTCCGGCGGGGTGAAGGTGAAGCGGGCGATCGAGCTCCAGTTGCCGCGCGGGTCCTCGGCACCGTCGTAGCCGAACATGTGGCCGGCCAGCTGGTCGCCGAGGCCGTAGACGGTCCAGGTGTCCGCGATCTTCTCGTACGCCTGCGGGACGTGGGCGTGGGTGCCGAGGACGAGGTCGACGGCGGGGCGGTCCCCGGCCCGCGCGGCGGCCAGGTCGCGTGCCAGGGCGAGCTGCTGGTCGTTCGGGGCGTCCTGCCACTCGGTGCCCCAGTGGACGCTCACCACGACGACGTCCGCGCCGTCGGTCCGGGCGGTGCGGGCGTCGGCGAGGATCCGCTCGCGGTCGATCAGGTTCACCGCCCAGGGGCGGCCCGCCGGCAGCGGGATGCCGTTGGTGCCGTAGGTGTAGGCGAGGTGGGCGACGGTGGCGCCGCCGGCCCGGAGCAGCGCGGGCCGCCCGCCCTCGGCCTCGTCGCGGGCGGAGCCCGTGTGCGCGAGGCCCACGGCGTCCATGGCGTCGAGTGTGCGGCGGATGCCGTCGGGGCCGTCGTCGAGGGTGTGGTTGGAGGCGGTGTCGCAGGAGGTGTACCCGGCGTCCTTGAGGGCCCGGGCGACTTGGGGCGGCGACTTGAACGCCGGGTAGCCGGTGAACGGTCCGCCGTCGGGGCCGTAGACGGTCTCCATGTGGCAGATGGCGAGGTCGGCCCCGCTGATCAGGGGTTTGACGTCGGCGAACATCCCGGCGAAGTCGTAGCCGGACCCACCGGCGTCCTCGTTGGCCTGCCGGATGATCTCGGTGTGCGGCAGCACGTCCCCGGTGGCGACCAGCGTGAACGCGCGCGGCCCGGTGGGGGACCCGGTCGTGGTCGGGGACGCGGCGGCGGGCGTCGGTGTGGCACCCGGGCCGGCGGCCGGGGAGCCGCAGCCCGCGGCGACGAGGAGCAGCGGGACGGACACCACGAGGGCCGGTCGACGGGGCAGGCGCATAGTCGGCTCATCTCATGATCGGACGGTATTGCTGATACTCCGACTATGCGGCGCCCCGGCGGCCCGGCCCGGCCCCCACGCCCTGGGGTCACCCGAGGGAGCGGTCGGGGGGGCAGGAAGGACTTGACGCCCTGTGGGGGGCGTTCGGGTCGTTCCCGCCGCGACGAGGTCGACGGCCGGCCCCGGCACACCGCGCCGGCACCGGTTGCCGGCGCTCAGCGACGGTGGACGGCCGCCGCGATGTCGACGAAGTCCTGCTTCCTTCCGTGCGGTGGGACCCTCTGGGGGGCGCTGCTGCGCCCTCACCAGGACGTCCCGATCCGCGAGGAGCCGCGCCCGCAGCTGAGCCGTTCGTCTGGAAACCACCTCCGGTCGGCGGTAGGCCGCGTGTCGCTCCCGACCGCGGGTGGTCCTGAAGTCGTAGCGGGGGAGGGGCACTTCGGCGGGGGAGTCCGCTACCGCAGGCGGATGCGTCGCGCCGTCGGGGCACCCTACGGTCGCCCCGACGGCCCGCCGAGGCACCCGAGGGGAAACACCGTGATCCGCGCCGCCAAGTCGGCCGCCGCCGTGGCGGCGCTGGCCCTGACCTTCCTCACCGCGCCGGTCGCGACCGCCGCCGCGGACCCGCTCGCCACGCTGCGCGGCCAACAGCCGCGCTGGCACGCCTGCGCGACCGGCCCGGACGACGCGGCCGGCGCCGAGCTCGACGCCGCCGGCGCCCGCTGCGCCGAGGTCACCGTCCCCGTCGACTACCGCCGTCCCGACGGACGGACGCTCAGCGTCGCCCTCTCCCGGCTGCCCGCCACCGACCCCGCCCACCGGCTGGGCACCCTGTTCTACAACCCCGGCGGCCCCGGAGTCCCCGCCCGCCACCTCGCCCTCGCCCTGCGGCAGGCCGCCCCGGCCCTCGGCGCCCGCTACGACATCGTCGGCATGGACCCGCGCTTCGTCGGCGCCAGCACCCCGCTCGACTGCGGCTGGCCGACGGCCGGCCCCGGCTCGGCCGGCCCCGACCGGCTGGGCTTCGACCGGGCCGCCGAGCTCGCCAAGGACCTCGCGGCCCGCTGCGCGCCGTACCGCGCCCTGCTGCCGCACGCCTCCACCCGCAACACCGCCCGGGACCTGGACCTGGTGCGCGCCGTCCTCGGCGAGCCGACGATCGCCTACCTCGGCTCGTCCTACGGGAGCTACCTCGGCGAGGTCTACCTCCAGCTGTTCCCGGACCGGGTCGGGCGGGCGGTGTTCGACGCCGCCATGGACCCGGACCGCTTCGGCCCCGACCTGACCGCCACCCAGGGCCCCGCGATGGGGGCCGCGCTCACCGCCTGGGCGGCCTGGGCGGCCGGCCACGACGACCGCCACCACCTGGGCGCGACCACCGCCGAGGTGCTGGCCTCGGTCGAGCGGGTGCGCCTGGCCGCCGAACGCGCCCCGCTGGCGGTCGGCGCCCACCGGGTCGACGCCCGGGCGCTGCCGCAGGTGCTGTGGACGGTGTCGGCCGGCGACGACGCCGCCGCCTACGAGGAGTTCTCCGCCCTGGCGCGCGTCCTGCTCGACGCCGCCGAAGGCCGTCCGGCCCGGCCGACCGCGCTGCTGGAGGCGGTGCTGACCGGCCTGGCGGCCCCCGACACCGGAGGCTACGCCGCCACGCAGGCCGCGATCATGTGCGCGGACCGCGCCGCCTCGCGCGACCCGCTCGCCTACTACCGCGACATCCAGGCCCACCGCGCCGACGAGCCGCTGTTCGGCCCGCTCACCCGCAACCTCACCCCCTGCACCTTCTGGCCCGCCGAGCCCGCGGAACCGCCCACCCGGGTGCGCAACGCCGTCCCGGTCCTGCTGGTCGGCGCCGACGGCGACCCGGCCGCCACCTACCCCGGCCAGCTCTCCGCCCACCGCGCCCTGACCGGCTCGCGGCTCGTGACCCTGCGCGGGGCCTACCGCCACACCGTCTACGCGGGCCTCTTCGCCGCCCGCGACACCTGCGTGGACGCCGCCGTCGACCGCTACCTCCTCGACGGCGTCCTCCCCGCCCGCGACGCCGACTGCCCGTCACCCCGCCCGTCACGCCGCCGGTAGGAAGAGAGCCGGCCTCGCGGCCCCCACGGGGTCCGCGAGGCCGGCTCCGCGTGCGTGCCTCCTTCCCGCCTTCCCCCGAAGACCCGCAGCGTGCCCGGCTGCGCGTGGTGACCGCCGCGCGCACCCGCGTCCCCGCGGACGGACCGGCGGAACCGCGCGCCCCGGCCGTCAAGCTCTACCACTCGTTCCCGAGCAAGCCGGTGGACGATCCCGGCAAGCTCGGCCTGCGCCACGACTACCCCGCCCCGATCACGGTCGCGGACACCGACTACCCCTCCGTCGCCCACGCCTACTGGGCCCTGTCGGCCGCCGAGCCCGAGACCCGGCACGCGATCGCCGCGGCGGGGACCGCCGCCGCGGCGCGCACCCTCGCGGCCGAGGCCCCCCGCCGCGAGGGCTGGGAACACGCCCGAACCGCCGTCATGACGCGCCTGCTGCGCGCCAAGTACGACCAGCACCCCGAGCTGGCCGAGGTCCTGCTGGCGACGGACGACGCCACCTTGATCTACGACGACATGAACTCGGCCTTCTGGGGCGACAACGCCGGCCGGGGCCGTAACTGGTCAGGGCGCGTCCTCGAACTCGTCCGCTCCGAACTGCAGGCGCGACGAGCGGGGATTCTCGGGGTGTGAGCCTGCCGGGCGCGCAACCCCACCGAGCCCGTCGCACCTCGGCGAGGAGGGACACCCTGCGCCCCGTCGCCCCGGCGGCGGTGACCGGGGGAGTGGGCGGGGGGAGTGGCGGGCGAAGCCGGTTGCCACGTGTCCGTTCGGGCAGAGCCTCGGCCCGGACGGACACAACCAGGCCTCCTGTCCGAAGAGTTGGCGAACCGTCTGGAACGATGCGAGCTCATCGGGATTGGTTCAGACCACATGCGCGCCGTGGCAGGTCCGCGGGGGAGGTGCTCCCCTCCCGCTGGGACGGCGGCGAGGGGAGCGGTGGATGGCAGTGGCGGAAGCGGCGCGCCGGATCGGGCGCCGGGCGGGGCGGCACGGGCTGGTGCTGACGGCCGTGGCCGTGAGCGTGCTGGTGGCCACGGCGGTGCTCGCCGCGCTGGCCGGACTGGCCCAGTCGGCCGCCACCGCCGGGGTACGCCAACGGCTCGCCGCCGACGCCGGGCGGTCGGTGGAGGTGACCGCGCGCTGGTCGGCGCAGGGCCTGCCGGCCGCCGACCCGGCGGTGCACGCCGCGCTCGTCAAGACGATGGGCGCGATCCCGTTCCGCACCGAGAACGCCCTGCGCGCCGCCGGCACCGTGGACCTGCCGCTGCCGCCCGAAGGGCGCCGGTGGGCCACCGACACCGCGCTCACCGTGCTCCCCGTCGCGCTGCCGGACGCCGCCCGCTACGCCCGGCTGCGCGGCGGAAGCTGGCCGGACGCGCCGGCTGCCACGGCCGCGCCGGCGGACACCGCCACCGGCGGCCACCTGCGCGTCGCCCTCCCGGAGGACGCCGCCGACCGGCTCGGCCTGGACACCGGGAGCAGCGCGGTCATCAGCTCCCCCGGCACCGGCGAGCCGCTCACACTCACCGTGACCGGCGTCTACCGGGCCGACCCGCGGGCCGCCGCGGTCTGGACCGGCCTCGGCGGCGCCCTCGGCGCGGGAACCGCCCTGATGCCCGTCGACGGCCGCCAGTTGACCGCGCTCCCCGCCTACCGCAGCCGCACGCTGGCCCTCTGGCTGGCCCTGCCCGACCCCGCCGGGGCGAGCCTGTCCGAACTCGCCGCGCTACGGGACCGGGTGGCCGCCTTCACCCGCTCGAACCCCGCCCGCTCCGTCTACCACGGCGGTCGGCCCGCGCTGGACGAAACCCAGGTGAGCAGCCGGCTGCCCGCCGCCGTCGACGGCCAGGTGGTGCCGGCCCTGACGGCCAGGTCCCTGACGGCCGTGCCGATCGCCCTGCTCGCCCTGCTCGCCGCCCTGGTGCTCGTGCTGACGGCCCGCCGGCTGGCCGACGCGGTCGCCGCCGAGCAGGCGCTCCAGCGCACCCGCGGTGCCGGTACGCCCCGGCTGCTGGCGGCGGCGACCGCGCAGTGGGCGGTGGCCTCGGTCCCGGCGGCACTCTTCGGGCTGCTGCTGGCCGAGCCGCTGCTCGCGGCCCTGCTGCGTGCCGCCGGGGCGCACGGGCTGGCCGCAGCCGACGGCCGGACCGTCTGGTGGGCCGCCGGGTTCGCGCTCCTGGTGCACGGCGCGGCCCTGCTGCTGCCGCTCGCCCGGCAGGCGCTGGACCCCGGGGCCCTGCGCGCGCTGCGCCGTCGCAGTCCGCGCCGGCTGGGCCTGCAGCGGGCCGGCGCGGACCTGGCGCTGCTCACCGTGGCGCTCCTCGGCTACCTCCAACTGCGCCACTACGGGGGCGTGGTGGTGACCGCCACCAGCGCCGGATTCGACTCCCGCGCCGATGTGACGCTGGTTCTCGCACCGATGGCCATGGCCGTGGCGGGCGCGGTCCTGCTGCTGCGGGTGCTGCCGGCGGCCGGGCGGCTGCTGGAGCGGACGGCCCGCCGGGCCCGCGGGCTGGTGCTGCCGCTGGGCGCCTGGCGGCTGAGCCGCGACACCGGCCGCCAGGCGGTGCCGGTGCTGGTGACGCTGCTGGCGGTGGCCTGCAGCAGCCTGGCCGCCGGAGTGCTGGGCGCCCTGCCGGACAGCGACCGCGACCGGGCGCTCTTCACGGTCGGCGCCGATCTGCGGCTGTCCGGGGCGTCCGGCTCCCAGCCACAGCTGCGCTCCCGGCTGGCCGCGCTGCCGGGCGTGACGGGGCTCACCCCGGTGGCCGACCAGTCCGCGTTCGTCGGCAGCACCCTGGTGTCGACGGTCGGCCTGGACACCGAGGCCGCCTCCGTCGCGGGACTGCCCGCGCTGCGCCGGGACCAGAGCGAGCGTCCGCTCCCGGAGCTGCTGGCTCCGCTGGCCGGCGTACCCGCGCAGGGGATCGCCCTGCCGGGAGAGCCGGGCGCCCTGGAGGTGACCTTCCAGGCGGTCACCGACCTGCCGGTCCCGGCGCCCGGGCCGGGTCTGCGGCTGTGGATACGGGACGCCGCCGGGCTGTCCGAGCAGGTGGAGGTCCCGCTGCCGGCCGACGGCGCTCCGCACACGGTGAGCGTGCCGCTCGACGGCCGCGGCCGGAGCTCCGGCGCCCTGACGCTCGGCCGGCTGGGCGTCCACTTCCCCGGCACGCTGAACCGGCGCGTCACCCTCGACCTGCGCGTGTCGCGGATCACCGCCGTCGCCGCCGGGCAGCGGACCGACCTCGCCCTCCCGCCGGGACAGGCCTGGGCCCGCTCCAGCGCGCTGCGCGCCGACCCGGTCGCGATCGACTGCCCCGGCACCAGGCGCACACCTGACCAGGACAGCGAGGACCGGGCCGACGCCTGTACCTGGCAGAGCGAAGAGGGCGCCCTGCTGCACACCGTGATGCGCTCCCACCAGCCGCCGAACCCGCTGACCCCGGTCGGCGAGAACGCCGTCCTCGCGGTGCTGCCCGGATCCGGTGACGGCGCCGGCGCGCCCGTGCCGCCCGTCCTGCCCGCACTCGCCGACCGCGCGCTGCTGGACGCCGTCGATGCCGAGGTCGGCGACACCGTCCGGCTCGACTGGGAGCGTGACGGGCACAGCACCCAGCGGGTCCGGATCACCGGAGAGATCGACGCGCTGCCGGGCTACGATCGGCGCAACGGCCACCTGGTGCTGGACCTGCGGGCCCTCGCCGACAGCCGCGCGGCGAGCGGCGGGCCCCCGCCCCGCGCCGCCCACTGGTGGCTGGCCAGCGACGACCCGGCCGCGACCTGGGCCGCGGTCGACGCACGCGGAGGCCCGGGCCACCCGCAGAGCGCCCGGAACGCCGCCGCCGCCCTGGCGGCCGACCCGTTCCGGGTCGGCCTGCGCTGCGCCTGGCTGCTCGTCCTGCTCACCGCACCGCTGTTCGCGGTCACCGCCCTGACCCTGCACACCGTGAGCACGGTCCGCGCCCGCCGGCGGGAGTTCGCGGTGCTGCGGGCGCTGGGCGTGCGGCGCGGCGAGCTGACCGCGCTGCTGCGCGCCGAACAGATCGCGGTGACCGTGCCGCCGGTGCTGCTGGGCGGGCTGCTGGGACTGCTGCTCGCGTTCCTGCTGCTGGCGTTCACCGTCCTGGACGACACCGCGGGTCCGCTCTTCCCGGCCCTGACCGCCGCCCCCGGACGACCCGCCGCCCTGCTCACGGCGCTGGCCGCCGGTGTGCTGCTCGCCCTCGCCGTGCTGGTCCTCACCCGGCTGCTGGCCCGGGTCGACCTGGTGCGGGCCCTGCGCGCGGGGGAGGACGGATGAGGCCCGCCGGCGGCGGGAGGACGGACGAGACAGACGGCCACCGGGCGGGCGCACCCGCGCGCGGACGAAGCGACAGGGAGAGCCCGGCATGCTGACACTGCGCCTGATCCGGCGCGAGGCACGGATCGCCTGGCCGGTCGCGGCCGTGCTCGCGCTGCTCGCCGTGCTGCTCACGGCGGTCCCGCTGAGCTGGCCTCCGCGGTTCGACCGGCAGGCGGCCGCCACCCTGGCCGACCGGGTCGACCGGGCCCAGCGGGAGCGGCCACTGGTCTCCGCGGCGAGCAGCATCGTCCCGCGGCCGTGGCTCCCTCCCGCGCAGGAGGGCACGCTGGACCGGGAGCTGGACCGGATCGGCGACGGGCTGCGGGCCCTGGCCGGTCCGCAGGCGGGCGGGTTCGGCAGGCCGCGGGCCCACGTCACCACCGGCGCGGCGTTCCCGTGGGGGGCCGGGGCGCCCGGCGAATCCGGCCTGCCGGGGGAGTGGAGCCTGGTCTACGCCCAGCCCTTCGCCGGGGACGGTCCGGTCGAGTACGCCGAGGGCCGGGCGCCGGCGCAGCCCGAGGACACCCGCCCGGGCCCGGGCGATGAACGCTCCCCGATCGAGGTCGCGGTCTCCGAGGCCACCCGGGACCGCTTCGGCATGGCCGTGGGTCAACGCTTCGACCTGGCGGGCGGCCTGTCGACTCCGGTGCTCGTGGTCGGGGTCTTCCGCACCGACCGCGGCGCGGACCGGCTCTGGCGGCGTGCCCCGGAGCTGACCGTGCCCCTGCTCGTGACCACGCCCAAGGGCCAGGTGCTCCACGGCGGGATGCTGACCAGTGCCCGGGGGATGGAACTGGCGGCGGACCGCGGTGCCCCGCTCGCGACGGCCTGGGCGCTGCCGGCGGAGGTCGACCGCTCCGGGCCGGCCGCCACCCCGGCCGGCCTGGCCGGCACCCGTGCGGCCCTCGCCAGGATGCGCTCCGCCCCCCTGGAGGAGCTGTGCGCGACCGACGCCTGCACGGTGGCCGGTCAGCCGGTGGAGCTGGTCGACGTCACCGAGCGGCTCAGCGGGGAACTCGAGGCCTTCGCCGCTCAGCGCGGGCGCACCGAGCAGCTCCAGGGCTTCGCGCTCACCGGACTGCTCGCCGTGGTGGTGGCCACCGCCTTCACCGCCGCCCGGCTCGGGATTCGCCGCCGGGCCGGTGCCATCGCGCTCCAGCTCTCCCGCGGCGCCGGCCTGTGGGGGATCGCCGGGCGACTGCTGGCGGAGGCCGCGGTGGCGGTCGGCGCCGGCACGGGGGCCGGCTGGGCGATCGGCCGCGCGCTCGCGCCACCGGGCGCCGCCCTCGGCTCCCCGGTACCGGTCCTGGTGGCGGCCCTGCTGGTCTGGTGCGCCCCGGCCGCGGTGCTGTTCGCCGCCACCGGGCGGGCCCGGCCGGTGCCGCGCTCGCGCCGGCTGGTCCTGGAGGCCCTGGTGGTGCTGCTGGCCGGCGGCGGGCTGGTCGCACTGCGGGCCCGCGGCGCCTACGCGGGTACCGGCATCGACGCCCAGCTCGTCCTCGCGCCGGTCCTCCTGGCGCTGGTCGTGGTCGCGGTGCTGGTCCGGCTGCTGCCCGCGCTGCTGCTCGCGGCCACGCGCTGGGCCCGCCGTTCGCGCGGTGTGGTCCCGCTGGTGGCGCTCGCCCGGGCCGGCGCCCAGAGCGGCGCCGCCGCGCTCGCCCTGCTGGTCCTGGTGCTCGCCATGGGCTACGGCGTCTACGGCGGTCTGATCCCGCGCACCGTCGAGGACGGCCGGACGCGGCTCGCCGACTGGCGCACCGGCGGTGCGCCGGCCGCCCTGGTCGGGCCGAAGGCGCGGTTCGCCGAGGGACTGCCGCCCACACCCACCGCACCGCACCGGGTGACCGTCACCGGCGCGACCGGCGACCTCCTCTCGCAGGACGACGGCACCGGCTACGAACGGGCCCGGCTCGTCGGGCTGGACGCCGCCGCCCTGGGCGCCGCGGCCCCCGCCTCCCCGCTGGCCCGCGCCCTGTCGACCACCGACGGGCTCGACGCCCCGGTACGGCCGCCCGGCGACAACGGTGCCACGCCCGTGCTCACCGCGCTCGCCGACCCGGAGCTCGCCGCCCGGTTCCCCGACGGCGTCTTCGACCTCTCCGCGCTGGGCATGGACCACGCGCTGGTCCGCGTCGTCGGAGCCCTGCCCGAGGAGGCGCTGCGCGACCCGGTGCTCGGACCGGTGCTCGGCGACGCGCGGCGCTCCGGGGCGCTGCTGGTGTTCACCGGCCCGTCCGCGCAGCGCCTGCCCGCGCAGCACCGGATGCCGTCCGCCGTCCTGTTCTACCCGGCCGCCGGCGGGCCGCCGCTGGATCCGGCCGCCGTGCGCGGCACCCTCGCCCCGCAGCTCGTACCCGGCGGGAACGCCGGGCCGCCGGCCGAGTTCCGCGAGCGGGCCGCGGTGCTCGATGAGCTGCGCGGCGACGGACTGACCCGCTCGGCGCACCTGGCCTTCCGGGTCACCACCGTGCTCGGCCTGCTGCTCGGGCTCGGCGCGTTCGCCCTGGACCTGCTGCTCAGCGCCACCGAACGCGCCCGCACCACGTCCTACCTGCGCACCCTGGGGATCGGCGGCCGGGCGGTGCTCGGGCTGCAACTGCTCCAGCTGGCACCGCTGGTGCTGGCGGCGGCGGCCGGCGGCACCACGCTCGGCCTGCTGCTGCCCGCCGCGCTCGGCCCCGGGTTGCGGCTGGGGGCGATCACCGGCGGGCCGTTCGAGCCCGCCGTCCACATCGACTGGACGATCACGGCGGCGCTCGGCGGCGCGCTCGCCGTGCTGATGACGGCGGCCGCCGTCCTGGAGGCGGCGATCGCCCGCCGTCGGGGTCTGGGCGCCGTGCTACGACTGGGGGAGGCCCTGTGACCGTCCGACCGACCGCACCGACCACGCCCGTGACCGCGACGGTCACAGCCGTGCGCGACCGGCCCATGGTGGTGTGCGAGAGCCTGGTGCGGATCTTCCGCACCGGCACCCGCGCCCGCGACGGGGTCGAGGTCCAGGCCCTTCAGGGGCTCGACCTGACCGTCCAGGAGGGCGAACTGACCGCCCTGGTCGGCGCCTCCGGCTCCGGCAAGTCCACCCTGCTCGCCATCCTGGCCGGCCTGGACACCCCCAGCGCCGGCACCGCCCGGGTGGACGGCACCGACCTGGGCACGCTCAAGGGGCGCGCGCGGACCGCCTACCGGCGCCGCACCGTCGGGACGATCCAGCAGCAGACCGCCGCGAACCTGCTGCCCTACCTGACGGCCCGGGAGAACGTGCAGCTGCCGATGGGCTACGCCGGGACGCCACGCCGACGGCGTGCCGAGCGGGCGAGGGAGCTCCTCGGCCTCATGGGCATCGCCGGAGCCGCCGACCGCACCCCCGCGATGCTCTCCGGCGGCGAGCAGCAGCGGGTGGCGATCGCCGTCGCGCTGGCCAACGAACCGCGACTGCTGCTCGCCGACGAGCCCACCGGCGAACTGGACACCGCCACCTCCGAGGAGGTCTTCGACGCCCTGCGCACCGCCAACACCGAACTGGGCACCACCGTGCTCATCGTCACCCACGACGCCCTGGTGGCCGACCAGGTCGGCCGCACGGTGCGGATCCGTGACGGCCGCACCTCCGCCGAGGTGCTGCGCCACCCGGCCGCCGCCGGGGCGGACGGCGCCGCCGAGGGCCAGGAGTACGCCGTGCTGGACCGGGTCGGCCGGCTCCAGCTGCCGCGCGAGTTCACCGAGCCGCTGGGCCTGACGCACCGGGTGCGGCTGGTGCTGGAGGCCGACCACATCGAGGTGTGGCCGGACCGGGGCCGGCCGCGCCCGGAGGACACCGAGGTCCGAACACGGGGCCGGAGCTGAACGGCCCCCCTTGGGCCTTGGCGTCACGCACGGTGACTCACCCGGTACCGTCGGCCTGCCCGTCCGAGGCCGGCGGCGCCGTCGGACGCGCCCGCCCGCCGTCGTGACCGGACGCCACCACCGCGATCAGGCCGACCACGAGGGCCGCCACCGCCACCCGTCCGAGCGCCCGCACCACCCAGACCGGCAGCGACCGGGCCCCGCCCCGCCCCGGCGCCCCCAGCCGCCCGGCCCGCCGGGCCGGCCGCAGCAGCCGGGCCAACAGCAGTACGGCGACCGGGACTTGCAGCAGCCACACGACGGTGCGCGGCCACTCGCCGAACCACACGTTGGTCCCGTAGAGCAGGGTGTGCCAGACGCTCAGCACGTAGACGACGATCACGAAGCGGTGCAGCCGGCGCCAGGTGTTCGGCCCGAACCGGTGCCGCACGTAGAACAACAGGCCGAGCGGCACGGCCAGGTAGAGCGCGCCCTGCCCGAGCGGGATGGCGATCCGGCCGGTGCCGGAGTCGTACCAGCCGGGCACGAAGCTGTCGGCGAACCCCGACCAGAGCCGGTCGCCCCACGCCGACTCGGCCTCGTAGCGCACGAGTTCGGCCGCGAACATCAGCGCGTGCGCGAACATCAGGGCCGTCGTGGTCAGGCTCGTCGTGCGGTGCCAGCGCTCCAGGGTCTGCCGGGCGACCGGCAGCCGGCCGGGCCGCGGACCGGACAGCAGCAGCCCGAGCACCACCGTCCCCCAGGCCCACAGCAGCCCCGACCAGCCGAACGCCTGGCTCAGCAGGTACATCCAGTACGTGCCCGCGTCGTCCATGAACGGCATGACCGCCACCGTCGCCGAGGTGCCCGCGTCCATCCGGACGTACAGCAGCACGAACACCGCCGCGGTGACGCCGACCGCCGCGCTCGCGTCGGGCAGCGCGGCCCGCAGGTCGGCCCGCAGGGCGCCGCGCCCGGCGGGCCGCCTCCCGGCGGCGGGCGGGGCGTGCGAACCGTCGTCCCCCGGCGTCGTCCCAGGCAGCATCGTGGACCTTCCCGAACGGCGGGACACCGGTGGCGGTGTGCGGCGGGCGGTGTGACGAACCAGTGTGGCGGAGGGGCTCCGGCTTGCCGAGCCCCTATCCGGCCACAGTGGCTCGTGGGCCGACGGCCCTTCCGCAGCAGCGCCCCGACGCCCCGGCCCGCGGACCGATCGCAATTCGGACAACCGTCCGCGCGCGCCCTGCCACCGGAGCGCGAGCCCTCGTATGCTGATGTCCGCAGCCGGTTCGCGCCTCCTGTCCGACCGGACTTCGGCGGCGCGACGCAAGAGGGAACCCGGTGGGAATCCGGGACTGTCCCGCAGCGGTGAGTGGGAACGAAAGCCGTCAACAGCACTGGGCCCGGCTCCGCCAAGGCCTGGGAAGCGACGGCCGGTAGGTGTGCGCCGGTCCCCCCGGCGCACCGGCCCGCGAGTCCGAAGACCTGCCGCTGCGCCCGCACCCCCACGTGCGGGCTGTGCACGGTGACCTCGTGGACTGGGTCGGCGGTACGGACGGCTGCGCGGCGTGCGACGACGCGCCGTGCCCTCCTCCTCCGGGTCGTGACGCGGGGCTCGGAACGAGGAGGAGGACGTGTCCGTGACCGCGCGAGTTCCGCCCGCCCGCACCGGGCGACGGCCGGCCCGCCCCCAGGCGGCCCGGGCGGCGCGATGGTGACCCCCACCGGAGGGGCCCGGCCCGCCCCGCCGCCGGGCGGCACGGTCTCCGGCGTCTGCCACGGCACCCTGGGCGAGCTGTACCAGGGACCGCTGCGCGCCCGTTCCCGCCCTGACATCGCGGTGGTGTCGTTCCCCGTCGACCGCCACTCCTGGGTGCACTTCACCCGGGGGACGGACCCGCCGGACCCGCTGCCGCTCGGGGCGAAGGCCGCGACGGCGGCCCGGCTGTTCCTGGAACGCTTCGGGCTGACCCTGCCGCCGGGCCGCTGGTGCGTGCACTCCGACCTCACCGTCGGTGTGGGCATGGCGAGTTCGACCGCCGACATCGTGGCGACGCTGCGCTGCCTGTTCCGGCTCTTCGCGCTGCCGTACGACACCGGGGTGGTGCTCGCCGTGCTGCGCGAGATCGAGCGGGCCGACAGCGTCTTCCTCGACGAGTTCGCCCTGTACCTGAGCGGCCGGCACCGGGTGGTGCGGCGGCTGGGCACCGGCATCGGCTTCCACACCGCGTACATCACCGAGCCCGGCACGGTGGACACCGCCGCCGTCACCGACCTGCTGCTCGGGCACTACCGGCGGCACGGCGAGGAGTACCGGCGCTGCCTGGCCGACCTGCTCAAGGGCTTCGCCGCGGGCGACCCGGCCGCCGTCGCGCGGACGGCCACGGTGAGCGCCGCGCTCTCCCAACAGGTGCTCCCCAAGGCGACGTTCGACGCGCTACTCGCCCACCGCGAGGAGTTCGGCGCCGACGGGATCTTCGTCGCCCACACCGGCTGCCTGATCGGCTACCTGCTCCCCGGACGCCCCGACGCCGCGCTCAAGTCGGACCTGTCCGCGTTCTTCCACTCGCTCGGCCACCAGTGTTCCTTCGCCCAAGGAGGCTACGGGTGATCCACCCCCACATCGCCGACGCCCTGAAGGTCCCCGATCTCGTCCGGCTCACCGACGGCCTCGTGCTGGTCCGGTTCGAGTCGATGAAGATATACTCGGCGCTCGCCGCCGTCCGCCACCTGCTGGAACGCGGCACCGTCCGCCCGGGGCAGACCCTGGTGGACAGCTCCAGCGGCATCTACGCCTACGCGCTGGCGCTCGCCTGCCACCGGCACGGCATGCGCTGCCACATCGTCGCGTCCACCACGGTCGACGCCACCACCCGCGCCCAGTTGGAGATCCTCGGCGCCACCGTGGAGCAGGTCGTGCCGTCCCGCGACCTCAAGCTGGACCAGGAGCTGCGGGTGCGGCGGGTGCGCGAGCTGCTCGCCGCGCACCCGGACTGGCACTGGATGCGCCAGTACCACGACGACGTCCACTACCTCGGCTACCACGAGGTCGCTGACCGGATCGCGGCCGCCTTCCCCGGCGCCGCGCTGACCGTCGTCGGCGGCGTCGGCTCCGGCGCCTCGACCGGCGGGGTGGCGACCCGGCTGCGCGCCCTCGACCCGTCGGTGCGGCTGGTCGGGGTGCAGCCCTTCGGCAGCGTCACCTTCGGCAGCCAGGGGCACCACGACCCGGAGGCGATCATCGCCGGGATCGGCTCGTCCATCGTCTTCGACAACGTCCGCCACCACCTCTACGACGGCATCCACTGGCTGGACTTCACCCACGCCATGGCGGGTACCGTCGCCCTGCTGCGCGACCACGCCGTCTTCGCCGGGCTGTCCACCGGCGCCGGCTACCTGGCCGCGACCTACGAGGCGCGCCGCCACCCCGACCGGCTGCACCTGATGATCGGTGCCGACACCGGTCACCGCTACGTCGAGCGTGTCTTCGCCCGGCACGCCGAGGCCCCCGACCCGGTCGCGCTGAAACCGGTCGAGGTCTCCGCCCCCGAGGAGATGTCCATGCCCTGGTCCACGATGGCCTGGCGGCGCACCGCGTGCCCGCCGCACCGGAAGGAGCGGGCGGCATGAGCATCGTCTGCCTGGAATCGCTCACCTTCGGCCTCGGCCACCTGGTGCGCGCCGCCGACGCGCTCGGCGAGCGGCTGACCCTGCTCACCGGCGACCGGTCCTCCTACACCTACGAGTTGGAGCGGCTGCCGGCGGACGCGCTGGACGTCGTGGAGACCGACACCTTCGACGTGGACGGGCTCACCGCGCTGCTGGAACGCTCCCCCCGCCCACGCGGCCTGATCAGCTCCACCGACACCTGGACGCTGGTGGCCGCCGAACTCGCCGAACGGCTCGGCCTGCCCGGTCTCGACCCGGCCGTGCTGCGGCTGACCCGCGACAAGTCGGCGGTGCGCCGCCGGCTGTACGAGGCCGGGCTGACCCGCGGCCGGGCGGTGCCGGTCACCGGGGGCGGCCCGGAGGCGGCGGAGGCACTCCTCAAGGAGCCCGGCCTGCCCGCCGTCCTCAAGGACACCGCGGGCACCGGCAGCCAGAACGTCTGGCTGGTGCGCGACCCGGCGGAGCTGGACGCCGTCCTCGCCGAGGCCGCCGGGCGGCAGTTCCGCGGCCGGCTGTTCGCCGAACCGTACTTCGGCGGGCCGGTGTACAGCGCCGAGACGCTCGGCTGGGACGGCCGGACGAGGCTGCTGGGCGTCTCCAGCCGGCTGATGTCCCCCGAGCCGTACTTCCGGGAGGAGATCACGGCGTTCCCGGTGGCCTTCCCGCCGCCGCGCCGGGCCGCGCTGGAGCGGTGGCTCGCCGACGTCCTCGCCGCCGTCGGCTACACCGACCGCTTCGCGCACGTGGAGTTCGTACTGACCGCCGACGGCCCGGAGGTCGTCGAGATCAACCCGCGGATCGGCGGCGCGCTGGTCGGCGAGGGCCTGTGCCGCGCGCTCGGCGTCAACGTGTACGAGGCGCTGGTCGAGGCCGCGCTCGGCCGCCGCCCCGCCCTGATGGACGCCGAGCCGCCCGGCGGCCCGGCCGTCGCCTTCGTCCTCGGCTACCCGGCCGCGCCCGGGGTGTTCACGGGCGTCGCCGGGCTGGAACGGCTGGCCGGCCTGCCCGGCTCGCCCGCCTGGTACCCGGTCAGGTCGGCGGGCGACCTGGTCGAGCACCTGGCCGACAGCCGCGGCTACGCGGGCATCGTCTACGCGGAGGGCGAGACCGCCGAACTGGCCACCCACCACGCGGTCGCCGCCGCCAACGCCCTGCGGGTGCTGACCGAGCCGGTCGCGCCGCCCGCGGCCCGGGGCGGGGGCGGCGGGGCCGACGGTGGCTGACCGCACCGCCGGCCCGGCGGGGCTGCGCGCCGCGCTCGGCACGCTCGACGGACCGCTGCGCTTCCTGCTGCTCAGCTCGTTCCTGATCCCGCTCGGCAGCTTCATGGTGCTGCCGTTCATGTCGGTCTTCCTGCACGAGCGGCTCGGCATGGGCCTCGGCACGGTCGGTGTCGTGCTGGCAGCGGCCTCCCTGGTGCAGTTCTCCGGCGGGATCGCGGGCGGCGCGCTGGCCGAGCGGATCGGGCTGCGGCGCACCATGCTGTGGGCGCTGACCGTCCGCACGGCCGGCTTCGTCGGCCTGCTGCTCGCGCTGCGCTGGCCGCCGCTGGCGGTCGGCGCGCTCGTGCTGACCTGCTGCGGCGCCGCGCTGTACCTGCCCGCCAACAAGGCGTACCTGGTGCGGGGCGTCGACGAGGCGCGCCGGCCGGCGTTCCTGTCGGCGGGCAACGCCGCCCTCAACGCCGGCATGGCGGTGGGGCCGCTGATCGCCGGGCCGTTCGTGCTCTCCTCGCCCGGCTACCTGTTCCTCGCCGCCACGGCACTGTTCGTGCTGGTCACCGCCGGCCACGCCGGGCTGCCCGCCGGGGCCGCGAAGGAGCGGGGGCCCGGGGCCGGGCGGGGCCTGCTGGCCGGGATCGCGCCGCTGCCGTTCGCGGCCAACGCGCTCGCCTTCTACCTGTACTT
Organism: Kitasatospora sp. NPDC002551; assembly: GCF_040296005.1. Taxonomy (NCBI): domain Bacteria; kingdom Bacillati; phylum Actinomycetota; class Actinomycetes; order Kitasatosporales; family Streptomycetaceae; genus Kitasatospora; species Kitasatospora sp. NPDC002551. Next base: position 56,889 of record NZ_JBEOWI010000016.1, on the reverse strand, counting down.
CCACTTCCAGCACTTCCTGGCGATGTACGCGGTCGAGCGGGCCTCGGGCACCTTCTACAGCCTGGTGCTGCTGCTCTGCTTCACGCTGGTCATCGTGGTGCAGCCACTCGCGTCCGACGCGATCCGGCGGATGCCCTACCCGCTCGCCCTGGCGGGCGGCTTCGCCGGGCTCGCCGCCGGGCTGGCCGTGCTCGCCGCCGGCACCCGGCCCGCGCTGCTGGCGGGCGGGGCGCTGATCACCCTGGGCGACATCGTGCTCTTCCTCAAGAACGACCTGGAGGCGCTGGCCCGCAGCCCGCGCTCGGACGCCGTGGTCTTCGGGCAGCAGCGGCTCGGCGCCGGACTCGGCGCCTGCGCGAGCGGCGTCCTCGGCGGACAGCTCTACGGACTCTCCGAACGGGCCGGCCACACCGGGCTGTTCTGGCTGCTGGCCGCCGCGCAGTGCCTGCTGCTGCCCCCGCTGCTGCTCGCGCTGCGCTCCCGCGCCGCCGGGCCCCACCCCCGACCGCACGACGACGAAGGAGCACTGAGGCCGCATGACACGGACGGGCGGGTTCCAGGACGATGACTTCTGGACCGAGTTCCACGATTTCCTGTTCTCCGAGCAGCGCCACGCGCAGGCCGAGGAACTGCTCGGCTCCTCCCCGCTGCTGGACTTCCCGGCCGGCTCCCGGGTGCTCGACCTGTGCTGCGGGCCCGGCGTGTTCAGCGTCCCCCTGGCGCGGCGCGGCCACACGGTGACCGGCGTCGACCTCAGCCCGGCGATGCTGGAGCGGGCCCGGCGGCTGGCCGACGCGGCCGGCGCCAAGGTGACGTTCGTGCGGGCCGACGCGCGCGCGTACGACGCGCCGGGCGAGTTCGACGTGGTGCTCAACATGTTCACCTCCTTCGGCTACTTCGAGGACCCCGCCGACAACGCCCGGGTGCTGCGCACCATGCACGACAGCCTGACGCCCGGCGGCACGCTCGTCCTCGACCTGGCCGGCAAGGAACTGCTGGCCCGCCGGGTCACCCCGCCGAAGGTGGTGCGGCGCGGCGAGGACCTCGTCGTCCAGACCGACACGGTGCTGGACGACTGGGCGCGGCTGCGCAGCGACTGGGTGATGGTGCGGGGCGAGCGCGTCACCCGCGCCACCCTGGTGTGGTTCGTCTACAGCGCGGTGGAGCTGCGCCGGATGGCCGAGGAAGCGGGGTTCGAGCGGATCGAGGTGTTCGGCGGCTTCGACGGCCGCCCGTACGACGAGAACGCCGAGCGGTTGGTGCTGCGGGCGATCCGCCCGGCGTGACGACCGGGCCGGGGGCGTGCGCGCCCCCGGTCCCGGCCGGGCACCACCACCACGACACCGCCGCGACGGGGACAGGAAGCCGGTGCGAGTCCGGCACGGTCCCGCCACTGTGACCGGGGAGGGCGCGCCGCGCCGCCCCGGGAGTCAGGACACTGGCCCGTCGCGGGCCCGTTCCGAGGAGCGCGGACTCCCCAGGAGGCTTGCTGTGCACGACCGTTCCAGCTGTCCTACCCGTCCTCTCCGTCCTACCCGTCCTCTCCGCTTTCTCCGTCCCGTCCGTCCTGCGCGTCCGGCCCGCGCGCGCCGCGCCGGGCGCGGCGCCGCGGCCCTCGCCATGGCCGCCGCGCTGCTGGCCGCGGCCGGCTGCGGCACCCCGGCCCGCAGCGGCCCGGCGGCGGGCGGAGCCCCGGCGGCCGGCGGCTTCCCCCTCACCGTCCGGAACTGCGGCGTCACCACCACCTACGACCGGCCGCCCGCCCGGGTCGTCACCGTCCACCAGCACCCGGCGGAACTGCTGCTCTCGCTCGGGCTGCGCGACCGGATGGTCGGCACCGCCTTCCCCGACTCGCCCGTCCTGCCCGCGCTGCGCGAGGACTACGCGTCGATCCCGGTCCTGGCGGCGAAGGAGCCGTCGTTCGAGAAGATCCTGGAGGCCGACCCGGACCTCGTCTACGGCGGGTACGGCAGCGCCTTCGCCGAGAACGAGGGCCGCTCGCGCAAGGCGTTCACCGACGCCGGGATCCGGACCCATCTGAACCGCGAGTACTGCGGCGAGCGGCGGGTCACCATGGCGGACACCTACGAGGAGGTCCGCACCCTCGGCCGGATCTTCGGCGTCCAGGAGCGCGCCGAGGCCCTGGTCGCGGACCTGGAGGGCCGCGTCGCCGGGGCGGCCGGCGCCGTCGCGGGCACCCCCGGGGTACCGGTCTTCGTCTACGACAGCGGCGACAAGGCGCCGTTCACCGCGGGCGGCCGGAGCCTCGGCACCGAGCTGATCCGGCTGGCCGGCGGCCGGAACGTCTTCACCGACCTCGACGCCGTCTTCGGCGACGTCTCCTGGGAGCAGGTCGTCGAGCGCCGGCCGGAGGTCATCGCCGTGTACGACTACGCCGACGCCGGGAGCGTCGAGGAGAAGGAGCGGTTCCTGCTCGCGCAGCCGGCCCTGGCGGACGTGCCGGCCGTGAAGAACCGGCGGTTCGTCGTCCTGCCGCTGACCGCGGCCCTGGTCGGCGTCCGGTCCGCGTACGCGGTGGAGGACCTCGCGCGCGGCCTGCACCCCGGGAGCTTCCGGTGACGGCCCCGCGTCCCGCCGCCGGGGCACCGGCCGCGGCCGACCCCGGCGGCGCCCCGGCGGCGGAGCGGCCGCCGGCCGGCACTGACCGGCGGCCCGCCGCCCTCGCCGTCGTCCTCGGCGTGCTGGCCGTCGCGCTGCTGCTCTCCGCCGCCGCCGGGCTCGCCCTCGGCTCGGTACGGGTGCCGCCCGGGCAGGTGTGGGGCATCGTCGCCCACGCGCTGGGCGCCGACCGCTCGCCCCCGGACTGGTCCCGGGCCCGGGAGACCATCGTGCTGGACGTCCGGGCGCCCCGGGTGCTGCTCGGCGCGCTCGCCGGGGCCGGGCTCGCCGCGGTCGGCACCGCGCTCCAGGCCCTGGTCCGCAACCCGCTCGCCGAGCCCTACCTGCTCGGCGTCTCCTCCGGCGCCTCGCTGGGCGCCGTCGCCGTGATCGTGTTCGGGGCCGCCCTGTCCGGCCGGCTGTCGCTGTCCGCCGCGGCCTTCGCGGGGGCGCTCGGCGCGCTGCTGCTCGTCTACACCACGGCCCGCGCCGGCGGCCGGATCACCTCCGCCCGGCTGGTGCTCTCCGGCGTGGCCGTCGCCGCGGTGCTCACCGCCGTCCTCGACCTGCTGCTGCTCACCACCGGCCGGGGCAACGAGGCCCGCGCCGTCCTCGCCTGGACGCTGGGCGGCCTCGGCGGCGTCACCTGGGACACCCTGTGGCTGCCCGGCGCCGCCGTCCTGCTCGGGCTGGCCGTCCTGCTGCCGCAGGCCCGCAACCTGAACCTGCTGCTCGCCGGGGAGGAGGCCGCCGCGACGATGGGGCTGGACGTGGCGCGCTACCGGGCCCGGATGTTCGTCCTGCTCTCGCTGGTCACCGGCGTGCTGGTGGCGGCGGCCGGGCCGATCGGCTTCGTGGGCCTGATGCTTCCGCACGTGGTGCGCCTCGTCGTCGGCGGCGACCACCGGAGGGTCCTGCCGACCGCCGCGCTCGGCGGCGCGGTCTTCCTCGTCTGGGCCGACATCGCGGCCCGGGTGGTCGCCGCGCCCGTCGAGATCCCGGTCGGCGTGCTCACCGCGCTCTGCGGCGGCCCGTTCTTCCTCTGGCTGATGCGCCGCGACGCCCGCCGGGCCGCCGGCCGGGGCGCGTCGTGAGCGCGGCCGACCTCGCCGTCGACGGGGTCACCCTCACCGCCGGGGCCCGCCGCCTGGTCGAGGACGTCTCGCTCGCCGCGCGGCCCGGCGAGGTGGTCGGCCTGGTCGGACCGAACGGCAGCGGCAAGTCCAGCCTGCTGCGTGCCGTCTACCGGGTGCTGCGCCCCGAGGCCGGGCGGGTCCTTCTCGACGGCACCGACACCCGGGCGCTGCCCGTCCGCCGGCTCGCCCGCACCGTCGCGGCGATGGTGCAGGACCAGGTCGCGGACTTCGATCTGACCGTCCGTGAGGTCGTCGCGATGGGCCGCAGCCCGCACAAGCGGCTGCTCGACGGTGACACCGCCGAGGACGCCGCGCTGATCGGCTCCGCGCTCGCCGCGGTCGACGCCGGCGGGCTCGCCGGGCGGGCGTTCGACCGGCTCTCCGGCGGTGAGCGGCAGCGCGTCCTGATCGCGCGGGCGCTCGCCCAGCAGCCGTCCCTGCTCGTCCTCGACGAACCGACCAACCACCTCGACGTCCGGCACCAGCTGGAGGTCCTCGGCACGCTGCGGCGGCTGCCCGCGACGGTCCTGGTGGCGCTGCACGACCTCAACCTCGCGGCGTACTACTGCGACCGGCTGTACGTGCTGCGGGCCGGCCGGATCGCCGCCGCCGGGCGGCCCGCCGAGGTGCTCACACCGCGGCTGCTCGCGGAGGTGTACGGCGTGACGGCGGAGGTCGCCGTCCATCCGCGGACGGGCGCGCCGCAGGTGACCTTCCTGCCCGCCGGCCTCGGCCGGCCGCAGTAGCCGACGCGGGCGACCGCGGTCCCGCTGAGGCGAACCGAGCCGGTTCGCCTCAGCGGGACGCCCGACGTGGTCAGCGGGTACAGCTGATCGCGGCGTTGGCCCCGTAGTAGCCGGGCGCGAGCCGGTAGGAGTTCGCGTAGAGCAGCACGCACTGCTCGTTGAGGAACCCGCTGAGCAGCGCATGCTGGCGGGCCATCGTCTCGGCCTCCCGCTTCGCCTCCTTGGGGCTGTTCTCGTAGGCGAATCCGGTGAAGTTCTGCGTCTCCTGCGCGACGGCGCCGGTGGTGGCGGCAGCGGTGGTGGCGGCGTGGGCGGCGGTCGGCGCGAGCACGGCCAGACCCGCGAGGACGAGGGCGGCGCCGCCCCGGACGAGCATCGACTTCATGTCATTCTCCTTCGTTTCGTTCCTGGTGGACATCGGTTGTGCCTCAGCGCTGGCAGAACACCTCGGCGACGGCGGAGAACCATCCGCTGCCGGTCGACCTGACCTCGGAGGCGCGCAGATAGCACTGGCTCCGCTGCCAGCCGGCCCTCTGGGCGTAGGAGTAGGCGACGTTGGCCGCGCTCTCGATGGCCGAGCCCATCGATCCGCCGGTACCGGCAGCCGTGAACGTCGCCATCTCGGTCGCGGCGACCGCCCGGCTCGGGCCGCTCCGGGCGGCCTCGGCGCCGGCCGGAGCGGCCTGGGCGCCGGCGGCACCCCCGAGCAGACAGGCCGAGGCGACGAGGGCCACGGCGCTGACGCGCAGACGGACGGTGGGCGAACGGCTCATGGGAACTCCTCGGTGGTGGCTTCGGGCGAGGGAGTGCGGGCCCCGATCGGCGCGGACACTCCCTCAGGTCTTTGCCGCGGGCGGTGCGTTGCGGCCGGTCCCGGTGGTCCCGTTCGCGGCTGCCGGTCCAGTCTCACCGTGTGCGATTCGATGGGACAAAGCCCTTCGAGGTCCGTCGAATTCGGGCCCGTTCCCCTGCCGGACCGGCGGGGGCGGGACGGGCCGGGGCAGGTGTGATGAACAGCGCGAACGCCGGGGGAGCCGTGTCGGGCCGTCTCGGACAGGAGGCACGGCCGTTCCCGCGCCGGCGGCGAAACCGCCGTGGTGCGGACCACGGCGGTCATCGGCGGTCATCGGCGGTGCGTGGCACCGGAGCGGGCCGACGGGCCGCACCGGCGCGTGGCCCGATCGCCGCGATCCCGTCGGCCGGACGCCCTGCCCCGTGGCGCGGGCCGCCGTTTGTATGCTGATCCACGGGTGGTGGCGGCCTTCCCGGACCACGGACGGTGCAGCGCGCTGCGGAGAGGGGCAGGGACATGCGGGAGCGGAAGAGGCGTACGGCCGGCTCGCTCACCTATTTCCTGCTCGGCGGCGCCTGCCTGCTGATCGCCGTGGTGATCGCGACGGGATGGGCGACGACGAAGGCGGCGCGCGGGGTGGGCCCCCTGGTACCGGTCCTGGTCCTCGGCGTCCCGGGTGCGGTGCTGACGGTGCGCGCGCCGGTGTTCGGCGTCTCCTACGGGCCGGCCGGGCTGAAGTACTCAGGGCTGCTCGGGGCGCGCTCCTACGGGTGGGCGGACATCCGCGAGGTCCGGGTGGCCGTGCTGCAGGGCAAGGTCTACTCGTCCGACGTCCCGGAACTGGTGCTGGCCTCCGGCGCGACGGACCAGCTGTACATGCTGTCGGGCCACAGCTCGGGCGGGACCAACAAGCGGGTCGGACGGCTGGTGGCCGAGCTGGAGGCGGCCCGCACGGCCGCCTCCTGACCCTGGTCGCTCCCCCCCGCGGCGCACGGCACCGGCAGCCTCCCGCCACCGTGCCACAACCACACCCCCGGCGCCCGAACCGACGCCGCACCCCAACGCCGCGCCCCAGCGCGACAGGCCGTCGTGGTCGCGCGCCGATCCTCGGCGTTCACGCCCGGGAGCCCGGGCGCGGGCGGTGGTAGCGTGCTGCGATGGGACTCTTCGGGCCGTCGTGGACGGCGCTGCGGGCGGCGGTGGAAGGGCTCGCGGCCGAGGACTTCGCCCGGCCCTCCGGGTGCGCCGGCTGGCTGGTCCGCGACCTGGTGTGCCATCTGGTGATCGACGCCCAGGACGTCCTGATCACCTTGGTGACCCCCTCCCCGGCGGAGCCGACCAGGGACGCGGCGTCGTACTGGCAGGTGGCCGACAGGCCGCCGGACGGCGAGGAGCCGCTGGCCGCCCTGACCGTCCGGCTGGCCGCCGCGTACGGGGACCCGGCGCTGCTGCGCTTCCACCTGGACGACGTCGGCTCCGCGGCGGGGCGTGCCGCGGAGCTCGCCGACCCGGGTCTGCGGGTGAGCACCCAGGGACAGGTGCTCACCGCGGGCGACTACCTGGACGCCTACGTGCTGGAGTGGACGCTGCACCACCTGGACCTGGTCGCCCACCTGCCGCAGGTGCCGGGCCCGCCCGCCGAGGGGCTCGGCACGGCGCGGCGGCTGCTGGAACGCGTCGCCGGAGCCCCGTTCCCGGCCTCGTTCGCGGACGCGGACGCGCTGCTCGTCGGCACCGGCCGACGCGCCGCGACGCCCGCCGAGCGCTCGCAGCTGGCGGCGCTCGGGAGTATCGGACCGAAGCTGCCGCTGCTCCTCGGCTGAGCTGCTGCCCCTCTGCCGTGAGGGCCGCCCCGTACGTGAGGGGGCGGGCGCGCCGCGGTGCACCCGGTCAGGTGAACTTCGGGGGAGGGCCCGGATCCAGGTGGGAGCGGGTCCGCCGTGGGAACGCCCGGCGGATCCGGGGCGGGGGCCGCCTGGACTGCTGCTCGAAAACGCCGCGTTCGCCACAGGCTCGCCGAGAACCGCCCGTGTTGAACGAGCAATTCGAACAGCGGCAGGATCCCGCGCCATGGACGACACCTGGAACACGCTCAACTCCCTTGCCCAAAGCCTCGATTCACACTCCTCGATGCTCGGTGAGCAGCGCTGGCTGGTGCAGATCGTGAAGCTCCAGGAGGAGGTCGGCGAGGTCGCCGAAGCCGCGATCGGGGCGCTCGGCGAGAACCCGCGCAAGGGGCGTTCCCATGACTGGGACGACGTGCGGAAGGAGGCCTGCGACGTGGCGGTGACCGCGCTCGTCCTACTGGTCCGGATGGGCGGGGACCCCCGCTGGTTCTTCGAGGAGCACCTGCGGATGGTCGCCGCCCGCACCCGTCCGCGAGCGGTCGCGCCGTAACACCCCACCGTCGCTTCCGCGGTCCCGCCGCCCGTGCCTTCGCCGACCTGCGCGATCTCGCCGCGGGCCGCGCCGCCGTCCTGCCCCACCAACAGAAGGCTCCCCACGCCGAAAGGACGCCCTGACCGATGAGCACCGACTTCACCGGCGCCGAGATCATGATCACCACCCCCGGGGGCGAGATCCTCCTCCAACGGCGCGACGACCGCCCGGACATCTGCTGGCCCGGCCACTGGGTCGTCCCCGGCGGCCGAGCCGAGGCCGGCGAGACCCCGTACGAGACCGCCCGCAGGGAACTGCGCGAGGAGACCGGCCTGGACGTCGAAGGCCTGCTGCCCTTCGACCCGGTCACCGCCGGAACCGACACGGGCGGCACCCGCCACTTCCACGCGATCGTCGATGTCGACCCCGGCCGGCTGGTCCTCGGGGAGGGGCGGGAGCTGCGCCTGGTGCCGATCGCCGAGGTGGCGGGCATGAAGGTCCCGCCGCACCTCAAGGACTACGTCCGACAGCTGGAGGGCCACCTGCGCGTCGGCAGGCCGCGGGTGTGGGCGCAGATCGACCGCCTCCACACGCAGCTCAAGGAGCACCGCGCCGGCTCCGGCGAGTCGCCGCTGAGGGGGCAGCTCCTCGCGCTGACCGAGGCCGGTGCACGTGCGCTCGCGCTCGACGGACGGGCCAGCGCCGGCCCCGACCACCCGCACGCGCAGGCCCTCCGGGCCGAGCTGTGCGAGGCGATCGTGGCCGGCATGGTCGCGCTGCGGGCCACTACGCCCGACGCCGCGACGGTCCTGTCGGACTACCTGATGCCGCGCGACGGTTCCGCCGAGAGCCGGTGAGCGGAGACCGCGGTCAGCAGGCCGCCGCCCGTGCGGCGGCAGGTGTGGTCGGCGGCGGCCGGGCCGATCGCGGCGCTGCAGTGGCACGTGCCGGCCGGAGGCGTGGAGCGTGGTGCCGTCGGGGCCGAAGGCGAGCGCGTGCACGGTGTCGTCTGCGGAGGGGAGCGGGACGCCGATCGGCTGGTCGGCGGCGAGGTCCCAGAGCCGGATGGCGCCGTCCAGGGTCGCGACGGCGGGTGTGCGGCTGTCGCGGGAGAACGCCAGTGCGGTGACGTGTCCCGGCGACGGCTGTGTGCGGGCCAGGGTCCCGGTGCGCGGCTTCACCTGACTGTCCCGGAGAACGACAGCCCCGGTACTGTCGCCGGTGGCCGGCAACGCGCCGTCCGCGTTGAACTCCAGGACGTCCGACGGCCCGGGACCCGACGTGACGGTCGCCGGCCGGTCCACTGACACGTCCGACACGTTGCCCATCGACGTGACCGGCAGTCCGCCGTCGGGGCGCACCGCTGTGCGGGAACCGCCGACGCCCGGAATCGCCACGGTCGGCGACGTCTCGCTGCGGAGGTCCCGGAACAGGCTGTTCTGTCCGGGACCGGTGAGCAGTGCCCACCGGCGGGCCGGGCCGATGGCGGCCGAGGCGGTCTGCCGAGGGCGGGACTTCCGGAGGGGGCGAGGCTGCCGCTCGGCCGCCGTCGCACCGTGTCCCAGAGCTGCAACGGTCGAGGGCCGTCGCTCGCTGATTCAGGCCTGCCGACGAGGTGGTGGCACAGCGCGGTCGGGTGGAGGGGCGAGGGGAGGGGTCGGCCGGTTCCGCCCGGCTGCCCGCCTCCCGGTGATGCCCGCGAGCTCCTGTGGGCCGCCGTGCGCCCCGAGGACCGGGTCGAGCACGTCGTGGTCCACCCGCGCGCAGTCCCGGATCCGGTGCTCGGCGTCCATGGTTCCCGGGCGGTGTGCGGTGGTGTCAGCGGGCGCTGAACACCCGATGCGCGAGTGTGGCGACGACGCCTGCGACCTTCACCTCCACCACGACGTCACCCCGGGTCCATGCCGTTGTCGTGCCGTCGGGTGCGCCGAGCGTGTTCATCACGGCCACGGGGAGTTTCCCGCGGTCCTCCGCCTCGGGGATGAAGGCCACGAAGCCGAGTTCGCCGCGGTCGTTGAAGGAGTACTGGGCGTGCATCTCGATTCCGCAGAACGTCTCGGGGCCGGTGCCGGTCAGCCACCACCCCTCCTCCTGGTACGCGTTCGGGAAGCGGGCCCGGAACTGTGCGATGCCCGCTCCCCACGGCAGGCCGTTCCAGCCGTCCTCGACCGCCGTCGGGTTCGCGGCGGCCGGGGGCGGGCCCGCCGGTTCTCCGCGCCGGAGGGCGAACCGCGACAGGCCGCGCCGCCGTGCGGGCGGAGGCGGGCCGACGGGACGACCGAGGCCGGGGTCGGCCGGCGTCGCGGCGTCGAACACCATCGTGGTGACCGGGGCGGGCAGCCAGTCCCGGTCGGTGTCGGTGTCGGTGTCGGTGAGAGCGTGCACGATTTCGGCCGTCGTGGGCCGGGCGTTCGGGTCCTTGGCCAGGCAGGCGGCCACCAGGCCGCGCAGCTCGTGGTCGGTGCCGGACAGGTTCGGCTCCTCCCGCGTGATCCTGTACATCACGGTGGCGACGGGCCCCTCGTCGCCGAACGGGGCGGTGCCCGTCGAGGCGAAGGCGAGCACGGATCCGAGGGAGAACACGTCGCTGGCACCGGTGACGGAGGTGTTGCCGCGTGCCTGTTCGGGGGACATGTAGGCGGGTGTGCCGCGCACGGACCCGGCCGTCGAGTGCGAGACGGAGTCCAGGGCACGGGCGATGCCGAAGTCGATGATGCGCGGCCCGTCGGCGGCCAGGATGACGTTGCCCGGTTTGAGGTCGCGGTGCACCAGGGCGCACTGGTGGATGACGCCCAGCCCTTCCGCCAGCCCGGCCGCCAGCACCCGCAGTGTCGCGGCCGGCAGCGGCCCGTGGGCGGCGACCGCGGCCTGCAGCGTGGGCCCGGGCACGAAGGCGCTGACGACCCAGGGACGGTCCGCGTACGCGTCGGCGTCGACCACCTGGGCGGTGAAGAAGCCGCCCACCCGCCGGGCCGCCTCCACCTCCTGGGCGAAGCGCCGGCGAAACCCCGCGTCGTGCCCGTACGGCGCGTGGACCAGCTTGACCGCCACCGGCCGCCCTCCCGGGGTGCGTCCGAGGAACACCTGCCCCATCCCACCGGCTCCCAGCCTCCCCTCCAGCCGGTAGGCGCCTATCCGCTCCGGGTCGCCCGGCCGCAACGCTTCCATCGACTCTCCCCGTTCTCCGGCGGCATCCCCAGGATGCTGTCAGACGCGGACGCGCCACCGCTCGGGAATCCGCCGATGTTCACGGCCGTGCCGCGCCTTGGACCGGACCGGGCGCAGGGGTCCGCACCGCGGCGGGCGGAGGGCCGGCGCCAGGACTCTCGTGGACCTCACCCGTGCCCGTCCTCGTCTGCCGCTTCAGCAGGGAGCGGTGACGTTGCCGCAGTAGATCCAGCCGTAGAAGGTATGGGGCGTGCCGTTGCCGACGACGTACTGGACGTAGTACCACCGGTTGTTGGACGAGTTGTAGGCGTAGTGGCTCCAGTACACCGTCTCGCCGGGGCCCGGCCGCCACACCTCGGCGCAGGTGGCCGCGTAGCACTCCCTGATCGGGCCGTTGTTCACCGTGGTGGTCGGTGTCCACCCGGCGGCGGAGACCTCGCGCGCGCCGGGGCGAGGGCCGCTCGTGTCGGCCGCCGCGTACGCGGCAGGAGTCGTGGCGGTGAGCATCACGGCTACCCCGGCCGCCCCCACGGCAGTTGCGGTGATCTTCGCGCGCAGTCCCATGTTCTCTCCCCTCGCGGGAATCCTGTACGGACAGGTTCATGGTCGGGGCGGGAGACCAGCTCGATAAGACTCCGCGAGGAGGAATGGCCGATACCTCCTCGATGCTTGTCCTGTCCGACCGCCGGCCCGGGGGACACCAGCCACCGAGGCCGGCCGCGCCGCCCCGGCCCAGGCGCCCGCGCACCGCTGCCCGGCGGTCCCGCGAAGACCAGGTGGCCCCGGCCTCGGCAGTGAGCCGCGGTCACCCCTTCTCCCGCGTCGCCTCTGCTGGTTCACCGTCAGGCTCGGTGTACGCGGTCGAACCGCGCGCCCTGCGCGCGCTCCCGAGCCCTCTACCGTCGCCGGGACGGGGCAATCAGAATGGCTGACGGGATCCGCACGAGAAGCCGGCGCCGGACTCGGGCAGGTGCGGAAGTTGGATCCGGGTAGTGACGGGAAGCATCGCAAGCCGAGCCACGGAGGAACTCATGCGTCTGAACGGTGTTCTCGCCAGCGCGGGGGTCGGGACGGCACTCGTCCTGGGCGCGATCTCCATGCCCGCCCAGGCGCAAGCGGCCGGCCCCGCCCATACGTCCGCCTCCTGCTACCTCTACGTCGATTCCAACGTCGGCTACATCAACATCCGCGCAACCAAGAGCTCCACAGGCCAACTGATCGCCAGGTACACGGGTACCCGCCTCACACCGCAGAGCTGCGAACACGAAGAGACCGGAGGTTGGTACCGGTGCAGCTCGGGCGCCCCTCAGTACAACACCTGGGCGCCGGTGATCTACAACGGTGTGAAGCGCTACGTGGCCGTGGAATGCAGTGGCGGATGGGGCGCTTGATCGAGACGTGACCGCGGGCCGTCTCGCCGTGCCGGCACGCCGCGCCGTGGGGGGAGGGGCCCGCACGCTCCTCGGCCGGGGTGCCGGCGGGCGCTCGTGCGGCAGCGCCCCTGGGTCGGTCGGCCCCGGGGGCCTCAGGCGGCCGAGTCGAGCAGGTCCGTGCCGACGCCGCCGGTGGCTGGTGAGCAGACGGGGGCGTCGGATGACCGGAACCCGGTCACCCTGTACGTAGACATCGCCGTCGGCTGCGTCGACAAGCCCCCTTCGCGGAGGACGCCGCCAACGGCCTTCACCGAGGGCCCTCGTGACGGCAGACCACACCGTCCGCCCGGCCGCCGAGCCCGCGTACGACGTGGTGGTCGTCGGCGGGCGGCCCGGCCGGATCCGCCGCCGCCCCCGCGCTGCGCGGCGCGGGCCGCACCGTCTTGCTCGCCGACGCCGCCACCGGAGCGCCGCCCGGGTCCTGTTCCACGACCTCGGCGCACAGGACGTCCTCGATCCGCGCCGCCACCTGCCCTGCTACGCGAACCTGTCGGCCTCGCCGCCCAGCACAGCATCCTCGACCGTGCCCGCTTCGACCGGCAGCTGCGCGAGCGTGCCCGCCTCCTCGGCGCCGACGTGGCCGAGCGCACCAGTGCCCGCCCCACCGGCCGCGGCGGCGACGGCACCCGGACCGTGGAACTGCGCGGCCCCCGCGAGCGCCGCACGGCGCGCTGCCGCCGCCTGATCGACGCCACAGGCCGCCGCCCGGCGTGCCCCCGCCCACACCGTCCGCCTGGACACCGTCCACGGCGACGGGTGGATCGCCGCCGGCGACGCCGTGGCGGCCTTCGACCCACTGGTGTCGCAGGGCATCCTCACCGCCCTGTACACCGGCGTGCGGGTCGGCCGGGCAGTCCACGACCGCCTCGGCGGCGACCGCGGCGCCCTCACCCGCTGCACCGCCGAACTCGACACGATCACCGCCACCCACCTGCGCATCCGGCGCACCTGCTACGCGCTCGAACACCGACTCCGTGGCGCGATGTGGCGGGGGACAACCGGAGCTCCAGCGTCAGCGCGCCGTCGCGGTGAACTCGCGGCCGGTGCGCATGGTCGCGCAGCGAGTCGGGTCACCGTCGCCGCCCGGTACGGTCCTCCGCTCCCAGGTCCGCTCCAGGCCCGCTCGCCCGCCTCGCCGGCCCGTTGGCGCGGGCCGGGCCGCTGAAGAGGTGGGGTAATCCCCACCCCTCGGTCGGGGGGCGGCCCTTGATCGTTCGGGGGGTTCGCCCCGTGTCGGCGGGCGGGCGGGCGCGCCTAGCGTGGTGGGTACGGGATCGAGGCCGCGCGCCGCGCCCGCCGTACCCGGCGCGGCGGGGCCGTCGGCGGGGCCCGTTTCGGGCGCCCCGCGTCGGGGTGCCTCGGCAACAGGGGTAGGAGAGAACGATGCGTTCATTTGTCAGGACTCCGCTGCGCTGCGCCGCGGTCGCGGCCGTGTCGATGGCTCTGCTGGCGCCGGTGGCGGCGCGGGCCGACACCGGTCCTGCGTCGGACGGCCGGGTGGCGGGGGTGGACCTGGACGGGGTGACGATTCCCGGTCTGCAGCAGGCGATGGATGCCGGGAGGTTGACGTCCGCGCAGCTGACGCGGGCCTACCTTCAGCGGATCCGGCAGCTGAACCCGCGCCTGCACGCGGTGGTGACGGTGAACCCGGACGCCGCGGCCCTGGCCCGGCAGAGCGATGACCGGCGCCGCTCCCACCAGGGACGCGGACCGCTGGAAGGCATTCCGGTCCTGATCAAGGACAACATCGACACCGCCGACCGGCAGCCCACCACCGCCGGGTCGACCGCGCTACTGGGTTCGCGGCCCGCCAAGGACGCCGACCTGGTGCGCCGGCTGCGGGAGGCCGGGGCGGTGGTGCTGGGGAAGGCGAACATGTCCGAGTGGGCGAACTTCCGCGACCCCGACATCCCGGCGGGCTGGTCCGCGACCGGCGGCCAGACCCGCAACGCCTACGTCCTGGACCGCAGCCCCTGCGGTTCCTCCAGCGGATCGGCGGTGGCCGCGGCGGCCTCCCTGGCGGCGGTGACCATCGGCACCGAGACCGACGGATCGATCGTCTGCCCCTCCAGCGTGAACTCCGTCGTCGGGGTGAAGCCCTCGCTGGGGGTGGTCAGCCGCGGCGGCATCGTGCCGATCACCGCCCGCCACGACAGCGCCGGCCCGATCGCCCGGAACGTCACCGACGCCGCCCTGACCCTGTGGGCGATCGCCGGAACCGACCCCGTCGACCCCGACACCGCCCCCGCGGCCGGCACCCTGCCCGCCGACTGGCGCACGATCCTCGACCCCAACGCCCTCAAGGGCAAACGGATCGGTGTCTGGCGCCAGGGCCACACCGGTGTCGACGCCGACGTGGACCGGGTCTTCGAGGCCTCCGTCCAGCGGCTGAAGGACCTCGGCGCCACCGTCGTCGAGGGCACCGACATCCCCGAGACGGACACCATGGCCGGCGAGCACATGCTCCCCGCCGTCCTGACCGAGTTCAAGCACGACCTCAACGCCTACCTCGCCGCCACCCCCGGCACCCACCCCCGCAACCTCGCCGAGCTGATCGCCTACAACGACCGGCACACCGCCACCGAAGGCACCTACGGCTCCGACATCCTCCAGATGGCCCAGGACACCCACGGCGACCTCGACGACCCCACCTACCGCAGCCACCGCCAGGCCGCCACCGACCAGGCGCGCCACGCCATCGACGACACCCTCGCCGCATACCGCCTCGACGCCATCGTCACTCCCACCGAACTGCCCGCCCCCGCCATCGACTACCGCGGCGCGGGCAACGCCTTCGCGACGTCCACCCGGGCCTCCGCCGTCGCCGGCTACCCCCACATCACCGTCCCCGCCGGCTACGCCGGGCCCCTGCCCCTGGGCCTGTCCTTCCTCGGCACCCGATTCAGCGACACCCGACTCCTCGGTTACGCCTACGCCTTCGAACAGGCCACCCGCGCCCGCCGCGCCCCGCACTACCTCCCCACCCTGCCCTGACGGGCCCGTCCCGCGGGCGGGTTCTTCGGGCGGGGGTGTCGCGGTGGCCGCGCTCTCGCGGACATCCGGCACGGAGGCCGCCGGAATGACCAGGTGTCCCGCCCCGCGGAGCCCGGTGATCACGGACCCGCCGCAGGAGTGACCGGGCACGATCAAAGGCTCCGGCGGCGAGTCGATGGCGGCCTGGACCGCGGCTGTGTCAGCCGG
This sequence comes from Kitasatospora sp. NPDC002551, assembly GCF_040296005.1. Classification (NCBI taxonomy): domain Bacteria; kingdom Bacillati; phylum Actinomycetota; class Actinomycetes; order Kitasatosporales; family Streptomycetaceae; genus Kitasatospora; species Kitasatospora sp. NPDC002551. Next base: position 41,414 of record NZ_JBEOWI010000016.1, on the reverse strand, counting down.
CGACGTGCCCTTGTGGAGCTGGGGAGCGACGGCCTCGGTTCCCGCGGTCCGCAGGGGTTCTGCCACCACCAGGGCGAAGCGTTCGGGACGGTGCTACAGGCCAGGAACGAGCACCATGGCGGCCGATGCGCGTGTCTCCTCGGGTCGGTGTCAGGCGAGTGATCGACGGTCGGTCAGCCGCATTGCTGCAGCAGGCCGTCCACGTACGCCTCCAGCCGTTCCGCCAGCACATCGGACGTCAGATCGCCCCGGCCCAGTTCACGCCACGGCCCGGCCAGCTTCGCCGCATCGGGGCAGTAGTGCAGGGCGTCGAGCAGCCGCCAGTACAGGTGGTCGGGGTTGTCGGCGAGGCCGCAGCCGCCGTGTGCCTCGTACCGCTCACGGAAGTCCAGCCCGTACGCCGGCCCGTGCAGCAGCGCGAGCGCGGTCGAGCAGTGCGCCACATCCAGGTCGGCAGGTCCCCACGAGGTCTCGACCCAGTCCACGACACCGGTGATCCGCAGCCCGGGACCGGCTCCCGTGAAGAGTACGTTCCCGGGGTGGAAGTCGCGGTGCAGGAAGCAGCCGTCGTACGGCGGCGGGTCGCGGCGGATCACGTCGACGGCCCGCTCCCACAGGGGGCCGTCCGGGGTGCGGACGCGTTCCGGGGACGTCCACGCCTGGTACGTGCGCGGCTTTTCGTCCGGTACGACGCCGTGGATGCCGACGAGCTGGGCCGCGAGCAGGTCCAGACGCCGGTCGAGGTCGTCCTCGTCCACGCGGACGCGGCCGGGCAGCGCGGACATCAACAGGGTCGGGTGGTCGCAGTGTTCGGCCGTGGCATCCATGGCGACGAAGTCGGGCGCCGGGATGCTCTCCTGCCCGCCGAGCAGTGTCAGGACGGACGCCTCGCGGGCAAGCAGCCCGGGCCCGTGGTGGCGGAAGAACGGCTTGACGAAGGTCCGTTGCACCAGGGCAGTGCCGTCGTCGAGGGCGAGCCGGCGCATCTGGGAGCTCCAACCACCGGACAGGAGGCGCGAGCCGGTGACCTCGCGGCCGTTTCCGAGGCGCTCGGCAACCCACGCACGCGTAGCCGACCAGCCCTGGTCGCCGAGGCCGGTCAGCACCGCCTCCACGAACTCCCGCCGGTCCTCGGTGTGTTCGCGGAACCACATCCCCAGCTGGTGCTGTGCGTTCGGAAGGCCGAACCGCGTGTACTGGGAGCGGGTGGCCAGCGCGTCCTGGACGGACTCGGTCACCGCGGCCGGGATCACCGCGTCCGTGCCCGGCACGGCGAGCACCGCCCGGCCCTCGTACGCCCGCAGCACCTGAAGCGCGGGCGCCTCCCGCCAGCTGTCCGGCCGCCGGATGGTCCCGCTGAACCGCCCGTTCCCGTCCTCGAAGGGCACGTCCCAAGCCGCGGCGGCATACACGGCGGGCGCGCACAGCCCCAGCGCCGCCACCCGGTCCCCGTAGTGGGCGACGAGGTCCGCCACCGTCTGCCCGCTCATGCTGAAGCCCACCAGGACCAGCGGCCCCTCCGCCCCGCCATACGCGTCGATCACCGCGACGGCCTGCTCGAACCGTCGCCGCAGGCTCAACTCACTGAGCTTTCCGGTACTTTCGCCGTGCCCGGAGAAGTCGAAGGCGACCCCTCGGCAGCCGTGGGCCACGAACTCCCGTACCAGCGGGAGCAGTCGCTCCGTGCTGCTGCTGCCCGCGCCATGCAGCACCACGGCGGTGACCCCGGAGGGATCGCCGCCGTGTACACCGCTGAGCCGTTCACCGTCGTGGTCGTGCGCGAATTCGAAGAGCATGCCCCCTATTCACTCACGCCGTGGCCTTCGTCCCTCGGGAGTATCACCGTTGCCCTTGTGGCTTTGTTGTGGGGTTGCTGGGGTTTGCGGGTTTGTGGTGGGTGGGTGGGTGCTGGGTTTGGTTGAGTGTGGGCTTTTCTCGGGTGGGGTCGTTGTTGGGGTGGGGGGCATGAGTGTGTGTGCTCGGTCTGGTTTCGGTGGTGACTGCCAGCGTTGTGGCGGTAGGTCCGGGTGTGGGTGTGTGCGGTCCTGTTTCACGATGCCTGTTTGGCTCTGACGTGCCGCTGGCGGGAGTGTTCGGGGGGTGCAGCGCTGCCTGTCCGGTGGTTTGGTTGGGGAGGGGGAGGATCCGCCGGCGGCGCTGTGCCGGGAGTGGTTGGAGGAACCCGGACCTACCGCCGCGGCGCTGGCGGTCACCGCTGGGACCAGGAGGGTGAGTGGCCGGGCGAGAGGGTGTTGTTCCGTTGCCGGTATCTGGTCTTCCCCGTCTGGCTGCCCGCTGGCTCTCACCAGCGTGTTGCCGGGACCGAGCAGGACGGCCCGGCCGGGCGCTGGGGGGCTGGCTGCCGTTCGTCGTGGTGGGCGGCTTCTATCTCTGCCCGGTCGTCGGCTCTGTCTTTGACGGGGCTGCCGTGTCCGGCACTGCCGCTGCCGGTCTGCTGTCGCTCTCCGCTGCCGGTCTGCTGTCGCTCTCCGTTGGGGTGCCTGCTGCTGCCGCTCTCCGCCGCTGCCGGCCTGCTGTTTTTGTTCCTGCCCGGTGCTTGCGCGGTCCGGCTGACGGGGGGTGCTGGGGCGGGTCCGGCTGTCGCGGGTGGCGGCCGTCGTTCTGGCCGGTACCGCCTGGGACGAGGGAACTGCTTCGGTGCGGACCCCGTCCGTGGCGGTGGCGCGGCTGTGGGGCCGCCGCCGTGCTGCGCATCTGGAGGTCGTTGTGCGGGTCAGGGCCGCCGGCCGTCGTCGTGGGAAGGGCCGCCGGCGCGGCTGCCGCGCCCGCCGAGTCCTGTCTCGTTCTCGCCGTTCTGTTTCCGCTCCCGGGGGCCGGCGGCCGGTTGTGCGGCGGTGTGCTCGTGGCCGGTGGCGGGGCGGTGGCGCTTGATGGAGGTGGGAAGCCGCCGTTCTCCGGTGGTGGTTGCGGTGTGGGTGAGGTGGGCGGCGGGCCGGTGCGCCTCCCCGGCCGCGGTGGTGGGGTGTTCGGGGTGGGGATCGGGGCCGGGCGGGCTGCGGCCTTTGCCGCGGGCGTGGGCGGTGGTGACGAAGGCGGTGTGCGCGCAGCCGGGGTCGAGCAGGTGACCGCGTCCGTTGTGCGGGGCGGCCTGCTGAGCGGGTGTCGCCTGCCGGGCCCGGGGGGCTTGGGGGAAGGCCGCGCTGACCGCTGATCGCTGATTGCTGATCGCTGTCCCGGCCGGGGTGGGGTGTCAGGCCTTTGCGTGGCCGGCCCGCGGCAGGGTGATGAACCAGGCCGGGTCCTGCGTGTGCAGGCAGGCAGGCCATGCGCTTCTGGGGTTGTTTGCGGGGGGGGGGGCTTGTCCGCCGTGCGGCTGGGCCGGGGGGACCGGTGCGGTCACGGTCTGGCGGAGGGCGGAGGGCGGAGGGCGGAGGGCGGAGGGCGGAGGGCGGAGGGCGGAGGGTGGGGGGTGGAGGGTGGAGGGTGGGGGAGCGGGGTGTGGGTGCTGGTTTGACGGGGCGTGGCCGCTGTCGGTGGCGGCGTCGCTGTTGGTGGCTGGGGCCGCTGGTTGTCCGGTCTGTCGTGGTGTTGCGGGGCGTGGCAGACGGGTCGTCTGCCGTGCGGGTGTGTGTCGGTTGTGGGCTATGGCCAAGGTTGTGCGGGCCGCGGGGGCGCGGGTTCGCGGGGGCGCGGTTCGCGGGTTCGCGGGGGCGCGGGTTCGCGGGTTCGAGGAAGTGGTTGACGAGGCTGTCGGGGACGGGTTGTTGGCCGGCGCCACGAGGGGTGCCGGGCGGGCCGGTTCAGCGCAGTACCTCCAGCTCCGGCCAGTCGTCGCCGGGCCGGTCGAGGAAGCCGGTGGGCCGCCCCGTCAGGTACCGCGTGAAGAACGCGGCGACGGTGGTGCGCTGGGCGGCCAGGGAGCGCCGGGGGTCGACGGTGCCGATGAGTCCGGCCGTGTCGGGGACCGGGAGGCGGTGGACGAGCTGGGGCAGGAGGACCTGGAGGTCGGTGTACGAGCCGTGGGCGGAGTTCCGTAGCCGCAGGGCGTGTCGGGGGCCGGTGGATGCCGCCCAGCAGGAGGCCCAGCTCGGTTCGGTGCGCAGGGTTTTCGTCCCGGAGGCCATCAGCAGGAAGGGCTTGGCGAGGCCGCTGTCGGCGACGGGTGGGAGGAGGGCGCCGTCGAGGTCGGCCGCCGCGCGGACGCGGGGCTCGTCGTGGGCGAGCTGGGCGGCGACGGAGCCGCCGAGGGACTGCCCGAGCACGCCGGTCCTGGCCGGGTCGGCGGCTTCGGCGAGCCCGTCCGGGAGCGGGGCGGTGCCGGTGTCGGGGCGGTCTCCGCGGGCGAGCCGGTCGAGTGCGTCGAGGACGAAGCGGGCGTCGGCGAGGCGGGCCCGGCAGTGCCCGGCGAGGAGGGCGGCGATGACCTCCGGGGTGAGGTCGTCGGGGAGGGGGAGGGCGCGTTCGACCCGGCCGCCGGGGAACTCGACCTGTTCGGCCTCGTAGGTGGAGTCGAGGGCGACGACGAGGTGGCCGCGGCTCGCCAGTTCCTCGACCAGGGTGGTGCCGAGGGCGCGCGAGCCGCCGTCGCCGGAGGAGAACAGCACCACGGGCAGCCGGCCGGCGCGGCGGGCGACGGGCGCGCCGGTGCGGGCGTGGGTCCTGATCCCCGGCCAGTCGGCGGCGCCGGCGGGGACACCGAGGGCCGGTGCGCAGTGCGCGTCCCAGTCGGCCGCCGCGGCCGGGGGCAGCCAGGGGGCCGTCGGGTGCCCGGTGCCGGGTTGCGCCGGGTACCAGAGGCCGGCCATGAGTTCCCGGTAGGGCTTGGCGGGGAGGAGGGGGTCGGGGCGGCTGTCGTCGATCAGGTGCAGCGCGACGGTGCCGACGGGCCAGGGCCCGGTGGGCGCGGGCAGGTGCGGCGGGACGGGGGTGCCGGTGGCGTGTGCGGGGCCGTGTCCCCCGGCCGGGGCGGCGGGGCGGCTTCCCGGGGCGGGGGCCCCCGGGCGGTGTCCGGGGGCGGGGGCGGCGGCCGTGGTGGCGAGCGCGGCGGCGCCGAGCGTGCCGAGCAGGGCGCGGCGGGTCGGGGGCATGGGCGGGCTCCTCGGGCGGTGCGGCTGCGGGGTCGTTATCAGGGTTCCGCCGCCGGGGGGTGCGGGGCGCCCTGCCGGGGGACGATCTTGCCGGCGGGCGCGGGTCGCCCCAGGGCTCCTCCGCTCCTCCGCGCGGAGGAGCCCCCGGTGTCCCGGGGGAGCCCCCGGTCTCCGCCGGTGGGCGGACGCCTTCGCGGGCGCGGGGGCCCTACGGTGGGGCTCCGGCGAGGACGCCGGACGACGCGGACGTGAGGACGGACACGATGACGGGGACCGGCGCGGTACGGACGGGCCCGCCGGGCGCCCTCGCCTGGCCGGCGGGGCGGGTGCCGCCCCTGGTGGCGGACGCCGCGCTCGCGGTGGCCCTGTTCCTGGTGACGCTCGGGCCGGGGCGGGTGGCGGACGGTACGGGCTTCGTGCTGCAGACCGCTCTGGTGCTGCCGTTGGTGTGGCGGCGGCGGGCGCCGCGGGCCGCGTTCGGGGTGATCGCCGCCGCGGCGCTCGGGCAGTGGCTGCTGGGTGTTCAGCTGCCGGCCGACGCGGCGTTGCTGGTCGCCCTCGGGACGGTGACCGCGCGGGCGCCGTCCCGGTCGGCGTGGGCGGCGGGTCTGGTGGCGGTGGCCGGGGCGGTGCTGGCGGCGGCGCGCTGGGCGCCCGAGGGCCGTTTCCTCGCGTCGGCCGCCGCGATGACGGCGGCGGTCGCCGCGAGCGCGCTGCTCGGGGCGAACGCCCGGATCCGGCGGGCCGCGCTGGCGCAGCGGCTGGCGCGGCTGGAACGGGACCGCGACGAGCGGGAGCGTCGGGCGGTGGAGGAGGAACGCGCCCGGATCGCACGGGAGTTGCACGACAGCGTGACGCACGGCCTGTCGGTGGTGGTGGCGCTGGCGGACGCGCTCGGGCACGCGCGGCCGGCCGACGCCCGCGCCGTGACGGCCCGGATCGCGCAGACCGGGCGGCAGGCGCTGACCGACATGCGGCGGGCGCTGGGCCTGCTCCAGGACACCGGTCCCGGCGCCGGTCCCGACGCCGGTCCCGACGCCGGTCCCGACGCCGGTCCCGACGCCGGGCCCGGCGCGGGGCCCGGGGACGACCGGCGGTCGCCGCCGGGGATCGGGCAGCTCGGGGCGCTGTGCGAGCGGATGGAGGCGGCGGGCCTCGTGACCCGGCTGCGGGTGGACGGCGGGGCCGCCGGGGTACCGGCCGCGGCGCAGCTGACGGTGCACCGGCTCGTCCAGGAGTCGCTGACCAACGCGCTGCGCCACGCGCCGCAGGGGTCGCGCGCCGAGGTGCGGGTGTCCTGCGCGCCCGGGGCGGTCACGGTCGAGGTGACCGACGACGGGCCGGCCGCGGGGACCGGGCGGCCGGGATCCGCCGGGCGCCCCGGGTCCGCCGGGTCCGGGCGGGGTCTTACGGGGATGCGGGAGCGCGCCGCGGCCTTCGGCGGGGTGCTGGAGGCGGGCCCGCGGCCGGGCGGCGGCTGGCGGGTCTTCGTACGGCTGGATCTAGGGGGCGCGCCGTGAGCGTGCGGGTGCTGCTGGTGGACGACGAGGAGCTGCTGCGGCTGGCGTTCGGGATGATCCTGCGCGCCGAGCCGGACATGGAGCCGGTCGGGGAGGCGGCCGACGGGGCGGCGGCGGTGGAGCTGGCGCGGCGGCTGCGGCCGGACGTGGTGCTGATGGACGTGCGGATGCCGGGCACCGACGGCATCGAGGCGACCCGGCGCCTGCTGCGCGAGGTGCCCGGGACGCGGGTGCTGGTGCTCACGACCTTCGACCTGGATGCGTACGCCTTCGAGGCGCTGCGTGCCGGGGCCTGCGGTTTCCTGCTGAAGAACAGCCGGCCGCAGGAGCTGCTGGGGGCGGTCCGCGACGTGGCCCGGGGGGACGCCGTGCTCTCCCCCCGGGTGACCCGGCGGCTGCTGGACCGCTTCGCGCACCGGCTTCCCGCCGCCGGGGAGGGCGGCGGCGGGGGCGACGTGGAGCGGCTGCGCGTGCTGACCGCGCGCGAGCGGGAGGTCCTGCTGGGGGCCGCCCGCGGCCTGACCAACACGGAACTCGCCGCCGCCCTCGATCTCGCGGAGCCCACGGTGAAGAAGCATCTCGGCCGGGTTATGGCCAAACTGGGTCTGCGGGACCGGGTACAGGCGGTGATCTTCGCGTACGAGTGCGGGCTGGTCGGGCCGGGGTAGGCGCGGGCGGCTGTCGGGCGGGGCCGGCGGCTCAGGCGGCGTCGACGGCGGTCCCGGCGGCGGCGACCGTGGCGTACTCGGCGCTGGCGGCGCCGTAGAGGTCCTTGGCCGCGTTCAGGGCCGCGGTGCGGGCGCCGCGCACCCGCACCGCGTGAGGACGTGGTCTCCTTGTGCCGCGCCTCCCGCCAGCCCGTACGGAGCGCGCTGTCGCCCGTCCCGCCCTGGCCGCGATGACCGACGGCGAAGCCACCGTCAAGTGCTTCGAACGCGGGGACGGCCGAGCCTGGCTGATGCCCGATAGCCCGGCCCGGCCGCATCGTCGCCGACCGCTTCAGCTGTCCCCGGACCTACCGCAGTGCCGGCCTCGCCCTCGATGTCTTCCTCCGCGCCCGCTCCGGCGAGCCCGCCCTCCGCGCCCGCTCCGGCTTCGGCTCCGGCGATCCCGCCCTCCGCGCCCGCTCCGGCTTCGGCTCCGGCGGCCTGGGCGGCCCGCGCCGCGACTACGCGTTCGGCGCAGGACTGGTCCGCCTCACCTGGCCCGGCCACCCCGACACCCAGGTCCCCGAACACCGCGGCCGCCTGGCGGGAGGGACCGAGGTCTACGACGGCGCGGGCAGCTGGATCGCCCTCATCTCCGGCCGCCCGGTCGCCGGCGCCGCCGACGGCATCCCCTGGCTGTCCGCCGGCGCCGCCGACGGCATCCCCTGGCTGTCCGCCGGCGCCGCCGACGGCATCCCCTGGCTGTCCGCCGGCGCCGCCGACGCCCTCACTCTGCTGCGCCTGGCGCTCGATCAGGGCCTCGCCGCCGCCGGTCCGGCCCGGCCGCTCCTTCCCGTCCAGGGGTGATCCCGGTTCCGGGGAACCGGGTCGCCGGGTACGTCCGGGTCGGATCCGGCCGCGTGCGCACGGCAGGCGCACCGGGTCATCCAGCTTCTCGACCACCGCGGTGCCCGCCGGCTCCTCCGGCGCACGCGGGAGCCGTTCCGGGATTTCGCCAGGTCCTCTCCTGGGAACGGGATGCCCGGGCTCTGCGGTCCTGGGGTCAGCCGACCACGCTGATCACCCAGCGGGCCGCCGCCGAGGCGGTGGGCTGGAAGCCGACCTCGGCGCCGGCCCTTCCGCTGGCGTCCAGGTACTTGCCGCTCCAGGTGTGCCTGATGGACTTCGGGCTGCCGGACGTGGTCGTCCACTTCTGGTAGGCGCCACCGTTGCACGGGTACGTGTAGACGTCCGCGCCGTTTCCGTCCAGGCAGTGGTTCGAGGCCGGGTTCGTGAAGACGCCGCCGCTGATCGTCCACACCTGCTTGGCGCTGCGGTCGCAGGTGCCGAGGATGACGTTCCCCGGGACCGTCGAGGCGTTCACCTGGAGGCACGAGTTGGTGTTGTAGACGGCTACCTGGTAGTAGGTCACCGCGTGCGCCGGGGTGGCGCCGCCGACCAGCAGCGTCGAGCCGAGCGCGACCGCCGCACCCGCACCGGCGATCCGGACGAGGTTTCCCTTGAGCTCCACGGTTGATCCCTTCGTGTTCGGAGTGGTCGGGGCGGCGCGCGCACCGGCCACCGGTGGTGGCTTCGTCCCAGGCGCATGCCGTGGCCCGGGAACGGGCGGCAAGGCGTGAACAGCACACCCTCGACCGCCGGGGCGTGCTGCGACACGTGTCCCGCTGTCGATCCTGAGGGCCGGTGTCGTTCGCCGCTCGTGCTGAGGAAGTGCGTGCGGCTGACCGAGTGGGGCCCGCCGGCCCGCCGCGCCGCCTCGGTGAGCGGTCCGGTCAGGTCAGGTCTGGACCTGGCCAGGAGCGTCGAAGGGCGCCCCTGGACGGGGCGTCTTTCGGGTCCTCGTGTGCTTGTCACCGGTCCTCGAACGCGAGTGGCGCCGCGCTCGGTCAGGACAGGTCGGCCGGCTGCCCGGGGAGCGGCACCCGGCGCCGGGCCCGGGACAAGGGGCGGGGCGTCCCGCCGCCCGGACCGCCGGTCGTCGTCAGGTCTGCCGGGACCGGACCAGTGGCGGGTGCGCGACGGCGTCCGGATCGGCCCGCGGGTCGTAGGCGGCGAGTTCGGCCGTGCGCATCCGCTCGGCGATCCGCAGCCACTCGCGGTGGTCCGCCGCGCGGGGGAGCACCGCGTGGTCGGCGTTCGGGGGAGCACCGCGTGGTCGGCGTTCGGGTCCTCCAGCGCCAGGCCCCGGACGTGGTGCAGCTGCTCCGGCGCCTTGCCGGCCGCCCGGTCGATCTCCTCCGGTGTCATGCCGTCCGTGTCCCGGCACACCGGCGCGCGGTGGAAGTGCTCGGTGTCCGGGTGGAGCCCCAGCCGCTCGCGGGCCGGGCGCGGCCGGCGGGCCGGGACGGTGCGGGTGACCGTGCCGGGGAAGGTGAGGGCCTGGCCGTCGGCGTCGGTCCGGTGCCGGTGATCTCGTACTCCTGGCCCTCGGCGAGACCGAGGGCCGCGGCCTGTTCGGCGGTCAGCCGCAGCGCGGCCCTGCCGACGGGGACGTCCCGGCTGGCGGCCACCGTGTCCGGCTCCTCGCGGGAGCCGCTCACGGTCACCGTGATGCGCCGGCCGCGGGCGAGGTGCGGCTGCGTCCCGGCCTGCCACCGGGCGGCGGTCCTGACCGGCTCGTTGCGGATCCGCGCGGGCAGCCGCTGCGGAATGCTCGCGATGCGGGTCTCACCGAGAACGACGTCCCCGGCACGCATCGCCCACCGCTCGCCCGTGCCCTGTCTCCCCTCGTGCCCGGCCCGGTGAGCTCCGCCCCGCACGGGCGGTGACTTCCGCCCCGCCAAACTCCCCGCCGCAGGTCAACGCGCGTGCGGTGCGCACCGCACCCTGCCCGCCACACCGCCGGCCCGCTGCGTGGGCACCGCGCTGCTGCGCCCGCGCGACACGGCGTCGTCGCGATCGGCCGCGAGCTGGACGTACGACTCCGCGACGAGGACGTCGCGGGCGGCAGAGGGTGCCCGGAACGGCTGAGCGGCTGGAGGCGTGCGTGTGCGGCCTTCCGTCCGCACCGGCCCGGCCACCGCCGAGGCCGGCGTCCTTCAGGGGAGCGGGCGCTGAACCGGCGGGCCGTGCGCCGAGCTGCGGCCGGCTTGGGCGGCGGCGTCCGTCGTGGCGGCCGGCACGGCCGGCTCGCGCTCCAGATCGCCGCGCACCGTGCGGGGTATCGCCGCGGCCGGCGCACACCGCCGCCAGCGCGACCCGCTGACCGACCGCCGGCTCGGACAGTCCGGCGGCGAGCGGACTGCCGGTGACGACCCCGGCGCCGAGGTCGTAGGCCAGTTCCCCGTCCGGCTGCCCCTCGCCGCCCGGCACGACCTCCCGCCCGCGGGCCTGCGCGACGGCGCCGGCCGCCCGCCCCAGCACCGTCCGGTGTGCCTCCGCCCCAGCACTGTCCGGTGCGTCTCCTCGGTCTGCCGCCCGGCGAGGTCGCGCACCCACCGGGCCGCCCGGCGGCCCGCCTCGCCCGCCTCGCCCGCCTCGGCGAGCGGCCCGTTCACCGCGTGCTGCCGCGCCCGGTCCTCGTCCCCGGTGGGCGGATCGGTGGGCGCGGGCAGAGTGATCACGTTCGTCATGGCCGGTGAACCCGGCCAGGCCCTCGGAAGTCGCGCCCGGCCTGCCGCGCGAAGGCGCTCGGCCACGCCGACTTTCACCACCGAGCGGGCCGCGGCGGACACCGGGGCCGCCCGGAGCCGGTACGTCGCCGAGACCCCAGCGCCGACCGGCCACCTGGGTGCGCCGGCGGGACACGGGATCCGGTTGCGGCGGCCCGGGGTGGTTGCGGTGGTTCCCGGCCTCGTCAGGCCGGCCGGTTGTTCGCCGGTGCGGTCCGCGGAGTGCCCGGATCAGGGGCGGGCCGTGGCCAGTTGGGGTGGGCGAGGTGGCGGCGCAGGGCGTCGAGCCGGGCGAGGTGGTGGTCGAGGGCGGCGTTGACGGTGCTCGTGGTGGCGGCCACTCGCGCTTCGAGGCCGTGGATCTGCTCCAGGAGGTCCTGCCAGCGCCTTTCGGCGGCGGCGACAGGGTCAGGCGCGGCGTCGGTCGCTGTCATCGCGGAGCCGGGTGGTGTGGTGGGTGAGGGCGTCGAGGCGGCTGGCGAGGTCGCCCTGGCCGGTGCCGAGGTGGGGGCGGATGGCGGTGAGGGGCTCTATGAGGTCGGCGGGGTCGGTGGCGCCGAGGGCGGCGGTCAGGGCGGCCTGGGCGGGACGGGCGCCGGGAGCGAGTGCGGCCGTGGTGATCTGGGCGGCGAGGACCCGCAGCTCGGCGGCGTTGTCGCGGGCCCAGACGGTGACCGACCGGTCGGCGGCCCGCCGGTCGCGGACGGCCTTGACCCGTTCGGCGCCGGTAGCGGACCGCGAAGCGTCGCCGGCGGCGGGCTTGAGGCGCAGGTAGCGGTTCTCGGCGGCCTGGCGGCTGGCGACACCCATGGGCTGGGCGAGGTCGGCCCAGGTGGCGCCGGCCTGCCGGGCGCTCTCCACCAGGCCGGCTTCCCAGCCGGCGAGCCGGCCGCGCAGTTCGCGCAGCAGGACGAGTGCGGCCAGGGCCTGCTCGGGGCCTTCCCGCCCGTCCTGCCCGTCCTGCCTGGCAGGGGCGGCCGGGGGCCGGGACGCGGGGTTCTGGGCGGTGCGTACGGCGTCGTCGATGGCGGCCAGCGCGGCGGCGGCGGCGAGAAAGGAGACCGGGCCGGGCGGCGGGGCCGGGGCTGCTGCGGCGGGCGTGGGAGGCTTCTGGCTCATGCTGTCATTCTATGGACGACGCCCAGAGTTTGTCATCGGATGGATGACGTGCTAGAACGGTGTCAGGTGAAGCGCACTGGCACCCATTCGATCCATGGAGGTGTTTCGCGATGCTGCTGCGCACTGACCCGTTCCGCGAGCTGGACCGCCTGACCCAGCAGTTCCTGGGCAACACGGGGACCTGGTCGCGTCCGGCTCCGATGCCGTTGGACGCCTACCGGGCCGGCGACGAGTACGTGATCTGCTTCGACCTGCCCGGGGTGGACCCGGAGGCGATCGACATCGACGTCGAGCGGAACATGGTGACCGTCAAGGCCGAGCGCCGCCCGCGCCAGGAGGGCGAGGGCGTGAAGTGGGAGCTGTCCGAGCGCCCCCTCGGCGTCTTCTCCCGCCAGGTCATGCTCTCCGACACCCTCGATCCCGCCGGGATCACCGCCGACTACGACGCCGGCGTGCTGACCCTGAAGATCCCGGTCGCCGAGAAGGCCAAGCCCCGCAAGGTCGCGATCAGCCACAGCGGCGAGCGCAAGCAGATCCAGGCCTGACCGGCCCGCTGCCGTTCCGGCCGCCCCCTGATCGCTCCCCCCTCGATCAACGGGGGCGGCCGGAACCCCGATTGCCCGCAGCGCCACCCCGACCGGCCTACCCGCGGCGACGCGCAAACGCCATGAACAGCCGGAGCGACCCGCCCTTCATCGCGCGAGCGCACGGCGGGACCGACCTCGACACCGCACCCGCACCGCACCCGCACCGCACCCGCACCCGCACCGCACCCGCACCCGCACCGCACCCGCACCCGCGCCGCGCCGCGCCGTGCTCCGGCCGGCCGCGCTCGACTCGTACCAGGAGGTGGTGCTCGATCTGGCGGAGGTGACGTTCATGGACCGCGCGGGCCCGGGCGCCCTGGTCCGGGCCCGCACCCGGGCCGACCGCGGGGGCAGGCGCCTGGTCCCGCACGGGGCCGGCCGCCGTGCGGTGCGGCCGCTGAAGCTCACCGGCTCTCACCGGCGCCTGACCGCCGAGCCCTGACAGGGCGCCGGCCGCGCCGGCCCCTGTCGACGAAGGGAGAACCGCAGTGACTCTTCGATGGGAGGCGTTCCTGGACGAGATCCGGGAACGCGGTGAGTACGACACCCCGCAGGAAGCCGAGCGCGCCGCCCGGGTCGTCCTGGCCCTGCTCGGCGCCCATCTGATCGGCAAGGTACGCGCGGAACTGGCCGCCCGACTGCCGGACACCATGGCCCTGATCCTGCTCAACCCCTTGCAGGCCGCCGAGCCCCTCAGCGCCAAGAGGTTCGTGCGCGCCACCGCGGCCTGGATCGAGGGCGCCACCGAAGCCACGGCCCTGTGGGACATCGGCGCCGTCCTGTCCACGGTGGCCGACGCCGCCGGCGACGACCTCATGGACCAGGTCCTGCTCCAGCTGCCGCCCGGCTACGACCTGCTGTTCGGCCGCCCGGCCACAGGCGGACGGCCCTGACCACGCACACGCCGCCGTTCCGCCGACGGCCGCCCCCCTTGGAAGGCCCCACGGTCATGACCCGCTACCGCCACCTCCTCCAACAGGTCCGCAACCTCGGCCGCTACCCCACCGACGAGGAAGCCGAACGCGTCCTCGACGCCGTCCTGGCCCTCCTCGGATCCCAGCTCACCGGCGAGGAACGCTGTGACCTCGCCGCCGCCCTGCCCGAGCGGGCCCGCGCCGTCCTCGCCGCCCAGATCCCCCTGCCCCGTCCCGTCACCGCCCCCGCCTTCGTCGAAAGCCTCGCCCACACCCTGGGCACCAGCCTCACCGCCGCCCGCTGGGACGCCTCCTCCGTCCTGGCCGCCCTCACCACCCTCACCGACGACACCCTCACCGACCGCCTCCTCACCCACCTGCCCCGCGGCTACGCCCTGCTGTTCGGCCGCGCGGACCTGGCCGCCGTCGCCTGAAGCAGCGGGCCCCACCCGCCAGCGCGGGAGCGCTCCGCGCCGCCCTGGCAAGCACCCCACCGCACACCGGACGAGGCGAGGCGACCGATGGACAGACCCCAGCGCTACGCGGTCACCCGGCCCGGCCCGCCCGGCCGGCACGGGCCGCCCGAGGTCGTCGTCGTCCACCTCACCGGTGCGTACACCGCTGCCGGGGAACCGGTGTACGCGGATGAGGCGGGCGCATTCCGGGTGGCGATCGAAGGAGAGGAGGCCCGGCCGCCATACCTGCCTTGACGCCGTGCCACTGCCCTGACCCGGATGCCCGCGGCCCCCGGCCCCCGGCCCCCGGCCCCCGGCCCGCGGCCCGCGGCCCCCGGTTCCCGGGCGCCGCGCCGCACCCCCCGAGCCGGTGGGCGGCCGTCTACGGGCCGAGCAGCCGGGCGTGGACGGCGCCGGCCGCTTCCCGGGCGGCCGGGTCCTCGCTCGTCAGCTGCGGGGCGATCAGCGCGGCGGCCGCGGCGAGAACCGGCACCGGGACGGCCACCGACCGCAGGCGCAGGACCTGGGCGGCGGCGAGCTCGCCGGGCGTGGCCTGGGTACGGCGTTCGGGATCAGGGCGCTGATACCGCGGGGCAAGGACGGCTGGCTGCTGCGTCCTCGTCCAACTCCTCGAAGGACTCCCGCCACGGCCCGGCGCTCCGCCCGCACTCCTCCAGCACGGCGCGCAGGGCCCCTTCGACGGCGGCCGGCGACCACGGCGGCGCACTGCGGGGCGCCCGGACGGTATCGGCCGGCACCCGGGCGGCGCCGGGACCGAGCACCCGGCGCCCGCTCACGCTCACCCCGCACAACCGGCGGCCGTGGTGGCGGCGCGGCCGGCGGTGGTCGCGGCGGCCAGTTCGCCGCCGAGCGGGGTGAGCACGCGCGGCAGGTCGCCGAGCACGCGGGACGGCATGGCGGCCGCGAGCGCGCACACCGCGACCAGCGGCATCCGCTCGCCCGGCGCGAGGTCGGGCAGGGGGCGGTGTGGGTGGCGCCCAGCAGCACGTCCGCGCAGAGCGAGTAGCGCGGTTCCTCGGCGAGCCGGCCGTCGCCGCCGGGAATCACCTCCTGACGGCCGGCCCGCTCGATCCCCGCGGCCGCGTGCTCCAGGGCCCCGGGCGTGGTCCTCGTTCCCCTGACGACCGGCCGGCTCCCGCACCCACACGGCCGCGGCCTGCCCGGCGTCCCGGCCCCGGCGGAGCGCGGCAGGGTCGGTCGGGGAGGACAGCGGCAGCCAGGACAGCGGAAAAGTCGCCGTGCCCGCGCAACCGCCCGCCGGACCGGACGGCCACGGGTACGGCAAGGCCACCCTTGCTGCACCCGGGCGTGCTGCCGCTCCCCGCGCAGCAAGGCGACCCTTGCTACACCCCTGCTACACCCCTGCTGCGCCCCGCTGGTAGCCGGTGGGTTCCGCGTGTCGGTGGGCCCGGAACGGGCCCTGATCGGCGAAGGCGTGGGCGGCGAAGCGCTCGCCCATCCGGCGGTACGCGGCCGCGGAGGGGTGCAGCCCGTCGGGAAGGTCGGCGGCCTCGGCCGGACCGAGCAGGTCGCGCCCGTCGAGGTGGTGCAGGTGGGGATCGTGCGCCTGCCGGAGGGCCACGATCCTCGCCAGCTCCTCCCGGACCATCTGCAGAGACAGTGCCCCACCGGCCGGATCGGCCGGGTCGCCCAGCGCCGTGATCCTCCCGTCCGGGCCCACCGAGGTCGGGCCGGGGCGCGCCTCCAGCGCCGGACAGCTCACCGGGGAGATCACCAGCAGCGGTGTGTCGGGGTGCCCGTCCCGGATCGTGTCCAGGAACCCGTGCACCGCCGGGCCGAAGGTCCGCAGCCGGAAGGCGGCCCGCGCCACGATGTTGACGCCCGTCTTGAGGCTGATCAGATCGGCGGGCATGTCGCGGATCGTCCGGGCGACATAGGGGTCCAGCATGGCGTTGCCCGGCTGGCTGAGGTTGACCACCTCCACGCCCCCGAGCGACGCCGCCACCACGGGCCAGGTGCCGGTGGGGCCGTCGGCCTGGAGGCAGTGGCTGATGGAGCTCCCGTGGTGCACCCAGCGGGGCCGGCCGTCGGGCAGCGGCGCCAGGACCTCCCCGTCGGCACGCAGCGCCACCAGTTCCGTGGGGGTCTGCTGCGGCAGCCACAGCTCGATGGTCTTCAGGCCGGCCGGCAGCCCGTCGAACCGCGCCGTTCCCGGCTCTCCCGGTATCAGCCGCTGCGCGGTCCCGGGGCCCGCCATGCGCACCACATGGCCCAACGGCGCCCGTTGGCGCCCGACCAGAGCGCCGTCCACCGTCAGATCCAGCATCCCGGTCGGCCGCGGCCGGGGCTCACCGTCGAGCTGCCCCGTGGAGGTGAGGAGCTCGAACTCCAGCACCCGCGCATCGGTGCGGAACACCAGCCGCACGCCGGAGGGCATCACCGTTCCCCCGTAGATCGACGGGTCCTGGTACTGCTCCGTGGTCCACGCCGGTAACCGGCGCGGCAGCACCCCCGCCGCCGTCCTCTCCAGCTCCAGCGCACCCCGCACCTCCACCGGTCCGCCCACCAGCGGATACTCCCGCATCGCCACCGCCACCGCTCCTCACCGTCGGCCCGTTTGGCCGAGCGGGTACCCGGCCGGAGCCATCGGGCCCCTCCCCGAGCCTAGGGGGTCGGCCGGAGCTCCCCCCGGGTCCGCCCCGCCCGGGTCCGGCCGGACCCGGGCGGGGCGAGCGCTGGACGGGGAGGACGTCGTGGTCCGGGCCGGGGTGCGTTGGGTGTGCTCGCTCTCCTGGTGGTGCTGCTGGCGCGGCCGGAGGGTCGGGACGGGTTGGGTGAGGGTGGGTGACCACACGGTGTCACATTCGGCGGCCGTCCCAGCGCCGCCCGCCGCGCCGTCGCCGGGTGCGGCCCTGGGATCGTGCGGCTGGATCCGGCTCCTTTGTGCCCAGCGGCCGGTGCCCGGCCGACCGGCCCGGGGCCGGGGTTTCGGTAGCGATTGCGTGCTGGGCCCGGCGGTGACCACCGGCACGGTGACCGGGCCGGTCCGGGAGCGGGTGTGCGCGGCCCTGGTCCACGACGGCGGGGTGTGCCTGATCCGGCGCCGGCGCGAGACCGGTCTTCGGCACTCCCTGCCCGGTGAAGGGGCCGAGGACCGGCACACTGTCGGTACCGCGCGCCGCCGGGGAGTCAGGACGCGTCCGTGCGCGCCGCCTCCAACTCGGCCACCTGCCGCTTGACCCGTTTGTTGGTACAGCCCGAGCCGTGGCCCGCCAGCATGTGCAACTGGTCTGTCCCGCCGGAGGCCAGCACCAGTTCCGGGACGTCGGACGAGTAGACCGTGCCCTCCAGGACGGCCACCCGCACCTCCCGGATGTCCGCCCACACGTAGGAGCGCGACCCGAGCAGGACCGCAACCCCGAGCAGTGGCGAACCGCTACTGCCGAGCGCCGAGCCAAGCTCCTCGCGGGCCGCGGCCAGTACCCGCTGCCGTTCCCGGTGCACCGACAGGCCAGTTGATCCACCTTCTCCGAGATCCCCGACAGCGCGGGTCATGGCAGGGGACGAAGGGGAAGACGAACTGCTGGATTCATCGGTGCCGGGATCGCTCTGTCGGCGTCAAGCAGTCCTGGATGCGGTCGGTCATCTTGCTGCCGCTGCTACGGCTTGCGACTCTGCTGTCCAGCAGGCTGGAGGCAGAGGGCGGCCCGTTCATCGTGGTTCCATGCGATGCGCTGTCGCACTGGTCGGGAACGGAGGGTGACTACGACCGGGCCTGGGAGGTGGTGGAACTGGTCGGTGTCCTCGCTCTCCCTGGTGACGCCGAGGCGCTCGTCCTCGGGGATGAACCGCTCTCCGCCGCCTACCTTCCCGAGCACCGAGTCCTCGTCCGCTGGTGCTACGCAGAAAGCGAGGAAGGCGTCGCTGACATTGTCCTGGCCGGACTTCCCACCGCCGAGTGGGAAGAAGGACCCGTACTGAAAACCACGGGCGAGCTCGTCATGTTCGACGCCGCCTACTTCGGCACCGAGGCCGGGACACGCACGGACAGCACTGTTCTCGAACTCGGCGCCGGCGGCTACCGAGTGGACTCGGCAAGCATCGAGCCCAACCGCCTCCCTTGTCCACGGGTTCGCCTGGCCCTCATCCTGCGCGAGCGCCCGGGTGGGGCGCACTACTCCCTGCCTGGTGGCCTGGTCGAGGACGAGGACGGCGAAGAGCCGGCCGACGCGCCGCGCCGGGAACTCCTTGAGGAACTCGGCCTTGACCTGGCTGTGCTGCCTGCCGCGCCGGTGCTGCGCTTCGTTTAGGGCCAGAGAGTGAGCGGCCGGGGGAGAGTACGCCGTTCCGCCGCCGACATCTGGTCTTCACCGCCCACCTGCCCGATGCCCCCTCTAACCGAGCAGGACGACCCGGCCGGGCGCCGGTGGTGTGGCTGCCGCTGGCCGACGCCACCGCCCTCCACCTCTACCCGGCCGTCGCAGACGCCTGTCGTGACAAGGCTGCGGCTACCAGGCAACTATTGACCGCTTCCGGTCATACGCGTTCGGCTGTCTTGTCTCTTCGCCCGAATACAGCGCGCAATGGTGTATGTGAAGACTTTTAAGAAAGTCGCGATTCTCTGTGTTCCCGCCGCGATGACGGCACTGTTGACCTCGACACCCGCCTCGGCTGCGTACGTCGGCCGGTATGTCACGGAGGCATCCCTGTCCAAGTCCGAGTGGCGGACGGCGATTTCCGAGTGTATGACGTCGTCCGACGGCTGGTTCAAGGTCCGCAAGACCGATGGCCCCGCCATCGACGTCCGGTTCATCGCCTGCGGGTCGAACCACGTGGTCAGCAGTATCGTCCGGGTGGCCGACCCCGACCCATCGTCCTCCGACGTCTACGTCCCGCCGGGGCAGCCCGTCTACCTCCAGGCGCTGGGACGCGGCAACAATCAGACGGACACCTGGGACGGCGTCGTCTCGTACTACAACTGAGCCACAGGCCGCAGACGGGGTCGGCTCCTCATCGGACTCTCGGCCCCGGCAGGGAGTCGGGTCCGGGCCGAGGCGCTCATTCAGATGTTGACCGCGGTCACCTCGGTGGCGGCCGAGGACGAAGTAAGCGCGGCGGTCGGTCGGGCAGAGCCTTCGGCATGACGAATCCCACCCGGCCCGGCCGCCGTCGCCGGAGTCCGGCCTCGCCCACCGCGCCCGAACCCGCCTCCCCGGTTCGCCCGGGCCCGTGGCCGGGCGATCGGCATGCTGGACGCACTGCCCGCCGCGCTGCCGGCTGGCCCAGCTGGGCGCCGGATCCCTCCTGGCCGCTGCCGACGCTGCCGCGCGGCGGCTGAGCGGGCGCCAGGCAACGTGCTGAAGGCCGGCCCACTCCTCGGCCACGAACCGCAGGCCAGCCACCGCCGCCCGCACCGGGGGCGGGCTATGCGGCCGCGGGCTGCGCTCTCCATGGGCTGCGCCGGCCCGCCGACGTGCTGGAGCCGGCTGCGGGCGGTGACCCGGCCCTCACCCGACAGAGCCGCCCAGAACCCGTCCGCCCATACCGGGTGGGCGGGCCTGCCGCTCGGCCTCCTCCAGACGCGCCGACTCCGCCAGCACGTCCTCGCAGAGCCCTTGCCGGACTGCCTCCAGATCACCGCTGAAGGCCGCCAGCGAGGCCAGGTGCGTCCGGCGCTCGGCCTGCACGGCCACCAGCGCCCGCTGAGCCGCATCCGGGAGGTGGAGGCGGCCTCCGAGTAGCCCTGGCACGCCCCCGCCCACCCTGGCGCCGACGTGACCGCCCGCGCCCATCCCTCCCGGTGGTGGCCACCACCATGCCACTGCTGCGCCGGCGCCGACTGCCCGATCTGGTGGCGTTTCGGTGGCCAGCGCTGGAACACCCTGGCCGAGGCGCTGGCCAATCCAGACGGCGACCAGCCCCCTTGACAGCACTTCGCCCCGCCGCACAGCGACGGGGCGAGGTAACCAGAGCCCGGACTTCACCAACAGCATCGCGTGGTGCCGGGGCCGGTGCTGTGAAGGCGCCGTTCCGCGCTGGCACGCCGGGGTGTGGGCGGTCGCGGGTGGGCGCGGCGGGCGTCCGGGCGAACGCGGAGTGGCGCGGCGGGGTGGGGGACCGCACATTGGTGCGCATGCTGACGAAGTGCCCGGTGGTCCGTCCGCTCCGGTGCGCGCGTGGGCGCCACCGCATGTCACGTTCCCCAGGAGAGGTGTCCGTCCGATGATCCCCGTCCACGACCCGGCCGCGGGCCGCACGCAGGTGGCCACCGGTGCGGCCTGCGCCGCCGCGCTGCTCCTCGCCCTCACCGCGCCGACGGCGTTCGCCGCCCAGGCGCCCCCTGGAGTCCCGGCGGCCAGGGGCGGGGGTGTCCGACCGGCTTGACCGGCCCGGCCGGTCCCCGGGCGGGCGGCAGCCAGGCGTACACCCAGCCGGGCCAGTACCTGTTCACCGCCCCGGAGGGGGGAGCGAGCTGACGGTCTACGCCCTGGGCCCCGGCGGCCTCGGCGGCCCGGGTTCCGGCGGCGGTGGAGGCGGGGCAGGCGGCGGCGGGGGCAGCGGCCCCGACGGGGGTCCCGGGTACGTCCTCGTCACCTGGTGACCCGCGACGGCCCCCGGGGCCATCGCCCAGCGAGCTGGTAGAGCAGCCGGCCTGTCAGAGCGGGTTGAGGCGGGCTTTGAGCAGGCAGAACTTGTTGCCCTCCGGGTCGGCTGGGAGGTGCGAGGACTCCTGCAGGTCTGGCCGATGTCAGCCGGGCGGGCGCTGAGCGCCATGAGGCGTTCGAGTTCGGCGTCCATGTCGCGGTCGGTGGCGTTGACGTCGATGTGCGGTCGGGACTTGCCCTTCCCCGGCTCGTCCCTGCGGCTGAGGATGATCGTCGGGCTGCACATCACCGACGACGCGGCCGGCTACAAGCTGCTGCTGGACCTGCTCGCCGAGTACGGCGACACTGAGGAGGGCCCCGATCCCGGTCGCGATCGAGACCTCCCGCGGCCTGCTGGTCGCGGTCCTGCGGACCGGGGGCCGGGTCCTGGCCGAGATCGGCGCGACCGCGCACGCTTCGCTGACGCACGCGGCCTCAAGACCTACGCCGGCGCCTCCCCGGTGACCCGGGCCTCCGGCAGGAAGTCCGGCATCACCCGCCGCTGGGCGAAGAACGACCGCCTCAACCATGTCGGCTACCTCGGGGCGTTCTCCACCATCACCGCCTCACCCGGCGAAGGCGCACTACCGGCGGCGACGTGACGATCACGGCGGCTGGCATGCCGCCGGCAGCGCAACCTCTTCAACCGCGGCCAGCTCCACCATTGCCTCAAGAACCGTTGCCTGTTCGACGAACTGTCCGCGCACCACCGCGCCGACCATGCCCTTCTTCACGCAGCTCTCCACCGCCCCGGCCCGCGGCAGAGCCACCGTAGGGCGGTGGACGGCATGAGCTGACCATGGTGGTGGGGTGGGGATGGGGTGGGCCCCCGCCGCGGTGGTGTGGCGGGGGCCCGGTGGTTGGGTGCGGGCGGGTGGGGTCAGGGGGTGGGGTTGAGGGTCCAGCGTTGGTTGGCGCCGGTGTGGCAGTCCCAGATGCCCAGGCGGGTGCCGTTGGTGGTGTTCCAGCCGGGCAGTTCGAGGCAGCGGTTGGAGTGGGGGTTGTAGAGGCTGTTGTCGGCGCGGCGCAGCCATTTCTGGCCGCCCTTGAGGTTGTCGCAGTCGGTGAGGATGACGGGGGTGCCGTTGGCGGTGCCTTCGTCGCGGACGGTGACGCACTTGTTCTGGATGATGAGGGCGTGGTTGTCGGTGTTGAACTTGAACTGCTGGTTGGGGCCGTTCCAGCAGTTCCAGACGCCGATCTCGGTTCCGGCACCGAGGTTGTCGAGGCATTTGCCGCCGTCGAGAGCGCTGCTCACGGAGATGATGGTGTCGTTGATGGCGAGGTTGCTGACCTGGGGGTCGGTGAGGGCATAGGGATAGGCGCGCACGTCGCTGATGGCGCCGCGGAAACCGCCGTCGTCGGGGTAGTAGACGTTGGTGACGGCGCCGATGGTGAGGGGGCCGCCGCTGTACCAGGGGTGGGGGTTCTTGGCGGCGCCGACGGCGCGTCCGTTGACGTAGAGCGTCATGGTGGCGGTCTCGGCGTTGTAGGTGCCCACCAGGTGGGTCCACTGGCCGGCCTGGGGGCGGGCGAGGGTGGAGTCGGCGGCGGTGTAGTAGGTGGTGGTGTTGCGCCAGTCCTCGTGGGGGGCGATGAAGGCCCAGGTGCCGGTGGCGGCGGAGTGCTGGAGGTAGAAGGGGCTGCGGTCGTTGCCCCTGATCGAGAGCACGGTGCCGTAGCTGTCGGCCTGGTCGAGTCTGACCCAGGCGGCGACGCTGTAGCTGCGGCGGGTGTCGATGCCGGGGGCCTGGGAGCTCTGGTAATAGCTGCCGCCGTCGAGGAGGGTCGCGTGGTCGGCGGTGGCGTTGCGGTCGGCGGTGAAGGCGGGGTTGCCGCTGCGGGTCAGGGGGTTGGTGGCGTTGCTGTCGGTCACCGGGGTGCCGGGGTCGGGGCGGAGGGTGTTGGGGCGGTCGAGGGTGTACCAGTCCGGGGTCACGCGGGTGTTGGCGATCTTCTCGGGGCCGGCGTCCCACGCCATGCCGGGGTTGGTGGCGTTTCCGGTGCGGTGGCCCCACCAGATCTGGAGGTCGCCGGTGTCCTTGTTGAGGCCCCACAGGCCGGGCGCACCGATGCCCAGGAGGTCGCCGTCGGAGCCGAGGACGGGCCAGGTGTCGACGGGGACACTGCCGATGGTGGTGGTGCCGGCGATGCCGGTCAGGGTCGGGACGACGAGGGGGGTGCCGTTCTCGTCGAGGACGGGGTCGCCGAAGTCGGGGTCGACGACGTCGAGGGTGCCGGGGGTGAAGGTGTAGGCGGTCAGGTCACCCGAGGTGGCGGAGGCGTTGCGCGGGCGCAGGTCGCGGGCCCACAGGCCCGGGCGGTTCTGGCCGGCCCAGTCGCCGGGGGTGATGAGCTCCATGTCCTTCCAGCCGCCGGAGGCGAGGCGCACGGGCTGGCCGAGGTGGTTGGTCATGGTGGCGGGAAAGAACCACAGGGAGGCGTCGCTGCCGTCGCTGTTGGCTTCCACGGTCACGAGACCGGTCTTGTTCTTGAACTCGAGCTTGATGTCGAGATCGGTGTGGGCGGGGTCGCCGAGGGCGGCGACGCGCAGGGTACGTGACCAGGTGTCGGCGTAGCCGGTGCAGTAGGCGGAGTCGTTGGGCGGTGTGACGCAGGCCGGTCGACCGAGAGGGACCTTGCTGTTGTAACGGCCGATGGAGCGGCTGTTGCCGGGGTTGCCGTAGACGTAGAGGTTGGGGTCGTCCTTGACGTGGACGAACAGGTCGTCGACGTGTTTGCCGCCGGTGAGGGCGCCGCGGTGGCTGTACTGGACGGCACTGGTGGCCCAGGTCTGCCGGTTGGGGGTGTCGGAGGGCAGGGCGGCGAGGGCTGCGGTGGGGCTCTTGGCGACGGTGTTGCCGGGGATGCTGTAGGTGCGCAGGTTGCCGGCCTGGTCGGCGGTCAGGATGTCGGCGGCGCCGTCACCGGTGACGTCGCCGAAGACCGGCTGGGGGCCGTCGGGGTTCCAGGGGACGTAGAAGGCGTACTGGGCGACGGGGGAGATGTTGCCCGCGTTGTCGGCGACCTGGATGTAGAGGATGTTGGTGCCCCAGGCGGTGGGGTAGATGGGCAGGCCTCCGTTCGGCATGGCGCTGCCGCACTGCCAGGTCGCCCCTTCGAACTGGGGGTCCAGGCTCCAGCGGGCGCAGACGACGCCGGAGGTCTGGCCGCCCGAGGGGTTGGGGTCGAGGGGGGAGTAGGGGACGTACCCCCACTGGTGGGTGCGCAGCTTGGTGCTCTGCCCGTTGCCCGAGGGCGGGAACTGGGTGGCGAGCGCGTCGTCGGACAACTGCTCGTAGAGGGAGGGGACCTGCACGGTGGGCGGGGTCAGGTCGATGCCGAAGTGGCAGGTGGGGGTGGAGCCCGACGGGCCGACCAGCTGGTCGCTGGCCATGATGCTGTAGCCGTAGACGTGGCCGTCCTTCAGGACGCCGGCGGGGACCGGGAAGGCCGCGAAGGAACCGCTGGCAACGAGACTGCTGTATCCGGAGGCGACGTCGGGGACGCCGGGGACCATGTAGTCCCAGATGTGGCTCCAGGAGTACAGCTGCTGCTGGACGGAGCTGCTGACCCTGGCGTTGAGGGAGACCCCGCTCAGGTTGATGCCCGCGCCGAGCCAGCCCCAGCCGTTGCCGTCACAGCCGTGGATCAGCCGGTCGGGCGAGGTGGTCCTCGGAACGGGGTAGGCGTACGGATCGGTGGGGGTGTTGGGAGTGCGGTCGTACTCGACGACGACGGTCGGCCGGTAGTCGAGGCGCTTGAAGGCGAGCTTGTCGCTCTCGTTGCCCTCGACGGTGAAGGTCAGGTTGTTGTTGGAGCCCGCGTAGGAGCGGTAGACGGAGGTCACGTCGAACTTGAAGTCGATGCCGTTGGGACAGCCCGGGTTGCCGGACCCGCCGACCCAGGCGGTGTCCCCGACCTGCCCGCCGTAGTGCTGGGGGGAGTTGTTCCACGTCGTGCCGTAACCGATCGGCCGGTCCACGAGGAACAGGTTGAGCGGGAACTTCCTGTTGCAGTCGAACAGGGAGGACTTGGCCTGCCACATCGTCATGATGGCGGAGTTGATGATGGCGCCGCCGAAGCCGCTGGTGTCGATTTGGAAGAAGGAACGCTCGATCCCGGTCTTGGCCTTGTAGTCCTGCAGCCCGACACCAGGTCGGTTGTACGGTTCCTGGACGGTGACGGTCTTCAGGTAGTTGTTCGTGTCATCGTAGGCGGACTGGGTCCAGGTCCAGCCGTGGCCGGTGCGGTCGTCGTAGATCCAGCCCGGGTCGATGAACCACGGCCCCTCGCCGTGGGCGAGGAGGTCCTGGTCGGGGCTGAGGGTGATGCCGGCGGCGCCGGCGCTGGTGGGCATGACCGACACCCGGGCGCTGCTGCCCGGCCCGTCGACGGTGCTGGTGGCCGGGCCCTCCAGGTCGCCGGCTGCGGAGGCCGTCTCGGTGGCCGGCGCGGTGGCGGAGGCGGTACCGCCCGTCAGCGCAGCCGGGGAGCCCGGGGTGTCCTGGGCGCCTTGGAGGGTCGGGGCCGGGGGAGCGGTGGTGCTGTCCCACATCCGCGGAGCGGGGGCGTGCCAGCGCACGGTACCGTCCTCAGCGGCGGCCGTGAGGCTGAAGTCGGCGTTCGACGTCACGCTCACACCCGTGGTGCTCACCGGGAAGGTGACCGACTGCAGTGCCGGGTTCGCGGCGGCCTCGGGGGTCTTCACGACGAGGACGGTGCTGAGGCCGCCGAACTTGGTGGCGGTGGCCTTCAGATCGATGCCGGGGGCGACCTCGGGGTAGAGCAGGCCGTCCCCGTCCTCGTCCACGTGCCCCTGGGTCAGCGGAAAGGGCGAGTGGAGGGTGAGCTGCTTCCCGTCGTCGCTGATGAGGGTCGCCAGCGCCCCGGAGCCGCCGGCCGACAGACGGACGCCGGCACCAGAGGCCTTCGGACGGAACCCGCCCTGCGGGTCGGCCACCAGAGTGGCGTCGAGCTGCGCCCACTCGCCGTTCTGCTTGACCCGCTGCCGCTCCACGTGCTGCGTCTTGCGCAGATGGCCCTCGGGGGTGGCGACGGTCTCGCTGTAGTCGTCGGTCAGTGATTCGACCGGCACCGCCACGCCGGTGGCCTTGGCCTGGGCGATCGCCTTCTCGGTCTCCGTCGCGGGCGGACGGGTCTTCACGTGCTCGGCGTCGGCCTCGGCCATCACCTCGGCCAGGCTCTTGGTACCGGGCTGGGATTCGGCCAGCGCGAAAGGCGCCGGAAGACCGGCGCACAGGACGAGTCCGAGGCCGAGCGCGGGCAGGCGCAGGGCCGCGGCCCGCGTTCGGCGCCGGGCGGGGCGTGGGCGGGGGGACGTGGGCATGGCGAAGCCTTCCCGACGAGGAGAGTGGGTGCGGACGCGGCCGGCTGGCGCTGCGCGCAGGACAGACGCAACCTCCCGTGACCCATGACGGCGCGTCAATGGTTCGTCCACGGCGGCGAACTGATTTGACACCAGTTGGCGCGATTCGCTCACGGAGTGATTTAAATCACGTCATACGGTTCTTTGTTGACTCCTCGACTTGGGATGTAAACGACCCATAAGGTCGGCTGGCCTTGATCGACTCGCCGTGTCCCCGGGGCGCGGTCACCAACGGAGGGTGACGGTGCTCTCTCACCGTGCTCACTCGGCCCGCACCCGGGCCGCCAAGCTGCGACGCTCACGGACCGCCCTGCTCGCCACCCTGACGGTCATCGCCTCACTCGTGGTGCCCGCCGGGGGAGTGGCCTTCGCCCAGGCCCCGGACTACCACCGTGTCTGGTCACCCCCGAACACGCCGCTGCCCGGCACCGCCTCGGTCACCGGCAAAGACGCCCCGGCCCCCGCCGCGCCCGCCGCGAAGGCCGCCCCGGCCAAACCCGCGGACAACAGCGGCCGCACCGCACCCGCCGGCACGGCGACGGTCGCCCTCGCACCGGCCCCCGCCACCGAAGCGGCCACCGCGCGCTCCGACGGCCTCGGCACCACAGCGCGGGAAGCGGCCGCGGCGCCCGCCACCCAGGCCGGCGACCTCCCGGTGTGGGTGGCCTCCATAGCCGACGGCGCCACGACCCCCACGCCGCGCTCGGGCGCCGCGAGGACCCAGGACACGAACCCGAAGGTCAACGTCACGGTCGCCGACGCCGCCACCACCAAGGCCGCCGGCGTCAGCGGCGCGCTCCTCGCCCTCTCCCTCGCCGACCAGCACCCCGCGACCGGCGCACGCGTGAGCCTCGACCCCGCCCAGCTCGCCCCCGCCTACGGCGGCGACTGGGCGAGCCGCGCGACCCTGGTCGCCATGCCCGCCTGCGCGCTCACCAGCCCGGGCGACCAGCAGTGCCGCACCCGCACCCCCGTGCCCTCGCGCTACGACCCGCAGAGCGCCAGGATCGTCGCCGACATCGACCTGCCCGCCGCCCAGCCCTCGGCCTCGCCGCTCGCCAAGGCCCCGACCGCCCCCGCGCAGGGCTCCGCCACCACGGCGCCGGCGACCGTCCTCGCCCTGCAGGGAGCCGCCGGCGGCGAAGCCGGCACCTACAGCGCCACCAGCCTGAACCCCAGCCAGGGCTGGTCCGCCGGCGGATCCTCCGGCTCGTTCACTTACAGCTACCCCGTCCAGATGCCCCCGAGCCTGGGCGGCGGCGTCCCGCAGATCGGCCTGTCCTACGACTCCGCGTCCGTCGACGGCAAGACCTCCGCGACCAACTCCCAGGCGTCCTGGATCGGCGAGGGCTGGGACCTCGGCTCGGGCTTCGTGGAGCGCTCCTACCAGCCCTGCCCGAAGGCCGGCATCGACAACTCCGCCGACCAGTGCTGGGCCGGGGCCAACCTGACCATGTCCCTCGCCGGCCACTCGGGCCAGCTCGTCCCCGACGACGGCTCCTGCGACACGGCCGACCCGCGCAACGAACTGTCCAAGTGCACCTGGCGCCTGCAGTCCGACGACGGCACCACGGTCCAGTTCCTCACCGGCGCCGACAACGGCACCTGGAACGGCTCCTACCTCAAGGTCACCGACACCGGCGGCACCGTCTACTACTTCGGCCTCAACCACCTCCCCTCCGCCCAGGGCACCCCCACCAGCACCGGCCCCGAGACCCGCTCCGCCTTCACCGTCCCGGTCTTCTCCCCCAAGCCCGGCGACCCCTGCTACGACCCCGCCAAGGGCAACGCCTCCTGGTGCCAAGCCGCCTGGCGCTGGAACCTCGACCACATCGTCGACCCCCACGGCAACCTCACCACCTTCACCTACGCCCCCGAGACCAACCACTACGCTCGCGGGGCGGGCCAGAACCACGGCACCGGCACGAACACCCCCTACACCCGCGCCGGCACCCTTAAGTCCATCGCCTACGGCCAGCTCCTGTCCGACCAGCTGAGCGCCAACGGCAACCACCCCAGCGCCTCCCAGGTCGTCTTCGACACCGCCGAGCGCTGCCTCGCCGGAGGCTGCCAGCCCGACCAGCGCATCCCAGCCAACGCCGGCAACTGGCCCGACGTCCCCCTCGATCAGCAGTGCTCGGCCACCGACCCCTGCGCCAACGCCGGCCCCAGCTTCTGGACCACCCGCTGGCTCACCACCATCACCACCAAGGTCCGCGTCAACGGCGAGTACCGCCCCGTCGACACCTACCAGCTGACACACACCCTCGAAAAGACCTACGACACCAGCACCAACCCCAGCAGCCCCTCCGCCATCGAACCCCGCATCCCCTGGCTCGTCTCCATCCAGCGCACCGGCCACAGCACAGGCCAGAGCGACGTCACCCTGGAACCGGTCACCTTCTCCGCCCTCCCCCTGCGCAACCGCGTCGACGGAACCACCCCCGCACGCTCGGAGTTCCACCGCCCCCGCATCTCCGCCATCACCACGGAGACCGGCGGCGCCATCCGCGTCGAGTACATCGGCCAGTCCTGCTCCCGCACCAGCAACGTCATGCCGGCCTCACCGGAGAACAACACCCTGGCCTGCTACAACGTCAAGTGGAACGAGCCCAACACCCACGCCCTCGTCGACGACTGGTTCCTGCGCTACCCCGTCAGGACCGTCACCGTCGACCCGCGCGACTTCATCCGGGGATCGCTGGGCCAGACCACCACCTACACCTACGGCCCCGCCGCCTGGCACCGCAACGACGCCGAAGGCATCGACACCGACTACCGCACCTGGGACCAGTTCCGCGGATTCGCCTCCGTCACCTCCGTCACCGGCGCGCCCAACCTGCCGCAGGAACCGCAGACCAAGACCGCCACCTACTACCACCAGGGCATGCAGGACGACGCACCAGGCGCCGCCACCCGCACCGTCCAGGGCCCCACCAGCGGCCCGGTCACCGACCACGACTGGCTCGCCGGCCAGGTCCTCGAATCCGACACCTACGCCGACGCCAACGCCACCACCCCCACCGCCAGCAGCGTCAACACCAGCACCAACCCCACAGGCGACGACGGCGGACCCAGGATCACCGCCACCCACAGCCGCGGCCCCGCCCTGCCTGCCCTCAAGGCCCGCTACGCCGCGCCCCAGCAGAGCACCGTCACCGCCAGGGCCAAGAAGGCCGACGGAAGCTGGCGCACCACCACGGACACCACCTTCACCGACACGGCCCTGCCCTACCTCCCCGGCAAGGTCCTCCAGCAGGCCGACGGCACCCCCGACGCGTGCGTGCGCACCACCTACGCCACCAGCCCCGGCTCCCCGATCACCAACGCCGTCGCCGAGACCTACACCATCTCCGGCCCCGACGCCTGCAACGCCACCCCCACGGCCGCGAACACCGTCTCCGCCGGCCGCACGCTCTACGACAACCAGCCTCACAAAACCGTCGGCGCCACCGCGTCCGCCACCAGCCTCCAGGTGCTGGAGAAGTACGACGCCGCCGGCACCCCCCAGTGGACCACCACCGGCACCAGCGCCTACGACGCCTACGGCCGCCCCACCACCGTCACCGACCCCACCACCACCGACACCACCCACCCCAACGGCGCCGCCACCACCACCCTCTACACCCCCGCCGCGCCGGGCGAACTGCCCAACAAGAACACCGTCATCGCCCCCGCCCCGGCCGGCACCCCCGAAGCGGCCACCGGCTGGACCTCCACCGTCACCCTCGACCCCACCCGCTCCCTGCCGCTGACCACCACCGACGCCAACGGCCGCACCGTCACCCAGACCTACGACGCCCTCGGCCGCCTGACGGCCGTCTGGCAGGCCGGACGCACCACCACGGAGCCCGCCGACTACAAGTTCACCTACCAGCTGCGCAACAACGGCCCCTCCTCCATCACCACGCAGACGCTGCGGGCCAACAAGACCTACCAGCAGTCCATCCAGATCCTGGACGCCCTGGCCCGCGTCGTGCAGACGCAGAGCGACCCGGCGATCTCCGCCTACGCGGGCCGCCTGGTCACCGACACCTTCTACGACACCCACGGCCGCCCGGCAGCCACCAACAACACGTACTACAACAGCCTCAACCCGCCGAGCACCACACGCTTCGAGCCCGACAGCTCCAAGGTCCCCAGCCAGTCCCGCAACGTCTACGACGGCATGGGCCGCGTGATCGCCGGCCAGTCCCTGGCCTACGGCGTCCTGCAGACCACCACCGCCACCTCCTACCCCGGCGCCGACCGCGTCGACGTCACCCCGCCCCCGGGCGGCCGGGCCACCACCACCGTCAGCGACTCACGCGGCCGCACCCTGCAGCTGTGGCAGTACCGCACGCCCGCACCCACCGGCAACCCCGCCGACGCGGACGTCACCTCCTACGCCTACTCCCAGCTCGGCACCGAGACCTCCCGCACCGACGCCGCCGGCAACACCTGGACCTACGCCTACGACCAGCGCGGGCGCCGCACCACCACCAGCGACCCCGACGCCGGCACCAGCACCAGCACCTACGACACCGCCGGACGCGTGGCCACCACCACCGACGCCCGCGGCAAGAAGATCGTCTCCACCTACGACCTGCTCGGCCGCCGCACCGGCACCTACCAGGACACCACCGACCCCGCCAACCGCCTCACCGGCAACACCTACGACACCGTCGCCAAGGGCAAACCCGCCACCTCCACCCGCTACGTCGGCGGCCAGAACGGCACGGCCTACACCACCGCGATCACCGCGATGGACACCGCCTACCGGCCCACCAAGACCACCATCACCATCCCCGGCAGCGACGTCGGCAAGACCGGCCCCCTCACCTTCACCTACCAGGCCCTCTACAACCCCATCACCGGCGCACCCACCAAGCAGTCCCTGCCCGCCGTCGGCGACCTCTTCACCGAGACGGTCACCTACAACTACGAGGAATACGGCCTCCTGCACGACATCGGCGGACTCGGCGGCATCGCCTACGACGTCCAGTCCGACTACGACGCCTACGGCCGCACCATCCGCTCCACGATGAACCCGTACGGCACCCAGATCGTCACCACCAACACCTACGACGAACCCACCGGCCGCCAGATCAACCAGTTCGTCGACAAGCAGACCGCCACCACCGGAACCGTTCAGCACACCACCTACGCCTACAACCAGGTCGGCCGCATCACGGCCATCCGCACCATCCCCAACAACACCCCCGCCGCCACCGACCTGCAGTGCTTCACCTACGACCACCTCGGACGCCTCACCACCGCCTGGAGCGACACCGGCCGCCTCAACCAGGACCCCAACCCCGCCGTCGGCGGCCAGGGCCGCTGCGCCAACACCACCCCCACCAGCGGCGCCCAGGCCCCGGCCCAGACCACGGTGGGCGGCTCCGCCCCCTACTGGCAGAGCTACCAGTACGACCTGACCGGCAACCGCACCGGCATGGTCGCCCACAACCCCGGCGGCGACACCTCCCAGGACGTCACCACCACCCAGACCTTCCCGGCCCCCGGAACCCGCAACACCCCCACCACCGCGCCCGGCACCGGAGGCGGCACCGGAGGCCCGCACGCCCTGCTCACCTCCACCAACCGCGTCGGCACCAACACCCCGACCACCAGCAGCACCCAGTACGACGCCGCCGGCCACACCACCGCCGTCACCGACACCGCCGGCACCACCACCCTCACCTGGAACGGTGAGGACCGCCTCGAATCCCTTACCAGCACCAGCGCCGGCACCACCACCTACGTCTACGACGCCGACGGCAACCAACTGGTACGCCGCAACCCCGGCAAGACCACCATCAACCTCGCCAACGGCGACGAACTCGTCTACAACACCGTCACCCAGACCCTCACCGCCTCCCGCTACTACGCCATCCCCGGCGGCATCACCCTGGTCCGCCAGGGCGGCAACGAACTCACCTACCAGTTCGCCGACCACCACGGCAGCAACACCCTGGCCATCAACGCCAGAACCCTGACCGAGAGCCGCCGCCCCACCGACCCCTTCGGCAACCCCCGCGGCACCCAGCCCTCCATCTGGGCCGGCGACCACGGCTTCGTCAACGGCACCAAGGACGACGTCACCGGCCTCACCAACCTCGGCGCACGCCAGTACCAGCCCACCACCGGCCGCTTCCTCAGCCTCGACCCCGTCCTCGACGCCGGCGACCCCCAACAGTGGAACGGCTACGCCTACTCCGAGAACGACCCGGTCAACAAGTCCGACCCCAGCGGCCTGCGCTCCGAGGAATGCGGCACCCTCTACGCCTGCGGCCCCGCCGGCACCATCACCATGAACAACGCGGCGCAGACCACCGCGAACAACGTTCCCAAGGAAGCTCTTGACCGACTGCACCAAAGCGCTCCCGGCTACGCGCCCGCCATCACCAGCGGTGGCGGTGGCGGTGGCGGAGGCGGGGGAACTGGCGGTAGCGGGGGCGGTGGTGCTCCCGCCCCGGTGAACACGAGCGCCAAGAAGGCCTCGGACGCCAAGACGAAGGTCATGGACGCCGGCAAGAAGCTCGCCAAGATCGTTGCCGATGAACTGGGCATCACCGACGCCATCGACTGCGTCACCACCGGAGACCTCGGTTCCTGCGGCGAAACCGCCCTCAACGTCGTGACCAGCATGTTCAGCGGCGGCCCCCTCACCAAGCTCCTCGCCAAGTACGCCTTCCGCTGGAACAAGGCCTACGAACTCGCCAAGACCCTCAAGACCCTCGCCGGCGAACTCTTCGACGGCCTCAAGACCTGGCGCCGCGAATCCAAGGCCGCCAAGGAAGCCGAAGACGCCGCAGCCGCCGCTTGCCCGCTCCCCATACGCGCACCCCACAGCTTCCCACCGGCCACACCCGTCCTCCTCGCCGACGGCAGCACCAAACCCATCGGCGACATCACCGCCGGCGACCAGGTCCTGGCCACCGACCCCCAGACCAACACCACCTCCGCCGAAACCGTCCTCAACACCATCGTCACGCCCGACGACACCCTCTTCACCGACCTCACCCTCACCTCCACCACCGCTACTTCCAGCACGCTCACCTCCACCCAGCACCACCCCTACTGGGACACCACCACCTCCCGCTGGACCCCCGCCGCCGACCTCCAGCCCGGCCACACCCTCCGCAGCGACGACGGCACCACCATCACCGTCCAGTCCGTCCGCAACTACGACCTCCCCCCGACCGAAGCCCACGACCTCACCGTCGCCAACCTCCACACGTACTATGTGCTCGCAGGGACCACGCCGGTCCTGGTCCACAATTGCGGCGATGGCGTGGTCGCCAACAGCAAGCCCGATGACCTTCCATTTGAGCAAATGGCGGCTGATTTTGAAGGCGTATCCGCGATGGCAGCCGGGTCTCCCGAGTTCTCGAATGCGGTTGCTGGCGGGGGAAGGTACCTGTGGACTGTCGGGGAGCATGGAAACCTAAATATCGTTCAAGACCTCCCGGGTGTGCATCACACCATCGCCAGTGGTGGGACGCCAGTTGTTGGCGCGGGGCAGATCACATTCGGAAGTGGCGGTAGGGTTACATCATTCGATAACTTCACGGGCCACTACACGCCTCCGTGTGCACAGTGTGCCGCATCGTTCATCAGTAGAGGCGTTGATGCTTTCGCTGGTGCGGGGGCAAGGGTCCCTCTGGCAGTGATTCGAGACTACGGCGGGAAGGCTCCGTAAGTGGAAATAGAGAACATCCTTTACGAGATTCGCGAAATTCCAGTTCCTGATATTTCGCGCTGGATCCTTGATCGGCTTCCCGGTGAGGCATCTCCGCAATGGTGGCGGGCCGTCTTCGAGTCACTGGAGACCAGCGTAAGCCCTGCAAGGGGCGCGGATCCGCGTCAAGTCAGGCGTGACTTCGAGATTGGAGTGGAAGTCGTGAGCTTGGCCGTATCCACCGGGAGTGTCGGGCCTGCTGTGGGTGCGTACTGGATGCTGCGACTCGCGGCCATTGCGCTTCGCTTCAACCCGCCGCTCGGAGGGCTTCCTGCCCTTCTTTCGCCGGATGGGGCCGCGTCGTGGGCGCTAAGCCGAATGCCGCTTTCGCGTGATCAGGTGATCGAGGAATCGGAATCCAGGAAAGCAGCCTACTTGGCGGCGGGTGATGACTTCTATGCGCCTGTCGGGCAAGATTTCTCAGTGAATCATGAAGCACGTACCGGATTCCCTGAATTGCAAGATGTTGAGCTGGTTTTGTCCGCTCTTCCGTGGATCTCATCTGCGGTGAAAAGCGCGGACGTGAAGCAATCCATCGATGCCTGGATGAATATTAGAGACCTTCTATGAGTGTGAGTGGGTGGGGTGGTGTCAGCGGGTTGGTCAGCAGCGCCTGAAATTAGAAGGGAGGGCTGCTGATCTCGACTTTCGTTTGGGGACGTCACAGGTCCTGGCTGTCATGGGGTGACCATCTCGCTGTCATGACGCGCTGATTCGGCGTAGCACACCAGGACTGTGGCTGACATGAGGACGCTCGTTCCTGTGCGACCGGCCCCGGTGGGGGAGTGGGCTGGTACTCATGACCGTTGCGCCTTTGCCCGTGTCGTCCGATCCGAGCTCCAGGGCTGCTGCGGCGTCCAGGCCGCAGGACCCGCTGGTGTCTCGTTCGGGGGAGCGGGCGCTCACCCGCCAGGTGGTGGTCCGGCGTCTGCTTGCGGTGGATGAGGTCGGGCAGTTGTCGTCGGTGCATGTGCGGATCGCGGCCGAGACGGCCGGGGTGTCGGTACGGACGGTGTGGCGGTGGCTGGCCGAGGCCCGGGAAACGGGCCGGGTGGAGATGGCTCCGCGCCGCAAGGGGTTTACGGTCTCGGACGAACTGTGGGACCGGCTATCCGAGCTGGGCGGCAACGTCGCCGCGCTGCACCGGGAACTGACCGCACAGGCGGGGAACGGCCCAAGGCCGGTGCCATCGCTGGGGACGCTGCACCGGGCGGTGCGCCGGGAACAGCGGGCCGGTCGTGTTCTGCAGGGCGTGCGCCATGGGCGTGGTCGGGTGGAGTCGGCGGTGTACGACCGCGCGCTCGCGGAGCTGGCGCTGCCAGGCACGGTCGATGAGGCCGGCCAGGCCCCGCCCGCCACCGAACCCGTGCAGGCGGTTGTGCCCGATGGTTCCGCGGGGGTCGTGCCGCTGGGAGTGCGGTTGTACGTTCCCGGCGCCCACGTCGTCGCGACGAGCCAGCTGGGCGAGGTGACGGAAGCACTCGCACACACGGTCGCCGCGCGGGGGATCGCCTGCGTCTACGGGGATGCGGGGCAGGGCAAGACGGTCGCGATCCATCAGGCTCTGGCTCTGCTGCCGCGCCGTGTGCCGGCTCGCCAGGCGCAGGTGGCGGTGAAGCCGGCTCTGCCGCAGCTGCGTGCCGCGCTGCTGACCGCGTTCGGCCTGCCGGCGACCGCGCTGACGAACCGCACGGATGCGGCCGACCGCGCGCTCATCGACGCCTTCAGCTCCCCGGGGGTGGTGCTGATCGACGACGTGCAGCGCATCGCCGCCCCGGAGCTGGACTACCTGCGGCTGCTCGCGGACGCTCCCGCCACGCAGACCTCGCTGGTGCTGTGCGGGGCCGGGGCCGAGCGCACGCTGGCCCGGGCCCCGGCGCTGGCTTCGCGGGTGCTGACCTGGCAGCACGTCCCGCGCCTGGAGGCATCCCAGGTTCCCGCCGTGCTGCGTCTGTTCCATCCGCTGTGGCACACCGCGGCCGACGCCGACCTCCTGTACGCGGACGAGACCTGTGCGCGGGGGAACTTTCGGACCTGGGCGAAGATCACCTCTCATGCCTACGCGGCGCTGGACCAGCGCCCGGGTACCGGGGCCGATGGCGCGCTGTTGTCCAGGGCGTGCTCCCGGCTCGGCCCCAACCCATGACCCCCGCCACCCTGGTCGCCACCGCGCTGCCGTGCCGACCGCCACGCTGTGGAAAGGACACCGGTGAACACCCCCGCCCCTGACGCCACCACCACCGTCGCGGCGCCTGCGCCGACCGGGGCCGAGCCCGTCCTGGACCCGGTGTCGTTGAAGGCCTTGCGTGTTCCCGCGGTGCGCCGTCTGCTCGCTCTGCGTGCCGAGGGCCGACTCACCCGCGGGCACGTCCACACCACGGCGCAGTGCCTGGCGGTCTCCGACCGGACGGTGTGGCGGTGGCTGGCCGACGCCACGACCGCACCCGCCAGCGCGGACGATCCCGGGGCGCGCCGCATCGATCGGTTCGAGATCACTCCTGAGGTCCGGGTGCTGCTGGCCTACTGGCGCGGCAACGCCTCCGCGGTCCACCGCGAGCTTGTCGCCCGCGCCCACTCGGCCACCAGGGCCGACACTCCGGCCGCCGGAGCCGGTACCACCACCAGTGACGCCACCACGCCGTCATTCCCGCCTCGGTCGGCCGGCCCGGCGATCCCCGGCGGCGCGCCGCCGACGGCCGTTCCGGTGCTGGAGCGGGTTCCGTCGCTGGCGACGTTCCTGCGCGCGGTGCGCCGCGATCTGACGGCGGGGGAGCGGGCCGGGTACCGCCGTGGCCCGGAGGCGGCCCGCGCGCTGGACGTGTTCGGCAAACGCCCCCGCACCTGGCGCAACCACGTTTGGGAGGGCGACCACGTCCAGGCCCCGCTGCGCGTCGTCGCCGACGGGCAGCTGGTGCGGCCGTACGTCACCTGGTTCATCGACTGCGCGACGAAAGCGATCACCGGGGTGGCGGTGACCCCGGGCTGCCCGTCGCGCGCGTCGATCCTGGCGGCGCTGCGCTGTGCGGTGCTGCGCACCGGGGCGTACGGGCCTGTCGGGGGCCGGCCGGAGACGGTGCGGATCGACCGCGGCAAGGACTTCCTCTCCCGCACCGTCACCGCGGCCTTCGACGCGTTCGGAACGACCGTGGACGACCTGCCGGCCTACAGCCCCCATCTGAAGGGCAGCATCGAGCACCTGAACCGCAGCGCGGCCAGGATGCTGTTCGCCGCCCTGCCCGGCTACCGCACCAAGCAGCCCCGCCGCCGCCCCGACCGCCTCCCCACCGCACCCGCCCTGTCGTTCGAGGACTTCACCGCCGAAGTCCTGGCCTACGTCACCTGGTGGAACACCGAACACCACCCACAGGGCCTGAACGGCCACACCCCGCTCCAGGCGTGGCAGACGGACCCGACACCGATCACCGACATCCCGCCCACGGACCTGTGGTCCTTCACGCTCGAAGACGACGGCCGACCCCGCGTCATCACCAGCCACGGGGTCCGCTTCAAGAACCGCGACTACCTCGCCGACTGGATGACCGGCCAGGCCGGCCGCGCAGTCCAGGTCCGGTTCATGCCCCACCACACCCACGAGATCGAAATCTGCGACCCCGCCGGTCACCGCCTGGGCACCGCCCACCTCGCCGACCACGCCACCCCCGAACAACTCGGCGCGCTGCGCCGCGCCCGCACCCGGCGCGCCCAGCGCCTGCGGGCCGAAGCCAAGACGGCCGAGCACCTGCGCCACCAGCGCTTCGCCCCCGCCACCACCCCGACCGCACCGCGCCGCCTGCATGCCGCCACCGCCGCCGAGGCGGCACGGGAGCTGTCCCGCCACCACGAGAGTGACCTCGCCGCGCTGGCGCTGCCGGACCTGATCCCACCCGCCCCGCCACCCGCCGACTGGCCCACCCCGGCCACCGTGAGAACCGCCGCCCGGCCCGCCCCGCCCACCGACCGCGAGGACACCCCGTGACCCGCCGCCTGCCGCCCGCACCCACTGACCAGTACGTCACCCTTCCCCAGGCCCGCCTCGTGGCCACCCGCGCGCTGCTCACCGTGCGCGAGAACCTCGCCGACACCATCGCCGCCCGCGCCATGATGTGCATCCACGGTGGCGCCGGCTTCGGCAAGACCGTCGCGGTGACCAGCTGCCTGCGCGAACTCGAACCCGGCGAAGAGATCCACCGCATCACCTTCCACGCCCGCCCCACCACCCGCGCCGTGCGCCACGAGCTGTTCACCAGCCTCGGCCTACCAGGCCAGCCCCCGCGCTACGCCAGCGAGTTCGACCACCTCCTCAAGACCGCGCTCTCCTCCCACCCTCGCACCCTCGTCCTGGACGAGGCCCAATGGCTCTCCAGCGACCAGCTGGAGTACGTCCGCTACCTCTGGGACGACGCCTACACCCAGCTCGCCGTCGTCTTCGTGGGCGGAGAAGGCTGCTACCAGACCCTGCGCAAGGAACCGATGCTCTCCTCCAGGATCTTCATCTGGCAGCGCCTCGCCCGCCTCACCTCCGACGAGGTCCTGGGCGTCATCCCGCTCTACCACCCCATCTGGGCCGAAGCCGACCCCGGCGACATCGCCTTCGCCGACCAGCACGCGGCCCACGGCAACTTCCGCAACTGGGCTCGCCTGACCGCTCACACCCACACAGCCCTCCAGCGCACCGGCCGCACCCGCGTCGACCAGGAAGTACTCCGGTGGGCCTTCAGCCGCCTCGGCCCGACAGGCTGAGCCGCCGTCGCCGGGCGTCGGGCCGTGCCGTTGTTCATCCTTGACCTACGGCCCGACCTGCCGCCGTCCCGTCTACTGTGGCGCCTTGCCCGGTCGCTGCCGCTTCGCCGCTGGAAGCGGCCCGGGGGTCGAACGCCGTGCTGCGCCCGTGCTGGACGTGCCGGGGCTCGATCGGCGGGAAGGAGGGCTCGAAGCTGGAGCTGACCGAGAAGGCCGGCCCGGATCGGCTTGAGTGTCCCGAGTGCTTGCAGGACCGCGCCGTCGAGGACTTGGGCCCGCTGGTGCTGCCCGTCCCGACCAAGCGCGAGCAGATGGCCGCACTGGTCTCCACCCCGGATGACCCCTGGTGGGAAGACCGCGTGCTGCACGCCAAGCTCTACCCGGCGAAGGGCCGCAGGGTGTGACCTGTTGGCCGGTTTGGGCGTGAAATGGCCTCGCACGGTGAGTTGTCTGGACCTTTGGTTGGACCTGTTGGGGTGTCTGGTTGGCGCCGTCCACTCGCTCGGGGTGGTGACTGTGTGTGGGGTTGGGGGTCGGGTCGGCGCGCTGAGGGGTCGGTCCGGTGTTGTGGGCTTGTTTTGGGGTGTTAATTCCGCCAGTAATTCCGTTCGGCTGTTTTGGCGGATTGGCTGCCGATTGTGGTCTGAATTCGGGTCGGAATTGCGGTGGCGGGGTGGGTGTTCGGTTTCGTCCGGGGTGGAGCTGCCGGGCCTCCGTGCCGTCCGGGCCCTGGCTGTTCCTGGCGACGCCGTGCTGTCGGCTCTGGGTGTGGTCGGCCCCAGTGGTTCGGGGCCGACCACGGTCGGGGTGTTGGGGTCTATGGCTGTTCGATGGTGATCTGGGTGGGGGCGGACCTGCTGGTGTTGCCGGCCTGGTCCTGGATCGTGTAGCGGAGGTAGAAGGTCCCGTCACCGGCGGCCTGGATGGTGCTCAGGGGGATGGTGATGTTGATCGGCTCCCCGTCCTGTGCGTCTGTCACCTGGTGCTGGACGGGGGCGCTGCGGCCGTTCCAGAACAGCTGGATTTGGTCGCCGGCCTCCATGTTGGGGTAAGGGGCGATGGTGACGGTCACGTCCTGGCCGTCGATGGGGGTCAGGATGACTCCGTCGGCTTCTTCGACGACGGGGGTCGGCAGGGTCGGGTCGGTGTCGCTCATGGGCTGCTCCTCTGGTGTGTCGGGTGGGGCATTCTGATCGTCCTTGCTGATGGTGTGTCAGGTGGTGTGAATCGCCGAAGTGCTCCCCGGGGGTGGGTGGGGGTTGTCGCGGGTGCTGTCGCGTTGCCTGTCGCGTGGGGTGCTGTCGTGTGTTGTGACGTGGGCGGATACCGCTGTTCCCCTGTGTGTGGTCCGGGCGCGACAGGTGGGTGGGACAGGGTGTCGGGGCGGGGCCGCGGCTGCTGCTGGGTGGTGGCCGCTTCCGGGTGCCGACGACCGCCAGGTGCTGGCGGTCCTGGCCGCCGTCCGGGGCGCGCTGTCCGGGGCGGCGGGGCACGGCCGGGACGGCGGCCGCCCGGGAAGGCCGGCCTTGTCGGCGGCCTGGTCCTGGTGGTGGTGCTCGGTGGCTGGGTGCTCGGCGGCGGGGGCGGGTGGGGGTGCAACGCGGTGTTGCGGTGGGGTGCAACGCGGGGCTGTGTTGCGGGTCTGACCAGGTGTTATGTGGCTGGGAGTGGGGGCGGGTGGGTGTGTTGCACTTCGTGTTGCGCCGGGCTGGGCCGGTTGGCCGGCCTCGGCGGCCCGCGCCCGGCTGCCCGCGTCGCCCGGTGCCGCGCCCCGCCGTCCTGCTGCTGGGCCTGGTCGCCGTCCTGGTCGGCCGCCAGGCCGTCCCGCTGCGCCCGACGTGGCCGTCCTGCCCGCCGTGCCCGCGCCCGCCCTGGTGGAGTCCCCGCCCGCCGCCGGGTCGGCCTGCTGCTGCGCCCTGGCCGCCCGTCCTGGCCCCTGGGTTGCTCGGCCGTCTCGGGGCCCGCCCTGGCCGCCGTCCTGGCTCGGTGTTCGGTTTGGTGTCGCTGCTCCGGGAATTGCTCCGTTGACGCCGGACGGGATTTCCTGGGCGGTCTGGAATGGCGGTCGCCGTGTCGGTGGCGAGGGCCGTAGGCCCCTTTCCGGTGTGCCTGAATTCGATTCATCGCCGCTGCGCCCCGCGAGGCTTTCCGATTGCCGCCTGAAAGGGAGTGGAAGGTAATTCAGATTCCCGCCGGAAGTGCGGCCGGATAGGGCCTGGATGGGCGGTTGCCGCGAGGTTGCCTGTTCATGTCCCGCGCCCGTCCCGAGCCCGTCCGGGGGTCGGTATGACAGGGTTGTACGGAAGTCGGGGAAACGCCACCGGATTCGCTTCGGATTCCCTCCGGGAGTCTGCGGTCGGGGGCCCGTCAGGGACCGCCGTCCAGGGCGCCCGTGAGGGCCCGCCACTGGGGCTGGGAAGGCCGAGCCGGACCGGGTGGCCCGGAGGTTGCTCCCGAGGGCCGCAGGCCCCGCCCCAGGGGCACCGGATGGGCCGCCAGCCCAGCAACCAGGCGGCGGACCGGCCACCGGCCGGGACCGGGGGAGGCCCCCCGGGGGTGGGGTTGTGACTGATACCGGAAGTCCGCGACACATCGTCAACGCCGAGGGCCGCAGGCCCCGGCCGGCACCCCGCCCGCCCGGAGGGATGGCCTACTACCCGAATTCCGCGTCACATCGTCAACGCTCACCCCCGGGCGCAGCCCGGGAAACCCTGCCAGCAAACCGGCCCGTAGGGCCGTGAAAACACCGGCCCAGCAAAGACCGGAAAGCAGAACGATTGACGGGCCGTAGGCCCGGGAGAAAGCCACCGGAAAGGCTGAGCGCAGCGACGCCCAACCCCCACCCACAAAAACCCGCACACACCCACGAATTCGCCACCGGCGAATTCCCCCAACCCCGCACCCACCTGCCGAGGCGTAGCCGAGGTCACACCACGCACGGTGACGGCGTAGCCGGCACCCCCGCACCTGGCGGTGCGTCAGCACCGCCGCTCCCGCGCCAGCGGGAGCTCAAG
>NZ_JBEOWI010000015.1:123861-139718 GCF_040296005.1 Kitasatospora sp. NPDC002551 | reverse complement strand
AACGGCGCGGCGCCCGCCCCGCCGGGTGGCGGAGCGGGCGCCGGACGGCCCTGCGGTGCGGGAGCGTCAGATCTGGACGCCGAAGTCCTGGGCGATGCCGGCCAGGCCGGAGGCGTAGCCCTGGCCGACCGCGCGGAACTTCCACTCGGCGCCGTTGCGGTAGAGCTCGCCGAAGATCATGGCGGTCTCGGTGGCGGCGTCCTCGGAGAGGTCGTAGCGGGCGATCTCGGCGCCACCGGCGGCGTTCACCACGCGGATGTAGGCGTTGCGGACCTGGCCGAAGTTCTGGGACCGGGCGACGGCGTCGTAGATCGAGACCGGGAAGGTGATCCGGGCGGCCTCGGCCGGCAGCGTGGCGAGGTTGACGTTGATCGCCTCGTCGTCGCCGGCGCCCTCGCCGGTGCGGTTGTCACCGGTGTGGACGACGGTGTTGTCCGGGGTGCTGGTGTTGTTGAAGAAGACGAAGTGGCTGTTGGACAGCACCTTCCCGTCCGCGTTCAGCACGATCGCGCTGGCGTCCAGGTCGAACTCGGCACCGGTCGTGGTGCGGACGTCCCAGCCGAGGCCGACGGTGACCGCGGTCAGGCCGGGGGCCTCCTTGGTCAGCGAGACGTTGCCACCCTTGGAGAGGCTCACTGGCATGGTGTGTGCTGTCCCTTCGATTGCTTGTTGCCGGGGATAACGCGGGAACCGTCGGAATTGGTTCCGCGCGGCCGGGCCTTTTCCGCCGCCGGCACGGCTTCGGGTATTCCCTCGTCAGATCCGGCGGAACCGGCCCTGGAGCTCCCAGATTGCCGGATTGTCGGCGAGTTCGGGGTGCATGTCGAAGAGATCGGCGAGAGTGTCCTGGAGGAAGTCGCGGGCCTCGCGGCGCAGATCGCCGTGGCGCACCACGGCGGGCGGCTCGTCGGGCAGCCAGGTGGCGGTGATCTCGACCCAGTTGAAGCGGCGGGCGAACCGCAGCAGCTCGGTGTTCTGGGTGAAGTCGAGATCGGCGCTCTGCACCCGGGCCGCGCGCCCGCCGGCCGGGTCGCGGTCGAGTTCCTCGACGATGTCGCACAGGGCCCAGGCGAAGTCCAGTACCGGGACCCATCCCCAGGCTGTGGACAGTTCCGCGCCGTCGGCGTCGAGGTAGACGTCGCCGCAGAACAGGTCGTACCGCAGTTCGCGCACGCCCGCGGACCGGTAGTCGGTCTGCGGGGGGTCGGGGAAGCGGTTGGAGAGGGAGTAGCCGAGCTCGATCACACAGGCCATTGTCGGGGTTGCCCGGTCCTGGCCGGATAACCGGGTGACCGGCGCGGCCCGGCGCGGGATGATGGGCACATGCCCGAGCCCATCCGCGTACGGGGGTCGGTGGTCGTCCCCGACGCCGAGCTCGTCTGGCGCTTCTCGCGTTCCTCCGGCCCCGGCGGCCAGCACGTCAACACCTCCGACACCCAGGTCGAGCTGCGCTACGACCTGGCGGCCTCCGCCGCGCTGCCCGAGGTGTGGAAGCAGCGTGCCCTGGAGCGGCTGGCGGGCCGGCTGGTGGACGGGCGGGTGCTGGTGGTCCGGGCCTCCGAGCACCGCTCGCAATGGCGCAACCGGGAGGTCGCCGCGGCCCGGCTGGCCTCGCTGCTCGGCGAGGCGACCGCGCCGCCGCCGAAGGCCCGCCGGGCGACCAGGCCGAGCCGGGGCATGGTCGAGCGGCGGCTGTCCAGCAAGCGGCACCGCTCCGAGCTGAAGCAGGGGCGGCGCTCCCCGCGCGGCGAGCAGTAGCCCCCCGGGTCAGCCCAGGGTGCGGTAGCCGCCGCGGAAGTACAGCAGCGGGCGGCCGCCCGGGTCGGGGACCACGGCCTCCAGGACGCGGCCGAGCAGCAGGGTGTGGTCACCGGCGGCTATCCGCTGCTCGGTGCGGCACTCCACGGTGGCGAGCGCGCCGTCGATCAGCGGGGCTCCGCTGTGCGGGCCGCGGTGGTGCGGGGCGTCGGCGAACAGCAGCCGGTCGCTGAGCCGGCCCTTCATGGCGAACCGCGAGCCGAGCGCCTTCTGGGCCTCCGACAGCAGGGAGACCGCCCAGGTGTCGGCCCGGGAGAGCACCTCGTCCATCCGGGAGTCCTCCCGGACGGAGATCAGGACCAGCGGCGGCTCCAGCGACACGGAGAGGAAGGACGTGGCGGTCATGCCGACGTCCTCGCCGTCCTCCGGGTCGTGGACGGTCACCAGGCTCACACCGGCGGCGAGCTGGGAGAGCGCGGCCCGGAACTCGTCGGGGGTTGCTTGGGTGGCAGCTTCGGGCTGCGGGGACGGGTACACGTACCGCACGGTAGCCCGCGACCGGGGGAAACGGCATCGGGCCCTGGTCGTAGGACCAGCGGCGCAGCGCCGTGCGACTCACTCCCAGGGGTGAAGGAGAGGGCCTGCCGGCGGTCACCGGCTACAGCGCGAGGCCAATGCGACCGACCACGGGAAATGTGCCGATGGGCTCCTATGTCCCGGTACGGGACGGATGAACCGATTAAGGGCGCATTAGCGTTGTGTGATTTAAGTCACAAGTGCTGACCTATTGCTGACCGAGCGTGCCGAACGCTGTGCTCCCTGTGATTCAGTTCTTCTGGCAATCGGACGATAACCAATCAAGACCTATCCGAAGCAGCCGGGGAGCCCCCGCATGGAAGCCGAGTCGGAGCCGTACGTCCGTCTCGCGACCCTCCGCACCTTGCACCGGGTCGTGGCGGACCTCAACGCTGCCCGCAGCCTGGCGGGCACGCTGCAGGCCGTGGTCGAGGGCGCGGTGCACGGACTCGGATTCGACGCCGCCGCGGTCAGCCTGGTGCGGCCGGACGGCGACCTCGTGGTGGCGGCCGTCTGGGAGCTGGAGGAGAGCGCGATGGGCGGCCCCGCCGTCCTGCTCGGCCAGGTCGGCTCCCGCGAGTCCTGGGACCGGCTGCTCGGCGTCAGCGACCACTGGGGCACCCTGCGCTTCCTCCCCTACGACCGGGGCTGGGCGGTCGCCAGCGACATCCCGCGCTGGATCGGGGACGGTCCGATGCCCGTCTACGCCAACGACTGGCACCCCGCCGACGGCCTGCTCGCCCCGATGTACAGCGCCGGCGGCGACCTGCTCGGCGTCCTGTCG
The DNA here is from genome assembly GCF_040296005.1 of Kitasatospora sp. NPDC002551. Taxonomy (NCBI): domain Bacteria; kingdom Bacillati; phylum Actinomycetota; class Actinomycetes; order Kitasatosporales; family Streptomycetaceae; genus Kitasatospora; species Kitasatospora sp. NPDC002551. Next base: position 136,600 of record NZ_JBEOWI010000015.1, on the reverse strand, counting down.
GTGGACCGTCCGCGCAGCGGCAAGCGGCCCGGCGCCTGGACCCGCGAGGCCCTGGAGATGTTCTCCCTGCAGGCCTCCATCGCGATCGGCAACGCCCGGCTGCGGGCCGAGATGCAGCGCGCGCTGGCCCGGCTGGAGAAGGAGCAGCAGGCGCTGCGGGCCAGCGAGGAGAGTTTCCGCCAGGCCTTCGAGTACGCCCCCAGCGGGATGGCCATCACCGAACTGCACGGCGCCGGGCGGGGCCAGCTGACCCGGGTCAACGACGCGCTCTGTCGTCTGCTCGGCCGCCCCCGGGCGGTGCTGCGCCAGCAGAGCTTCGCCGACCTCGTCCACCCGGACGACCGGGCGCTGCTGGAGCGCACCAGCGCCGAGAGCGGCCGGGCGGAACTGAGACTCTCCCGCCGGGACGGCGGCTACCAGTGGGTCTGTCTGCGGAACTCGATCGTGGCCGACGCCGCCGAGGGCCCGAGCTTCCTGCTCACCCACGTCGAGGACATCGAGGACCGCAAGCGGCACGAGCTCCAGCTCGCCCACCGGGCCAGCCACGACGCGCTCACCGGGCTGCCGAACGGCGCCGAGCTGAAGGCCCGGCTGGGGCGCCGGCTCTGCGGCCAGCCGCACGCGGCCGTCGCCGCCGGGCACCAGGGCGGCCCCGCGGACGGGAGCACCGGGTACGGCGGCACCGGGTACGGGAGCGGGTACGGCGGCGCCGGAGTCCCGGAGGACGGTTTCGGCGGGTACCCCGACGCCCTGTTCGGCGACCCCCACCGGCCGGCCGGCGTGGACGACGCCCCCGGGGCGGCGTACGGCCACCGCCTGCGGGACGGATACCCCGTGCCCGCCGCCGACGGCGCGCCGGCCGGGACGAACGGCTACGGGGAGCATGTGCACGCGGTGGTCCCGGCCGACCACGGCCCGGGCGGGGAGCTGCGGTCCGGCCCGTTCCGCTCGGGCGCAGCGGCCTCGGTCGACAAAGGGCTCGCGGTGCTCTTCTGCGACCTCGACGGCTTCAAGTCGATCAACGACCGGTTCGGCCACAACGCCGGCGACGCCGTCCTGGTCGAGGTGGCCCGCCGGCTCAGCGCGGCCGTGCGCGACGGCGACACGGTGGCCCGGCTCGGCGGCGACGAGTTCGTGGTGCTCGCCGACGGCATCGGCCGCGACGAGGCGAAGGACCTCTCCCACCGGCTGCGCAACGCGATCATCCCGCCGATGCGGATCGACGGCCGGGCGATGCGGGTCGGCGTGAGCCTGGGCATCGGCTGGGCCGGCTGCGGGATGAGCATCGAGGAGGTCCTGCACACCGCGGACGAGCGGATGTACGACGAGAAGCGGGCCCGCGGCGGCGCGGTGCGCGGGGCCCGCGGCGAGCGCTCGCACCGGCGGGCCGGCTGAGGGCCCGTCCCCGGCCCACGCGGCGGGACCGGCCGCTCCCGGGCGGGGGCTACTCGCCGGTTGTCAAGGGGTCTTTCCTGGGCGCGCGCGGCGGCAGGTAGGGTTCCGGGGTACGAGAGCGACCACGACCAGCGCCGACGGCCCGGCAGCCCGGCGGCGCGACCGCGATGGGGGAGTTGACCACCGTGACCACCGCCGGCAGCAGCGGAGCGCCCCAGGGCCCGGAGGACGGCGCCCCGCACGACGACGATCCGTTCGGCTACCTCTACCGTCCGGCCGACGGCGGCTCCGGTCAGCCGACCGAGCCGCAACAGGGCGTGCCCCGCACGCCGTACAGCCGCCCGATGGAGGTCGGCCGCGCCCAGTACGGCCAGCCCCCGAGGCCGCAGCAGCCCTACCCGCCGCAGCCGGGCTACCCGCAGCCCCAGCCGCAGCAGCCGTACCCGGCACCGGGCGACTTCGCCGCCGCCCCGACCCAGCAGACCCGCTACGCCGAGCACTCCCGCCCGCAGCCGGGCGAGGAGCGGCCGCCGGGCGGCGGCCGGGGCAAGGGCGCCGTGATCGGCGCGGTCGCCGTGGTCGCGGCCATCGCGATCGGCGCCGGCATCGCCCTGTCCTCCGGGGACCCGGACGGCGACAAGGACAAGGACGCCAAGGGCGGCACCACCACGGCGAGCGGCCCGGCCACCCCGGGCGACGCCACCGGCTCCGCGAGCCCGACCGGCGCCGCGTCGCCCACGGCCTCGGCGAGCGCCTCGGGCGGGCTGGGCCCGGTCGACGCGAGCCAGCTGCAGGGGCAGAACGCGCCGTCCGGCAACACCGTCAAGGGCGCCAAGTCGGCCGACGGCAGCTACCTGACGCTCAACCCGGGCGGCACGGTCACCTGGACGGGTGACCTGGCGGCGGCCGGTACGTACAAGTTCACCGTGCACTACAACAACCCGGGCGCCGACGTGCGGGCGACGACGGCGGTCAACGGCAAGGACTGGCCGAGCGGGTCGAACTTCAAGAACTACTCGCCGGGCAAGGACCCGGCCTCGTCCTGGTTCAACACCTACATAACCCCGCCGATGCAGGCGGGCACGAACACGATCGTGATCTCGCTGCCGCCGGGCAGCGGCACGATCCTCATCGATCAGGTGCTGCTGGAAGCCGCGTAGCGGCGTTCCCGCCGACCGTCGGCACCGGGTCCGAGCGGCCCGGAGGCGCGCGGGCGGGTGGCAGCCACGACGACGACGGCCGCCCGTTCCCCGAGGGGAGCGGGCGGCCGTCGTCGTGGGCGCGGGATCAGGCGGTCGCGATCGGGGCGAAGCGGTCGCCGCCGGTGATCCACTCGCCGCGGCGCATCACCGCGACCAGGTCGTAGCTCGCCGAGTCGACCACGGCGAGGTCGGCGAACTTGCCGGGCTCCAGCGAGCCGATCGAGTCGGCGAGGCCGAGCAGCCGGGCCGGGGTGGCGGAGAGCGACTCGACGGCCTGGGTGAGGTCGAGGCCGTTGACCGTGACCGAGCGCTTGAACGCCACGTCCAGGGTGAGCGTCGAGCCGGCGATCGCGCCGCCCTCGACCAGCCGGGCCACGCCGTCCTTGACCTCGACCTGGAGCGGGCCGAGCGGGTAGAGGCCGTCGCCCATGCCGGCGGCGCCCATGGCGTCGGTGATCAGGGCGACCCGGGAGGCGCCGGCGGTGCCGTAGGCGAGGTCGAGCACCGAGGGGTGCAGGTGGACGCCGTCGTTGATCAGCTCGACGGTGACCCGCTCGTCCTCCAGCAGCGCCACGATCGGGCCGGGCGCGCGGTGGGCGATGCCGGGCATGGCGTTGAAGAGGTGGGTGGCGACGGTGGCGCCGGCCTCGATGGCCTCCAGCGTCTTGGCGTAGTCGGAGTCGGTGTGGCCGACGGCGGCGATCACGCCGAGGTCGGCGAGCATCCGCACGGAGTCGAGGCCGCCGGGCAGCTCGGGGGCCAGGGTGATCATTCTGGCGTGGCCGCGGGCGGCGTCGACGAGCTTGCGGACCAGGGCCGGGTCGGGGTCGCGCAGCAGGTCGGGGCGGTGGGCGCCGCAGCGGTTGTGCGAGATGAAGGGGCCCTCGAAGTGGATGCCGGCGAGGACGCCGTCCTCGACGAGTTCGGAGAGGACGGCGGCCTGGCGGGCGAGGTCGTCGATCTCGCCGGTGACGGTGGAGGCGACGGTGGTGGTGGTGCCGTGTTCGAGGTGGGTGCGGGCGACCTTGAGGGCCTCCTCGGCGATGCCGGAGGCGTAGGAGGCGCCGCCGCCGCCGTGGACGTGCAGGTCGACGAAGCCGGGGACGACGGTGTACCCGGTGAGGTCGAGGTCGCCGGGCGTGGCGGAGCCGCCGAGGCCGGCGATCCGGTCGCCCTCGACGGCGAGGCGGTCGCCCTCGACGACGCCTCCGGGCAGGACCAGCCGGGCGCCGGCCAGTGCGAGTCGGTCCGCGGTCACGCGGTCACCTCCATGGAGAGCAGATCCCAGGCGAGCAGGCCCGCGCCCAGCGACGCGGCGGTGTCTTTGAGCATGGCGGGTACGACCTCGGGGGGCATCTGGAAGGTCAGCCGCTCGGTGACCGCCGCCCGCAGCGGCGTGAAGAGGGTGTCCCCGGCCTCGGCCAGCCCGCCGCCGACGATGACGCGGGACGGGTCGAGCAGGCTCTGGGCGAGGACGATGCCGTCGGCCAGGGCCTCCACCGCGTTCTGCCAGACCGCGACCGCGCGCGGGTCCCCGGCGTCCACCGCGACGGCGCAGGATGCCGCGTCGGCGTCGGGGTCGCCCACGGCCTCGGCCCAGGCACGGGAGACGGCGGAGGCGGAGGCGAGGGTCTCCAGGCAGCCGCGGGCGCCGCAGCCGCACTTCGGTCCGCCGGGGCGGACCACCACGTGGCCGATCTCGCCGCCGAAGCCGTGGGCGCCGGCCTCGATCCGGCCGTCGATGCCGATGGCGCCGGCGATGCCGGTGCCGAGGGCGATGAACAGGAAGCGCCCGACGCCCCGGCCGCCGCCGAGCCGGCCCTCGGCGAGGCCGCCGGTGCGCACGTCATGACCGAGGGCGACCGGCATCACACCGCCGTCCGGGCCGGCCAGGCGCTCGCCCAGCAGCTTGCGCAGCGGGAGGTCGCGCCAGCCGAGGTTGGCGGAGAAGACCGCGATGCCGTGCTTCTCGTCGATCGTCCCCGGGACGGCGACACCCGCCGCAAGGGGCGCGGCGCCGAAGCGGCTGCGGCCTTCGTCCGCCAGATCGGCGGCGAAGTCGAGGATGGCGGCGACCACGGCGTCCGTGCCGTGCTCCCGCCCGGTCGGGCGGCGTGCTTCGAACAGCACGGAGCCGTCCTGGGCGAGCAGCGCGGCTTTCATGCCGGTGCCCCCCACATCGAGTGCGATGACGTGCTTCACGGAGGACAGTTTCCCTTGACCAGGTCTAAGAGGTCTAGTCCAGTTGTCGGATTGGTCTGGTCCAACGGGGTGAGCTTTGTCGCAGAAGCATGTGGTGTGCGGCACTTTGCACGAGCCCTCCGGTGGAGCCCCGGCCCGGTGGCGGGGGCGGATTCGGCAGGTCGGACCGGCGCGATCCGTTGCACGGTGCGCAACGACTCCCGCACTTCGATAACTACCCGGCGTCCGGGCACCGGAGGTGTGGACCACCGCGTGCCCGGTTTGGCACCCTTGCGGCCTTCACCCCGGCCGGATCCCCCCTCCCCCTCGATCCGGACCGTTCCCCAGGATCCCCCCCGAAGGCGGTACCCGCGTTGGACAGACGCGTCCCCACCCGGTCGTTCGGCGTCGCGCTGGCCGGCGCCCTGGCCGGAGCCCTGGTGCTCAGCGGCTGCGGCGGCCAGGACGACGGCCCCGTCACCCTCAGGCTGGTCGCGGCCGACTACGGCGAGAGCGCGGACACCAACTCCAAGCTGTACTGGGACGACCTCGCCCGCCGCTTCGAGGCCGCCAACCCGGGCATCAAGGTGAACGTCGAGGTGGTGGGCTGGACCGACATCGGCAAGCGGGTCGAGGAGCTGGTGAAGAGCGGCAAGTCGCCCGACCTGCTGCAGACCGGCGGCTTCGCCGACCAGGCCGCCGCGGACCGGCTCTACCCCGCCGCGGACGTGCTCTCCCTGGAGACCCAGGCGAACATCATGGAGCAGTTCTCGCACGCCGGGCAGGTGCTCGGCACGCAGTACGGCATCCCGTTCGTCTCCTCCTCCCGGGTGCTCTTCTACAACAAGGCGATCTTCCAGAAGGCCGGCATCGCCCAGCCGCCGGCCACCTGGAACGAGCTCAAGGCGGCCGCCGAGAAGATCAAGCTCAAGGTCCCCGGCGTCGTGCCGTACGGACTGCCGCTCGGGCCCGAGGAGGCGCCCGCCGAGTCGATGCTCTGGACGCTGAGCGGCGGCGGCAGCCTCTCCGACGACGTCGGCAACTACACCATCGACAGTGCCCAGAACCAGGCCACCTTCACCTGGCTGAGGAACAACCTGGTCGTCACCGGCCTGACCCAGCCCGAGCCCGGCAAGGTGAACCGCACCCCGGTGTTCAGCGACTTCGCGGCCGGCAAGGTGGCGATGCTCAACGGGCACCCGACGCTGCTGCGGATGGCCACCAACGGGAAGATCGACTTCGGGACGGCGCCGATCCCGAGGAAGGACGGCCTGGCGAAGACCGGCAGCCTCGGCGTCGCCGACTGGATGATGGCGTTCAAGGCCAACGGGCACCGGAACGAGATCCGCACCTTCCTCTCCTTCGTCTACGGCAAGGAGAACCAGCTCAGGTTCGACGAGACCTACAACCTGCTGCCGGTCACCCAGGACGCCTTCGACGCGATGACCAAGGACCCGAAGCACGAGGACCTCAAGCAGTTCGCGGCGGGCCTGGGCAACGCCAGCTTCTACCCGTTCGGCGACCCGGCCTGGGCGGAGGTCTCCAACCGGATCAAGGCCGGCATCGGGGCGGCGGTGACCGGCGACCCCAAGCCGGTGCTGGAGGACCTCCAGCAGGCAGCCGTCAAGGAGGCGGCCCGGATCCGCAAGTGAATCCGGGCCGGGCGGGCAGGCGGGGCGGGTCTCAGAAGGTGATCGCGTAGACCTTGCGGAGCGTCTCGTGGACGGTCCAGGTGGTGCGGTCGCCCGCCCGCAGCACCCCGCAGTCGCCCGGGCCGAGCTCCAGCGTCGGGCCGCCGTCGACCACGACGGTGGCCCGGCCGCTCAGCACCACGAACACCTCGTCCGCCTCCACGTCGGTGGCCACGCCCGGGGTGATCTGCCAGATGCCGGTCTCCCCGGTGGCGGACCCGGTGAGCACCCGGCCGGACACCTCGGGGGCGCCCGAGACGATCTGCGCCGGGTCGAGCGGGTCGGGGACGAGGTCCGCGGTCGGGACGTGCAGGGCGAAGGCGGCGGCCGGGATGCTGGTCATGGGGGTGACGCTAGCCGCCGGACCGGCGCCGCGCAGGACGCAGAGTGTGTCGGGTCCGCGAGGGAGAATGACACTCCGTAGTGATGGACGGAGGTGGGCCCCGATGGGCGCGGACGACGAGGCGGCGCGGGAACCGGACGCGCCCGGTGCGGACGGTTCCCCCGGCACGCCCGGCACGCCCGGCACGCCCGGCACGCCCGGCACGCCCGGCACGCCCGGCACGCTGGACGAGCGGGACCGGGCCGTGCTGGAGCTGGAGGGCCGCTCCTGGCGGACGGCCGGCGCCAAGGAACGCGCCGTCCGGGAGGAGCTGGGGCTCTCCAGCACCCGGTACTACCAGCTGCTGAACGCACTGCTGGACCGGCCGGAGGCGCTGGCGCACGCGCCGGTCCTGGTCAACCGGCTGCGCCGGGTCCGCGACGCCCGCCGGGCGGCCCGGTAGCCACGGCCGCCGCGCCGGGGGTGTCCGCCCGGGACAGCTGGGTACGGTGCCAGGCATGGGCCTTGCCGACATTGCGCGACCACTGACGGATGCCGGGCGCGCGGGGCTGGCGGCGCTGCTCGCCGCGCCCCGTGACGCCGTGATCGCCCTCGACTTCGACGGAACGCTCGCACCGATCGTCCCCGACCCGAGCCGGGCCCGGGCGCACCCGGGCGTGGCGCCCGCACTGCGCGCGCTGGCGCCGCGGGTCGGCACGGTCGCCGTGGTGACCGGCCGCCCGGCCGCGCTGGCCGTGGAGTACGGCGGTCTCGCCGGACTCCACGGCGTGGTGGTGCTCGGCCACTACGGCGCCGAGCGCTGGGAGGACGGCGAGCTGACCGCGCCGCCGCCGCACCCGGGCGTGGCCGCGGTGCGCGAGCGGCTGCCGCGGGTGCTGGCCGGACTCGGCGCGCCGGACGGCACCTGGGTGGAGGACAAGGGCCGCTCGGTGGCCGTGCACACCCGGCGCACGGCCGAGCCGGCCGCCGCGTTCGAGCTGCTGCGCGCGCCGATGGAGGGCCTGGCGGGCGAGCACGGGCTGGTGGTGGAACCGGGCCGGATGGTGCTGGAGCTGCGGCCGCCCGGGGTGGACAAGGGAGCGGCGCTGACCGGGCTGCTGCGCGAGCGCGGCGCCCGCTCGGTGCTCTACGCGGGCGACGACCTCGGTGACGTCCCGGCCTTCGCGGCGGTGGAGAAGCTGCGCGGGGAGGGCCTGGCCGGGCTGCTGGTGTGCAGCGGCGCGGTGGGCGAGGCGCCGGTGCGCGAGCTCGCCGACCGGGCGGACCTGGTGGTCCCGGGCCCGGCCGGCGTGGTGGAACTGCTCGGCGCGCTGGGGGAGGAGCTCAGCGGCCCGGCCGCAGGGCGTTGAGCTGGTCGAGGAACCACTGCTGCGGGGGCAGCGCCGTCGCCGCGGCGGCCAGCCGCTTGGTGCGCTCGGCGCGCTCCCCGGCCGGCATGGTGAGCCCGGCGTGCAGCGCCTCGGCGGTGGCCACGACGTCGTACGGGTTGACGCTCAGCGCGTCCTCGCCGAGTTCGGCGTGCGCGCCGGCCTCCCGGGACAGCACCAGCGCGCAGCCCCGGTCGGAGACCACCGGGACCTCCTTGGCCACCAGGTTCATGCCGTCCCGGATCGGGTTGACCAGGGCCACGTCGGCCATCCGGTAGGCGGCCAGCGAGCGCGGGAAGTCGTCGTCGACGTGCAGGATCAGCGGCTTCCAGCCGGGCGTGCCGAACTCCGCCTCGATCTCGGCGGCGAGCGCCCGCACCTGGTCGGTGTAGGCCCGGTACTCGGCGAGGTCGGTGCGCGACGGGTAGGCGAAGGCGATGTGCACCACCCGGTCGTGCCACTCGGGGCGGGTGCGCAGCAGGTGCCGGTAGGCCAGGAAGCCGCGGACGATGTTCTTGCTCAGCTCGGTGCGGTCGACCCGGACCACGGTGCGCCGGTCGCCGACCGCGGTGCGCAGGGCGGCGAGCCGCTCGTCGACGTCCGGGCGGTGGGCGCGCTCGCGCAGGAAGTCGGCGTCGGCGCCGAGGCCGTGCACGCCCAGCGCGGTGGTGCGGCCGGCGTGCGCCACGGTGAGCGCCTCGCGGTCGACCTCCGCGCCGAGGAAGCGCTCGCAGCAGTCGGCGAAGGCGAGCGCCCAACGGCGGGTCAGGAAGCCCGCCCGGTCGGCGCCGAGGATGCCGGTGAGGACGGCCTCGGAGATGTCGTCGGGCAGCAGCCGCAGGTACTCGGGCGGCGCCCAGGGGGTGTGCGAGAAGTGGCCGATCCGCAGGTCGGGGCGGGCGGCGCGGAGCAGTGCCGGGACGAGCGAGAGGTGGTAGTCCTGCACCAGGACGGCGGCGCCGGGGGCAGCCTCGGCGGCGAGCGCCTCGGCGAAGGCGGTGTTGTAGGCGGTGTAGGCCTGCCACTCGGTGCGGAAGCCGGCGTCGAAGGCGGGGGCGGTCGGGGTGTTCCAGAGCAGGTGGTGGACGAACCAGAGGGTCGAGTTGGCGATGCCGTTGTAGGCGCGGGCGAAGGTCCGCGGGTCGATGTCGAGCATCCGCACGGCCTGTCCGCCGACGTCGTGGCCGGCCCGGTCGAGGCGGCCGTCCGGGGCCTCGCGGGCGGCCCGGCGGTCGGCGTCGGACAGCGCGGCGCAGACCCAGACGGCGTCCGGGTCGTCGATGGCGGAGAGCCCGGAGACCAGGCCTCCGCCGCCTCTGCGGAGGGTCAGCGTGCCGTCGTCCGCGGTGCCGAAGGACACCGGCCCCCGGTTGGACGCCACCAGGACGGGGGCGGCGCCGGTCGGATTCGAACGTTCGGTCGTGTCAGGGCCCATGGTTGGTTGGTTGCCGGGGGTCCGGGGTGGCAAACGTGTCAGTGCCGGGTGGCGTACTCGGGCACGGTGTGCATCGGGGGGCGTTCGGTCGCGGTGACCGGGTGGGTGTGGGCGGTGAAGGCGCGGGTGCGCGGGTCGCGGGTGAACTGGGTGAGCCGCGGGTGGAGCAGGTCGGCGGAGGCCTTGAGCCGGTGGGTGCGGTCGAGCCGTTCCAGCGCGGTGCGGTAGATGGTGGCGGCCATCCGGCCGAGCGCCTGGCCGTCCTGGTGCCGGTGGTGGCGCACGCCCACGTCCACCTGGGCGAGGGCGTCCAGGCCGGCCGTCTCCAGGGCGTCCACCAGCAGGCCGAGCTCGACGCCGTAGCCGGTGGGGAAGGGCAGCCGCTCCAGCAGCGAGCGCCGGGCCGCGTACTCGCCACCGAGCGGCTGGACGAAACCGGCGAGTTCCGGCCAGTGCAGGTTGAGCAGCGGGCGGGCGACGAGTTCGGTGACCCGGCCGCCGCCGGCCGGCACGACCGCGCCGTCCGTTTCGAGCGGCCGGTCGTACATCGCCTTGACCAGCTGGATGTCCGGTTCGGTGAGCAGCGGGCCGATGATGCCGGAGACCAGGGCGGGGTCGAACTCGCGCAGGTCGGCGTCCACGAAGCAGACGATCTCGCCGCGGGTGACCAGCAGCGAGCGCCAGAGCACCTCGCCCTTGCCGGGGGCGGCGGGCAGCCGGGGCAGGATCGCGTCACGGTGCACGACGGTGGCGCCGGCCTCGGCGGCGACCTCGGCGGTGGCGTCGGCGGAGCCGGAGTCGACCACCACCAGCTCGTCGACCAGCGGCAGCCGCTCCATCAGCTCGCGGCGGATCACCCGGACGATCTCGCCGACGGTGGCTTCCTCGTCCAGGGCGGGCAGCACGACGCTGACCGTGCCGGCCGGGCCGAGTGCGCGCTTGGCCGCGGCCAGTGTGCGCACCGGGCGGTCGGCCGCGCTCCACGAGCGCCGGCGCAGCCAGGACGCCGTCTCGGGGAGGAGCTCGGAGGTCGGTTCGGCGGGCACGGTGCGCTCCTCGGCGGGTTCGGGTACGGGGCCGGGTGGGACGGGGCATCTCGCGTGGCGGACGGTGCCGTTCGGGGTTGACGCCTTCGGATACAGTCTTCGTACAGCGGTCGGACCTTCGCACGCCGGGGTCTCCGCTGAGCAGGACCACAACTTCACAGAGCTCATCCAGAGGGACTGAGGGAACGGCCCGTTGACGTCCCGGCAACCTTCTCGCGCGGACGGCTTCGGGCCCCGGCGGGACAGGTGCCAATTCCGGCCCGGGCGCGACCGCGTCCCGGGGAAGATGAGGAGAGAGGCCTCGCCCCATGGCTATCGACACCGCCGCACCCGTCACCGTTGACCTCGGCCCCGCAGCCCAGCTGTCCTGTCGGGAGTGCGGAACCCGCTTCCCGCTCGGTCCCAGCTTCGCGTGCGTGGAGTGCTTCGGCCCGCTGGAGATCGCCTACGACCTCGGCGGCGAGGGCGCCGAGGAACTGCGCAAGCGGATCGAGGCCGGTCCCGCGTCGATCTGGCGCTACGCCCCGCTGCTGCCGGTGCCCGCGGACGTCGCGACCAAGCCGAACCTCAACCCGGGGTGGACCCCGCTGGTGAAGGCCGACAACCTGGGACGTGAGCTCGGCTTCACCGCCCAGCTGCACGTCAAGGACGACTCCGGCAACCCGACCCACTCCTTCAAGGACCGCGTGGTGGCCTGCGCCATCGAGGCGGCCCGCGCGTTCGGCTACACCACGCTGTCCTGCTCGTCGACCGGCAACCTGGCCGGCGCGGTGGGCGCGGCGGCGGCCCGGGCGGGCTTCCGGTCCTGCGTGTTCATCCCGCACGACCTGGAGCAGGGCAAGGTCGTGATGGCCGGGGTGTACGGCGGCGAGCTGGTCGGCATCGAGGGCAACTACGACGACGTGAACCGGTTCTGCTCGGAGCTGATCGGCGACCCGGCCGGCGAGGGCTGGGGCTTCGTCAACGTCAACCTGCGGCCGTACTACGGCGAGGGCTCCAAGACGCTCGCCTACGAGATCTGCGAGCAGCTGGGCTGGCGGCTGCCGGAGCAGATCGTGATCCCGATCGCCTCGGGCTCGCAGCTCACCAAGATCGACAAGGGCCTGCAGGAGCTGATCAAGCTCGGCCTGGTCGAGGACCGGCCGTACCGGATCTTCGGCGCCCAGGCGGCGGGCTGCTCGCCGGTCTCGGCCGCCTTCAAGGCCGGCCACGACGTGATCCGGCCGGTCAAGCCGGACACCATCGCCAAGTCGCTGGCGATCGGCAACCCGGCCGACGGCCCGTACGTGCTGGACATCGCCCGGCGCACCGGCGGCGCGGTGGAGGACGTGACGGACGAGGAGGTCGTGGCCGCGATCCGGCTGCTGGCCCGCACCGAGGGCGTCTTCGCGGAGACCGCGGGCGGCGTGACGATCGGCGTGCTCAAGAAGCTCGTCGAGACCGGCCGGCTGGACCCGTCCAAGGAGACCGTCGCGATCAACACCGGCGACGGCCTGAAGACCCTCGACGCCGTCGCGGAGGCCGGGATGACCGCCGTCATCCGGCCGACCCTGGAGTCCTTCCGGGACGCCGGCCTGGCGACCGCCTGACCTTCGCGACCCCCACCCGCCCAGCCCCCCGCGACCGCACCGCGACCGCACCGAGGAGACCCCCATGAGCGCCAACGTCCGTATCCCGACCATCCTGCGCACCTACACCGGCGGCGCCAGCGAGGTGCCCGCCGAGGGCGCCACGCTGGGCGAGGTCATCGCCGACCTGGAGAAGAACCACGCCGGGATCGCCGCCCGCATCCTGGACGACACCGGCAAGCTGCGCCGCTTCGTCAACGTCTACGTGAACGACGACGACGTGCGCTTCGCCGAGGGCCTGGCGACGGAGATCAAGGACGGCGCGAACGTCTCGATCATCCCGGCGGTCGCCGGCGGCTGAGCCCGGCGCGCACCCGTTCCCGCGGGGCGGGTGCCCCCGCGTCACCGGTCGTGGGGGGGGCGGCGGGGAGGGCGGCGGCCCGCCCCCCGGGGTTTGGGGGGGTTATTTTATTTGGGGGGCGGGGGTTTGGGGGGGGGGGCCCGGGGACGG